>JBFMFT010000111.1:0-12342 GCA_040751925.1 Chloroflexota bacterium
GTCTCTGGGTTAGGGGAAGAAGGGATGGTGGCGGCCGGGGTGGATGGCGGCGCATCCTGGCAGCCGGTCAGTGAAAGGGAGAGGTATAGGAAACAGCAAAGGATAAGAGCGCGTAGACGCATGGGCAACCGTATTGGGATGTACGGCCATTATACACGGGCCAATAGGGGGCGCAAAATGGGCCACCTTTCCCACAAACCTGACCGGTTTTCGGAAATCTGTCAGGTTGGGTAGCTCACGATGGCCCCGCGCTTAACCACCACCCTAACCAAATTCGTGCCGAAGCGGTAGCCTAACTGACGGTAATCGGCCGCCTCCAACACCACCATATCCGCCTGCTTGCCCACTTCCAGGCTGCCGATTTCGTGGCCGCGGCCGATGGCGTAGGCGGCGTTGAGGGTAGCGGCGACTAAAGCCTGGGCCTGGGTTAAGCCCAGGTAGCGGCCGGCCAGGGCCATGACCATCTGCATAGATTCGCACCAGCAGGTGCCGGGGTTGCAGTCGGTAGCCAGGGCCAACGCGCCGCCGGCTGCTAATATCTGCCGGGCCGGGGTGTAAGCCTGGGGCGCGTCCCACCGGGTCAGGCCAAAGGGTGTGCCAGGCAGGGCGATGGCGATAGTCTGGCCCTGCCCCAGGGCGTGGATGTCGGCCGGCGGCGTCTGCACCAGGTGGTCGGCCGAGACGGCTCCCAATTCCACCGCCAGGGCCGTGCCACCCAGTCCTACGAACTCGTCGGCGTGGATTTTGAGGCGGAAGCCCAGCCCGGCCGCCGCCTGCAAAACACGACGGCTCTGGGCCAAGTCGAAGGCGCCTTCTTCGCAGAAAACGTCGCAAAAGAGGGTGAAGCCATGCTGGCCCATCCAGGCGGCCGCCGCCGGCAGCATTTCGTCAATGACCAGGGCCACGTAGTCATCGGTGCGGCCGCTAAACTCGGCCGGCACGGCGTGGGCGGGTAGGAAGGTGGGGGTCAATTCCACCGGCTGCTTTTGGTTGAGGGCCAGGATGGCCTCTAGTTGCTTGAGTTCGGCCGCCGTTTCCAGACCATAGCCGGTCTTGGCCTCCGCGCTGGTCGTGCCGTGCTGCAACATCCGTCGCAGGCGGGGCAGGTTGTCGGCCACCAACTCGTCCAGGCTGGCCTGCCTGGTTTGGCGGACGGTGGACATAATGCCGCCGCCGGCGGCCATGATCGTCATGTAACTGGCCCCGGCCAGCCGTTGCTCGAACTCGTTGGCCCGGTCGCCGTACCAGGGCAGGTGGGTGTGGGGGTCTACGAAGCCAGGCGTGACGCATCGGCCGCCGGCGTCTAGTTCCAGAGCGGCAGTGTAGCGGGCGCGTAGGTCGGCTGTGGGGCCGACAGCCACGATGCGGCCGTCCTGCGCGGCCACCGCCCCATCGGCAATAATTCCCAGGCGGCCGAGACCACGTCCTCGCTGCGGCCCACCGTCACCGGGTACGACGCAAAGTTGTCCGGCCGAGTGTAAGAGAAGGTCTACGTGTTCCATGTTCTCCCTTTGACACGGATGCGCGGGATTGGCGAATCAGAATCCGTAAATCCTGCCAATCCGTTGTTCACAACTCCCAATCCCTGCCCTCTCCGCCCTCCCGCACCCAACGGGCCAGGATGAGGATGGCGACAGCCATGACGGCGGCCGAGGCCAAGCCCAGTGTGGGGAAGCCGTAGCGCAGCCAGAGTTCCGGCCCTAACCAGGAGCCGGCCGCCCGCCCCAGGCCGGCGGCGGCGATGTTCATGGACATTACCACACTGCGCGCGCCAGGCACCAACTCCGTCAGCAAGGGTACGCTGCCGACGACGGCGATCTCGAACAGCAGAAATAAGGCGAATAGAGCCGCCAGCGCGCCACCCAGGCTGGCCTCAGTGTGGGGAATGAGCAGGTACATGAGGGCGTTGAGCAGGCCGGTAACGACGATGACCGGCCGTTTGCCAAAACGATCCACCGACCAGCCGGCGGTGATTTCGCCTAAAATCTCCGCCCCGCCAATCACGCCGGAGGCCAGCCCCAGACTGGTCAGGCTTAATTGGAAGGTGGTTTCCATCCAATCGCCGTAGACGATGAACAACATTTCGTTGGCGATCATGGTCAGCAGGGTGTAGAGGACGGCCGCCCAGATGACCGGGTGATGGGCCAAGACTTGTAGGGTGGCCCGCAGGCCGTTCCCGTGCCGTCGCTGGCCAGTTTGGGCGGGAATGACCCGCCACAGCCAAAGGGCCACCGCCAAGCCAGCCAAGCCTAACCAGAGAAAGGGAGCAGACCAACCCTGGCGTTGGATGATAAAACCCATGACTGGCGCGCCCACCAGTAACGCGCCAGCCCACGAGAGTTCGGTAACGGCGATAGCCCGGCCGCGCTGGTGGTAAGGCACATGGTCGCCCAGGTAGGCTTGCATGGCCGGGTCGTAGGTCACTTTGGCGAGGGCGACCAGGATCAGGGTGAAACCCAGCGGCCAGTAGGCCGGCCAGAGAGCGACTACGAAGCAGCCCAGGCCAAACAGAACCAGCGCCCCGGCTAAAATCGGCCGCCGGCCGAAGCGCTCCGATAGAGGACTCAAGAGGGGGCTGACGAAGCCGGCAAAGTTGCGAAGGGAGACCAGGCGGGTGGCGGCCGTCAGGGGGACAGCCAATCCCCGCGCCAGTTCGGGCAGGAAGGGGTAGACCATTCGCAGGCCGCTGTTCAAGCAGAGGCGGCCCAGGGTCAGGACGAGGAGTTGGAGAATCAGGGGAGGGGATTTCTGACTACGCACAGGACGTAGTGTAACAGGAAAGCACGAAACGTGAAACGTGAAAGAATTGCACTTGAGGACGCTTGCTTTGCACTTGAGTGCTTTCCAATCCCAGGTAACTGGACTAAAATCTCAGGGTACGTTTATCCCATTGCATAAATAGGAGATAGGAGACTATGACGAGCAAAAACAGCGCTGTAACTTGGAATTTTGTGATTTTGTGGGTAGCGGCCGCTATTATCGGCATGAGCCTGGGCCAGGTCTTCCCCCAGTTCCTCGCCACCCTCGTTGCCAAGGTGGTAGGTTTGCCTGGCTCGCACGCCGTGGCCGGGGCTATCAAGGTTGACCCAGGTGGGCCACTGTCCATTGTGAATCACCCCCTCCGTCACCTGGGCGTGGGCTTTTTCGTTAGCTCGGTGGCCTGGCTGGTCGTTCGCCAACTGGCTCCCTGGGTGCGTTGGTACGTCTGGATTCCCGTGATCGCTTTCCTCTACTTCGTGGGTGGGTTTGTACCGCACAACACCTTGACCTGGCAGGATGGAGTGGAAGTCGCAGTGGTGACAGGTCTCATGGTGGGTCTGGCCGAGGCGCGGATGCTACACATGGAGATGACGCCGGCGGCCGTGTGGACTATATCGGGCATCGTTGGTCTGGCCATCGGACTGGCGATTGGTTTCCCCCTGGAAGACGTGTCGGAAACCCTAAGCCTCCTGTATGGTACGGTGCTGGCTGGTGGTCTGTCGGGGGCTTTCACGGGCCTGGTTTTGATGCGCTACTGGAAACCCAGCGCGGCGGCCAGCGCAGCTTAATAGCGTAGGTCACGCTTGTAGCTTGACCCTCGTAGGTCACGCTTATAACTTGACCAGAGAAGGTCAAGTTGGAAACGTGACCAACGTTGTTGGAGTGTGGTTGGATTAGACATCGGATGTCGTTGAGGCATCCGATGTCTGCTCTAGCCCATGATGGCTAAGAGCGTGCGGCCGGTGAGTTGTAAGCCGAGCAGGAGAACCAGGACGGCCGCTACCCTTATCACCACTTTATAAACACGGCTGTTCGCTGGCAGCCAGTCCCGCCCTCCGGTAGATAGGGCACCCACCGCAACCACTGTGGCGGCAATGCCCAAACTATAGCCAACCATTAACCCCACCCCCAAACCAGCTTGCTGGACGCTAAGGGCAACGACCATGATGGCGATGGCGTCAAAAGTAGGCACCAATCCGGTCACCAGGCCCAACAAGATGACCCCACCCAAGCCAACCCGGTCTGGCCGGCCGGGCCGGCGCAGCAGCCAGAAGCCCAGGGCAATCGTTAGCAAACCTGAAGGAAGGCCCACCCAACGCAAGAATTGGACAGAGGTGGCTTGCCGGGTGGCTGATTCAGCCAATAGCCCCAAGACAGCCGCGCTGATGGCGTGGGCGATGGCCGTCGTCAAACCAATCCAGACGGCGTGGCGCAGGCGGCCGCCCAAGGCCACCAGATAGGCCATGATGAGCAGCTTATTGTGGCCGGGGGCCAGGGCGTGCAGACTGCCGAGCAAGACGCTGGCGACCAGAGCGAATGGCGCAAAGAATGGCGGCCGGCTGGGGGCGCGCAAGTTGTTCTGAACGAAGCTCAGGGCAGCTTCGCTGAAAGGGGTGCGGCCGGGGGCGGCCGGATCGCCCGTATTGGGCGCGGCCAGGCTGACGTAGGCCAACGCGCCGGCCACCAACAACAGCAAGAATAGATAGACCCATACACGCATTTCTCGTTGGTGTGTCATCATGTTTAGAAGTCTCCCGCAAAAACGCCAAGAGGAAATGCTTTGCGCCTTTGCACAACAAAGGAGTATGGTTGATCACGTCTATTCTAGCCAGAAAGGGGAGATTAGGACAAAATAGGGCTGATGAATGACTACAAAATCCCGGCCGCCTGGCGACGGAGTAGGGCGCGACGCGGCCTCTTCATTTTATTCTTGTACCTACTCCGCTTCACCGATGAGGCGCGGAGGCCGCAGAGAAAATTCAGGTGGAGACTCTGCGTTCCCCGCGCCTCTGCGGTAGGTAGTTACTTACTCTTAATAGCTCTGGCCCTGGCCTGGGTCAGCCCGGCCGCCGCCCATCCGATGGGTAATTATAGTATCAACCGTTATACGCGGCTGGAACTGGCGGCCGACCAGATAACGGTCGTCTATTTGTTAGACATGGCCGAGTTGCCGACCTTTCAGGAAAAGAAGCGTATGGACGCGGACGACGACGGCGCGGTGAGCCCGGCCGAAAGCCAGACCTACCTCGACCAGCAAGCCCGCGCCCTGAGCGACCATCTCCGTCTGGAAATAAATAGCCAACGGTTGGACTTGGCTCTCCAAAACCAGTTCATGGAGTTCCGGCCGGGCCAGGGAGGCCTGGAAACGCTCTTTGTGCGCCTGGAATTGACGGCCGCCCTACCACCGGCGGCCGACTGGATAGCCGAGTACAGCGATGACAATTACAGCGACCAACTAGGCTGGTGGGAGGTGGTGACGGAACCCCAAGAGGGGGTCGTCTTGCTGGAGTCCACCGCGCCGATGGTGGATGTCAGCGACGAACTGAGCAATTTTCCCCAAGACCTGGTAACGTTCGTGGACGACGCGAGCTTTCACTTCCGGGCAGCCGGGTCAGGTGAGCCGTCAGGGATGGCCGCTACGCCAGTGACCCCGGCGGGAGCTTCGTTGGACGCAGAGGGCGACCCGGCCGGAATTGCTGCCTATAGGCCACCGGCCGCCTGGGGAGTGGGTGTGATCATCCTGCTCGCTCTCCTAACTGTGGCTTGGGGCTTTGTCCACTCTGCTCCGGCCGGACTGGGGTCGCCGCCCGGCCGCCTGGCGATTGGGCAAGGCTTGAAAACGGCCGCTGCCCATCTGCGCGTGACCTTCCTATTGAGCAGCGTGTTAGCCCTGCTCTGGCAATTCGTCCTGCCCAATGGCTGGCAACCCTGGTTACGCTTGGCGGCCGGACTCACTGTGCTGGTTATCGGTATCGCCGGGCTGCGAAAGAGAAGAGTAGCGCAATCCGCTGGATTGCCCGAAGTAGCGCAATCCGCTGGATTGCGCCACAAATCGGCCGCCTGGCTTGTTCTGCTCGGCACGGTCGCCCTGGGACAAGTGGCAGTAGGGCCATTGTTGCTCCTGGCTTTTGGCCTGGGTCTGTTAGTGGCGTCAGCGGCCGGCTGGTCTGTCCAGCCAGGCGGCCGTTGGTGGCAGCTTGTCCGGGCGGCCGGCCCCCTGGCCATAACCCTGGCCGGCGCGGGCCTAACCTGGCTCACGGTGACCCAGCCAGTCATCCTGCAAGGTCTTCTTACCTTCTTGTTGTGGCTTGTCGGTTTCTCGGTTTAAGTGTGTATTTCGTAGTGCGTATTTCGTTACGCATTACGCAACACGCAATAGGCACTATGTCTGACGAACAGTGGTCCGTTACCCACAGCGAAATCGCCTTCCAGCACCCCTACGTGACGGTGGAGTTACAAGAGGTGCATCTGCCGGACGGCCGGGTGATCCCCGACTGGCCTATCATCCACACCCGCGATTACGTCAACGTGCTGACCGTCAACGAGGATAATCAGGCTCTTATTCTGGAAGGGTATAAGCATGGTCTCGGCCGTTCTAGCTGGCAGGTGGTGGGTGGCTACCTGGAAGTGGGTGAAGAGCCGTTGGCGGCCGCCCAACGAGAACTGCTGGAGGAAACGGGCTACGCCAGCGACGACTGGCAGCCTTTGGGCAGCTTCGTAGTGGACGCCAATCGCCGGGCCGGTGTGGGCCATTTCTTCCTGACCGGCCGGGTGCGTCTGGTGGCCGCGCCCAACTACGACGACCTGGAAGCCTTTCAGACCCGTTGGGTCTCTTTGTCGGAATTGCGGGAGGCGTTGGGGGACGGCCGGGTGGGGGCAATCAGCTACGCGATTACAATGGCTTTGGGGCTGCTAGTCTTAAGAGGTTGATTTCAGCCACAAGAAACCTCACGCAAAGGCGCTAAGACGCCAAGAGAAAAATCCTTTGCGCCTTTGCGTCTTAGCGTGACCCAAACCTACTTCCGCGACTCCTCTGCCTTTTTCTTACACCACGTTATACTCCCGAATCAGCCGCCCCTCGGCGAAGCGGCCGTAATCCAACATACTCACGTCCAGACTGTGCGCCCGGCCGTCCAGGATGATTTCAGCCAACAGTAGCCCGCAGGCTGGCCCGTGCATGAAGCCATGCCCGGAGAAGCCGGTAATCACGTAGTAGCCGGCTAACTGCGGCACTGCCCCCAGGATGGGGTGGGCGTCGGGTGTAACCTCGTACAGACCAGCCCAGTGGGCAGCGCGGCCGGCCGCCGCCAATAGCGGCAGGCGGGCAATGGCCCTTTCCAAATGCTGCCACTCCCATTCTTCGTCTATGCTCTGGTCAAAGCCGGGGGTCTGGTGGGGATTGGATTGGCCGGTGAGCAACCCTTCGCCCTCGCGGTGAAAATAGAGGCTTTGGGCAAAGTCAATGACGAAAGGAAAACCAGCCGGGATCGTGGGTAGGGGAGTGGTGGTCAACATCTGGCGGCGGATGGGGGTAACGGGTAAGGGGACGCCGGCCAGGTCGCTGACGACGGCCGACCAGGGGCCGGCGGCGTTTACCACCACATCGCAGGCAATACGGCCGCCCGACGTATGCACCGCCTTCACCCGGCCGCCTGTTGTTTCGAGGCCCGTCACCGTCACATCGGTGAGGGCTTGCCCGCCTAGCCTCCGGGCGGCGGCGATGTAACCGGCCACCACCCCATTCGGGTCACACAAGCCATCCAGCCCGTGAAAAGTGGCGGCCAATACGTCGTCGGCCGCCAGTTGGGGCAGCCATCGGCGCACTTCGTCCCCACTCAACCATTGCGTTTGCACGCCCAGGCGACGCTGTAAGGCCACGTGGCGTTGAAAGGCTTGCACGTCCTGTTCGTTGGTCAGCAAGAACAAGTAGCCACATGGACGAATGTCAATGGCCTGGCCGATTTCGGCCTCGAAGCGGGCGAGCATGGGCAGGCTGAGTTGGGAGAGGCGGATATTGATCTCGGTGCTAAACTGGTAGCGGATGCCGCCGGCGCAGCGGCCGGTCGCCCCCAGTCCAAAGAAGGATTCGCGCTCTAGCAGGAGTACATCCCGGCAGCCGCGCGCCGCCAGGTGGTAGGCCACGCTGGCCCCCATCACCCCCCCACCGATGATCACAATCTCGGCCGTCTTGGGTAAATCGGTCATGGGTTTCAGGCGGCGATTTCCGTCATATTCGCCAGTCCATGTAGCATCTGCACCGGAAAAGGGTAACTTGAATCGTCATCAATTGCTCCTGTGACCGCGCAAAATAGCGCGCCGCTACAAGCTCTATTATACCCTATGCGGCCGTACACAGGGTAGTTCACGTAATTGGCAATGCAATACGTTAGACTTAAAATGGGGGAGGGGAGTGTTGATAGGCTGGTATGGAGGATTGTATGTCTGCGAAAGTTTGGGAAGCACTTCTACTCGTCCTGGTTGCTTTGATAAGCAGCGCGGCGCGTGGGTTGACGCACGGCCGGGCGACGACTGTGGACGATACGGCTTATGGTATCACCTACGACGGCTGGGCCGGGGTGGCCGATGAGCAGGCTTCGGGCGGCGGCTACCGGGCGGCCAGCCAGGCCGACCAACGCATCACCTTCGAGGGTGAGGTGGCCGGCGTCCAGACTCCCAATTGGACAGCCAACAGCCTCTTGCAGAAGTCCCGCTTTGGCTTTCTTACTAACTCGGCCGGCGACCTGAACGGCGACGGTTACGATGAGGTGGTAATTGGCGACTATTTACACGACGGGGGTGAACGGGACGAAGGCAAGGTGTGGGTCTATTATGGCTCGGCCGAAGGTCTGGCTGGCGACCCCTGGATGCTGGAAGCCGACCAGGCCGGGGCCTTCATGGGCAACTTTGCTGGTTCAGCCGGCGACGTGAATGGCGATGGCTACGATGATTTCGTCGTAGGGGCCGACCGCTATGATTACGAGGAAGTCAACGAGGGAGTGGCCTACGTCTACTATGGCTCGGCGGCCGGTCTGGGCGACAGCGCGGCCGATTGGACGGTCTATGGCAACCAGGATGGGGCCAACCTGGGCCACTCAGTGGCGACGGCCGGCGACGTGAATGGCGACGGCTACGACGACGTGATCATTGGCGCGTTTCGCTTTAATCACGGCCAGGTGGACGAAGGGTTTGCCTATCTCTACTATGGCTCACCGGCTGGTCTACGGCCAAGACCAGCCTGGACGGCTGAAGGTGAGCAGGAGGGAGCTTACTTCGCTCATTCGGCCGTTGGCGTAGGCGACGTGAACGGTGACGGTTACGACGATATTGTGGTGGGCGCTCTCCTCTATGACAATGGCGAAACCGACGAAGGGCAGGTCTACGCTTATTATGGCTCGGCCGATGGCCCCAGCCTGACCGCCAACTGGGTGGTGGAGTCGAACGTCGTAGAAGCCAGATTAGGCGGCCTGGTGGCCCCGGCCGGCGACGTGAACGGCGACGGCTACGCCGACGTGATCACCGGCGCGGAATGGTATAGCAATGGCGAGGAGAAGGAAGGGGCGGCTTTTGTCTATTACGGCTCGGCGACGGGTTTGAGCGCCACGCCTGACTGGACGGTTGAAAGCAACCAACTGGATGCCAATTTGGGGGTTTCGGTGGATACGGCCGGTGACGTGAATGGCGATGGCTACGACGACGTGATCGTGGGGGCTTATTACTACGACAATGGGGAGGAAGATGAGGGGCGGGCCTTCGTCTACTATGGCTCGGCCGAGGGCTTGAGTACGGAAGCCGACTGGTATACAGAGAGCAACCAGGCCCACGCTGGCCTGGGGGTGCTATCCAATGCGGCCGGCGACGTGAACCATGATGGCTTTGGCGATGTGATTATCGGGGCTTTCAGCTACAAGAACGAAGTGGCCGGGCAGGGGCAGGTGACGGTGTATCATGGATCGGCGGCCGGGCTGCCTTTTACCACCACGGTGACAGTGTTGACCTACCAGGGGCCAGACCAGGGGGTTGCTCGTCTGCTCATTGACGACAGGACGGAGACCAATCTGGACCTCTACGCGCCGGTCTCCATTTATCAGTTCAGCGAGATCCACACGGGCCTGCCCGTCGGGTTGCACACCTTCACCGTAGAACCCCTGGGATTGAGTAACCCGAACTCGACCGGCACAGAAATCAGGCTGGACGCCTTTGTCGTGAATGGGCTGACGATTGAGGACAACGTGGTTGACCTGACCTACGGGGCCTGGCAGGGTAAGCTGGTGGAGGAAGCCCTGGGCGGTAGCATACACGCCTCAGAGACGATGAGCAGCACCGTCTCCTTTACTTTCGAGGGGCCGGCCGTCGCCCTGGCTACTGCGCGCGGCCCCGACATGGGCATCGCCGAGGTGTTGGTGGATGGTGTGTTAGTGACCACCGTTGACCTGTACAATGCTACCCTGGAATGGCAATATGAGGTGCGTTTGGAAGACTTGGGCGAAGGCAGCCATACGGTCATACTCCGCGTCACTGGCACGCACAATCCCGCTTCGACGGGGGATACGGTGGTGTTTGATGGCTATAGTGTGCCGTGAGGCGTGTAACGTGAAACGTGACGAGAGTTCACGTTTCATCTTCACGCCTCCAACGGCCGGAATCCCTCGCCCCTTATCTCACTAACCGGCGTAATGATGACAAAGGCGCGGGCGTCTATGCCGTAGACAAGCCGTTTGAGCAGGCTGATTTGGTTGGCCTGCACCGCGCAGAGGAGGATACCGTGTTCGCGGCCGGTGTACATTCCCACGCCCTTGAGCATCGTCACCCCCCGATCCAGGTCTTTCAGGATGACCCGGCCGATCTGCTCCACCGCGTCGGAGATGATGTAGGCTAGTTGCTTGCGGGTGTCCAGCCGGGGCAGGTGCGGCACGTGTAGCTCGACCTCGAAGGCTTCCCAAACACCATGACGAAGTCTCTGCCAGAAACGCCTAACCCAGCCTTGCGTCTGTTCGTCGAAGACCTCACCGGTAGACCGCCGCAGATTGATGGTCAATATGCCAACGGCAATCAGGGCCGCATTAAAAATCAGGCCAATTGTCAGCATCGTCGGGCCAGAAATCGGCCCCAGGGCCGAGCGGTTGACGAATTGGTTGAAACTGGTGGCCGGATAGGGGTGCAGGAAGACCTTACCCACCCAACTGAAGGCCAGAATAAGGAAGATGGGGGCGTAGTTGCGGCGGTAGCGGCGGCCGAAGGCTTCTAGCAATGAGATAGGAAAGGCGGGGTGCTTCAGGCTATCGCTGATTTTCTGCGCCCAATCGCTATGCGGCACAAAAGGCGGCGAGAGTAAGCCGGTAAAGTAGTTGGTTTCTAACAAGCGCACGCGGTAGGTCCACAGTTCGTAATAGCGGTAGCGGCGGGCCTCGATGAAGAGGAATAGGAGCAGCAGGAAGGTATTAATGAGAATGACGGTGGGCGAGCGGCTGGGATCGCTAAAGGCAAAGCTGAGGGCGGCCCCGGCCGTGACGACGGCCCAATTGGTGGTTACGTCCAGGCGGCTGCGCCAGCTATTGGAGCGGGAGACTTCGCCCCGGTAGAAGTGGACCATGGCGGCGTTGAAGTCGCTGCTGCGGAGGCCGGGCCCGGCCGTCTCCCACCAATGCTCCAGGTCAAGGGGAGGGGCAGCCGGCCGTTCTTTGTTGGTTGGAGGAGGCGAGGAAGGTGCTGTTCTCATGGGTAGATTATACTCCTTTTCTAGCGGGAGGAGCGAGCGAATACGGATCGGGTTGAACGGTCACAGTGAAAGACCATAAACCATAAGCGTCAATACGACAAAATCCCTCTTGACAAAACCGAACATTTGTATTACTCTGTTTATTAGAGGCTATGTTTGGCAGACCTGGTTAGGCCAATGGGCCTTCCAATTCTAGCGGTGGTCTTGACTATGTTGGCAAGAGAAATGCCGCATAGGGGAGGAAAATGCCATGTGGTGGCGAGACTCCAAGCCTTACCTGGTGGTGATAGCGGTTATAGCCCTCGTTCTGTTGACGCTGATGGCCCCAGCTTCGGCCGCAGCCGCCGGGCTCGAATACCGGGTGACAAACCTTACACCCTACCGGCAGTTACCCGACCCGGCCGTCCTGACTTTCCGCCGGCCGCAGACGCCCTGGGCCTGGACCAGTCGGCCCTCTTCGCTATATCCTCCATCGGCGGCCGGATTATCTATTCCCAGGCAAATCCCCGATCCAGCCTTGCTGGCTTTTCGCCAACAGCCGCAAGCCTTCTATTCCGTACAGGCTCTTTGGCCCCAGGCCAATAGCTGGCGTTCGGCGCCCATCCCGGCAGCCAGCGCGGTTCTCCACCGGCAGGCACCTGACCTGGCTTTGCTGGCTTTCCGGCCACGTCCCCAGCTACCGGCCGTTGTCCGCCACACCCTACCCCGGCCCTACACTCCGCCGCCAGGGGTAATTACGGCCGCCTGGCAACAGCCGTCGGTCGCTCCCATGCCCCGGCAGAGACCCGACCTGGCCATGCTGACCTTCCACCAACGGCCGCCAGTGGTCAACACCTTTGCCTTGACCCAACGCTATACAGCGTCCC
>JBFMFT010000112.1:0-12185 GCA_040751925.1 Chloroflexota bacterium
GCAGAACCGTCAGTGTTCAGCTTGGCCAGAAAAGCATCGTAATAGCCATCGGCAAAGCTGGCCTGCACAGGATTCACGGTTGGGAAGTCGCTCGACCGCGTAATGCCGGCTACATAGGCATTGCCGGTCGCGTCCAGGGCCACATCCAGAGCGCCATCGTCCGCGCTGCCGCCGACAAATGTGGTATAAACCAGGGCGTCGCCGGCCGGGTTCAGTTTGGCTACAAAGGCGTCGTAACCGCCGCTGCCGGCGGCCGGGCCGCTGGTTGTGGGGAAGTCGGCCGAGAAGGTGTAGCCCACAACGAACGCGCTACCATCGGCTGCGACGGCCACGTTGGCCGCTCCATCGTCGCCGCTGCCGCCCAGGTAGGTGGCGTAGGTCAGAACGGGGTCAATGACTAGCGGCAGGCCTGTATCGTAAGACTCTACCTGGAAACCAACGGCCGCCTCACCCCGCCTCGCGTAGCCGCCAGAGACCGGCCGCTGCCTACCGTTGACCACCTGGTACATGACCGGCCGCGACAGTCGCACCTGCTCACCGGCAATATCCAGCAACAGGTCGCCCCGCGTGTCCAGCGTGACCCGATCCGCGCCGGCAAAGGCCAGGGTGATCGGCTCGGCCGATGCGCCTGGCGCGACGACAAAATCATATTCCAACTGCCCCTGGCGGCCGTAATAGACCAGGTCAATACCGGGGTAGATAGCCCGGTAAGTAACCCGGCCATAAGTAGCCGCCGATCCTGGCCAGGCGGCCGGGCCGTCACCCAACAGATAGTGAACCACACCAGGTAACGGCTCATCCCCTCTGACCTGGGCCAGCGGGTCAGCCCCTACCAGTTGCAGGCGCAAGACGGCCGATTGGTTAATGGTAAAAGGTACAGCCGCCCGGTCACCTGGCACGGCCGCCGCCTGGCCTGATTGGGCCAGGGCCAGGACGGCCTCGGTAGAGGTCAAGAACAGGCTGTAGCCACTGCCACGGGCCAGGAATTGCACCTCAGCGGCCGTCTGGCCCTGGTTGGCCTCGAAACTCAGCGGTAAACGGCCATAAGACTCAAGCAGGGTGGCCAGGCCGGCCGGGGCCACCCGGCTATAGGAGGTCAACGCCAACGTAAGAGCGATCAGGACGGCCGCCAATCCCAGCAGCCGCGCCCTCCGCCAGTCCATACTCCAGACAGCATAAGTAGACATGAGATCCTCCACTTCCTCAAACTGTTAGAACAAATACCCGTATCACGAACCGTGAACACGTGGGTAAACAACCGACACCAGAGCCCAGTTTCTCGCCATAAGTCCCTCCTTAATGAACGTTTCAGTTCCCAACAGCCACAATTGGAAGCCGGCGCGCTGACAGGCATCGCTGGAGCAGCCCACCGTTATCCTGTTTAACGACCAGCGTAAAGGCGCGGTGATTAGTGCCGTCACTCCGCTGGCTATTAACCTCGTGCAGCACAGTGCCATCACCCAGGGTGTAGAAGGCTTCTGAGCCACAAACCCCCACCCCTCGATAGCAAATGACATGTAATAACCCTTTGCTTGCTTCCCGGTGCAACCGGGTGAGTAGATGCTTGTAGCGGGTCATAATGGCACCGTCAGCATTCGTAATGGGGATTTCCCGTATCATGGTACACCTCGCTCAACAACTCTTTTGTCACGCTTCTTGCGGCCGATGATACAGGTTGCTCGTCCCGCTACCGTAGCAACCAGCGTGATTCAATCGTAGCAACAGCGTCCACCGACTGTGTATTGAGCAGCCGGCCGTTCCGAGACTATGTTGACAGGCCCCGCAGGGAAGGGAGAGGTAGAATGAGGACTGAAGACTGGTTAGGGATGCTACTCAGTCCTCAGTCCTCATTGCTCGGAGGATAGATAGGGCCAACGCTTTCTCATTGCTCCACCACCTTAATTGGGCCAGGCCGTTGAAAGGCCCAGTTGCCAATAACGTCACAGAGTCTGTACCCGTTGGCCAGCAAGGAAGAGAAACTGGACGAGGCCAGGATTGAGTGGTTGGTGCCGGCTGGGCTAAAGCCGGCCGTCACTGATTCCAGAGTAAGGCGGACGCTGAGCGCATAGTCCAGTGCATACACCTGTTCGCTGGGGTCTATTGGCGGCACGATGCCTAGCGTACCCAGAACATAGGCGTCCCGCTGTGCGGCCTGTATGAACAGGGGTGTGGTCACATACGGGTAGGCGACCGGCCCCAGATAACACTGGCTCGGGAGAATGGCGTTGGCGCTGGCACAGGTAGCATCCACCACACCAAACCAGTAATTGTAGCCAGTCTTGAATGTGGACGACCACAACGGCAGCGACGGGTCGTAGGGCTTCACATCTATGGCCCAGCCAGCGTCATTGATGCCCTTTACCGTAGCCTGGGGCAGCTCGGCCGCCAGCCAGTCCAGATGAACCATGACGCCGTTCCCCCCGCTGGAACTGCCGGTCAGCAGCACGTCTGTAGCTTCAGCCAGGTTAGGCGAGGGGGTGACGGCAGGGTCTTGCAGAGCGGCAATAATGGCCTGGAAGATGCGCGTACCACGGAAGTGACGATTATCCGTCTCCAGCGACGCAGGCCGGTCGCCACTCCAGCCATCAGAGCTACAGAAAGGCACAAAGACGTGGTTGGCATTATAGTAGTCCGGGTTCTTAGTCATCGAGGGCGAGAGAATGCCATAGCCTGGCTTGGAAGCCTCCCACATGGTGGAAGTCATCAGTCCAGGTGTGGTGGCTTCCCGCTCGTCACACGAAGCCTCGTCTATGCAGAAGCCTCCTCCCTGGAGGTAGATAACCCAGCGGCCGGCCCCCTCGCCGGTACCTGGGCGCAGGTAGTAACCGGCGGCAGAGCCATCATTACAAACTGTGCCATTGGACACGGCTTCCGCCAACCACTGCAGCGTCATAGGCGGGTCGTCAGCCTGGACATTGGGCGGACGAATCAGCAATGCGGTCAAGAAAGTGAACAACAGGAAGTGAGAAAAGTACTTGGGTTTCATGGTCTGCATCTCCTTGTTTCAGATTGGTTCTCAAACAACCTTTTGCAGCTACCATAAAACGCAAGCGTGCCGCGGTTATGACCTCTAACGTGACTGAATCGTAGAAAAAATCGTCCTCCCACCAATTGATCGGGTCGGCTCCCTTTCCATCTGTCGCCCGTGTAGCCGCTATCGTGACTGGAACGTAGCCAAAGCGTCCACTGGCCGTTCTGAACGGACGCTGATAGACTCAGTGGCCGGTATGAATGGATTACAGAAGGTGACTGCTTTCGTGACGAGAGGGACTGGCCCGGCGGCCGAGTTGCTGGTTTTTCGGCATCCCACAGCCGGCGTCCAGGTACCGGCCGGCACGGTGGAAATCGGCGAGACGGTGGAGGCGGCCGTTCTGCGAGAGGTCTACGAGGAGACGGGTCTGGCGAATGTTCAGATTATGGGCAAGCTGCAGGTGAGTCAGCAGACGCTATCCCAGGATGAGCGGGTCGTGTGGCGAATGACGAAGGTCTTTGACGCGCCGGCGGCCGACGCCTCCGGCACGGGTTTCCTGTTCAGGCGCGGCACGCCGGTTCGCTATTTGGGGGCCGACGGCAAGTTTGCCCGCGTCTCATACGAGGAATATGACCTGAATCAGCCGGCTACCCTTCCCCTGGTCAGCGTGAATGGCTGGGTGCGCCGGAGTATCCTGACCGACCGGCTGGAACGACACCACTTTCACCTGACCACGGGAATAGAAACACCGGCCGCCTGGCCGGTGTTCAGTGATGGGCATTTTTTCCAGCTTTACTGGGCTCCCCTACAGCCCAGGCCCAGACTGATCCCCCCGCAGGATAGCTGGCTGGAAGAGGTTTACGCTGAATTGTTAGCACGCACGACGTGACGGCCGGAGCGCCCAGCGGTTGGCTCGTTGGAAACGTGGCGGACAGGGTTTGGCCCGGTCCTCCCGCTGAATCAATTTTGTGGATTTAATAGCGGGATGTGGCACTGGCACCTCGAGGTAGGAGGTGTGTTTTTAACATTCAGCCTCCCGGTGCAGCGGGAGGTGGGCATCTCTTACAAACAGGTGGCTAGGGAGCCGGCGGCGGGGGGCACTCGGCCGTGTGCAGGTAGCGCACACATTCGTCGGCTTTCCACCAGCGGGTGAGGCGTTCATGGGCCAGGGCTACCAAATCCTCGATGCGGAGCAAAAAGCCACGAATCGTCCCATCGCGGCCGGCGGCGACCAGGCGTGAGCCGTCAGGACTGAAGTCCACGCTGAAGACGGCCCCCACCTGGCTACTCAGCGTCAGCAATTCCTGGCCGGTTCTCGTGTCCCAGAGGATGATGCGGCCATCCCCACTTGCCGTGGCCAGGCGCATCCCATCGGGACCGAACGCTATGCCGATAACGTTGCCCGTGTGTCCCCTAAATACCTCCAGTTGCTCGCCAGTCACCGTAGCCCACAGCCTGGCAGTGGTGTCCAGGCTGCCAGTGGCCAGATAGCGGCCGTCCGCACTAAATTCGACGTCGTTCACGAAGCTATCGTGGGCTTCTGGTAGGGCCCATTCGGGCGTCAGTTCACTACCTTCTGTCGGAGGCACGTTCAGAACGGCTACTGTACCTGCAACTCCTACTAGAGCCAGGCGGCGCCCGTCCGGGCTGAAGGCCAGGCCGGCTACACCCTCCGACTCTGTATAGAAGCTCGTCAACTCCTCTCCGGTCAGGGCATCCCAAACCTTGACCGATTGATCACCGCTGGACGTAGCCAGCCAACGGCCATCGGGGCCGTAGGCTACGTCGCTAACGAGGTTCGTGAAGCCGGTCAATTGGAATAGCTCCTGGCCTGTGGCGATGTCCCACACTTTAGCCGTCATATCCTCGCTGGCCGTCGCCAGGCGCGTTCCATCCGGACTGAAGGCCACGCCACGCAGGGGAGCCGAATGTCCGCTCAGAGTAACCAGTGGCTGCAGTTGGTCGTTGACGATTTCCCACACGCGGGCTGTGTTATCGTGGGACACGGAGGCCAGGCGTGTGCCATCGGGACTTAAGACCACTCGATTGACCCGAGCGGTGTGAGCAGCAACCGTGAATAGTTCTGTTGGCCCGGCCACGGCTATGTTCCACAACCGGGCCGTCCCATCCGCGCTGGCGGTGGCCAGGCGCAGGCCATCCGGGCTAAAGATGGCCCAATGAATGGCTCCCGTGTGTCCGGCCAGAGCAAACAACTGTTGCCCGGAGGTGGCGCTCCAAACACGGACGATTCCTTCGGCGCCGGGGGTCACCAGGCGGCGGCCATCGGGGCTGTAGAGGATGCCGCGTACAGCGCCTGTATGGCCGGTCAGGGTAAACAACTCCTGCCCCGTCGTAGCATCCCACACCCTGGCCGTGGCATCGCCACTCGAGGTGACCAGCCGCGAGCCGTCGGGACTGAAGTCGGCAAAATTGACGCGGCCGGTATGCCCAACCAGGGTCAAAAGCGGCTGGCCCGTTGTAGCGTCCCAAACTTTTGCCAGATTATCGGCGCTGGCGGTAATAAGCCGCGCTCCGTCCGGGCTGAAGGCCACTGACAGAACCTCGGCCGCGTGCCCCTTCAGGGTCAGCAGACTATCGCCCGTCAAAGCATCCCAGATAATCACCGTCTTGTCCGCACTGCCAGTGGCCAAGTATTGACCATTGGGGCTGAACGCCAGGGCAGTAACCGTGTCCGTATGGTCTGCCAGGGCCAGCAACCGCTCACCCTGGTCAATATCCCAGACGATGGCCGTACCATCCTCACTTCTGGTCGCCAGACGGTTACCGTCATGGTTAAGCACCGCCCCGGCGACCAGATCGCTATGACCCGTCAAAGTATATACTATCTCGCCCGTCCGGCTGTCCCACACCAGGATGGTTCCCCCCTGGCCCACGCTAACCAGGCGTTCGCCCGTCTGGGTAAAGCCGACGAAAAAGACGGACTGGAGGTGACCCACAAACGTCCTCAGCCGCTCCCCGGAAGCGGCGTCCCACAAAATAACCTGGCCGTCATGGCCGGCCGTCGCCACCCATTTCCCATCAGGACTGAAGGCGAGGTGGGCCACGACGCCGTCGTGTCCGACCAGGCCTACAGAAGGCTGTAGGGCCTGGACGGCTCGATGCAGGGCATCCTCAGCTTCCATGGTTGCTGACTGACCGTACCCCATAGTGGAAGCCACCGCCTGCAAGGCCAGCAGCACACTGCGCTCCGGGTCAATGGCCAGGTTATTGATCGCTGCTGCGGCCAGTTCACGGGCCGTCGCCAGATGGAACTGCTGCTCGGCCGCCTGCTGGGCCTGGATAGCCACCGCTTCGGCCGTGGCCCGCACATCGGCCTCCGCTTCGGCCGTGGCCTGATGAGACTGAGCCGCCACCGCGTTGAAGTTGGCCTGGCGGCCGAAAGACAAGGCCACAAAGGCTAGGCTGAAAGCCACGAATAGGGCAGCGGTCAGGAGTAAGGCACGGCGGCGCAGCTGTGTGGCCGCCTGGGCGTGTTCCTCCGCACGCTGACGCTCGGTTTCGGCCAACCGCCGGGCCGTCAGCAGTTCCCGTTGGCGCTGTTCTTCTCGTTCGGCCGCTTCCCGTTCGGCTTCGGTCTGAGAGGCTTCCAGAAAGGCCCGTTCCACCGCGTTCAATCGTCCAGCGCCGGTGATGGCCCATTCGCGGGCCTGGGCCAGCCGCGCCCCCCGGTAGAGTGAACCCGGCTCACGGCCGAGCAATTCCCATTCCTGGGCTGCTTCTGACAGGTGGCGGTGCAGTCGCAACTCGTCGCGGTCTTCGGCCAGCCATTGGCGCAAGGTGGGCCACTCGCGGATAAGAGCTTCGTGGGCTACTTCGACGGTGTTGTGGTCAATGGTGATCAGGCGCGCATCGGCCAGGACATTTAGTACGTTTCGCGTTTCGGACGCTCGCTCAGTGTCCGTCAACAACTCATCCACGAGAACGCGCCGGCGGGTGTCCAGGGGAGCAACCACTCCATCCCCGCTCACTTCGGCCAATTCCGTTAGCGACAGGAAGACGTGGCGGGTTATGACCTGTTCCTCGGGCGCTAACAAGTGGTAGACCCGTTCGGCCGTCCGGGCAATCGCCCCCCGCACGCCACCGGCCTCAGCGTAACCAGCGATGGTCATGGTACGGCCGCGTCGTCGCCGCCAGGTCTCCAGGAGGGCGTGGGACAGAAGCGGCAAGGCCCCCGGCTCCTCACCCACGTCGCGCAACAGAAGGTTGACCAGGCCAGCTTCCAATTCCCACCCGCCCCGACGGGCCGGTTCTTCAATGGCTCGCCGTAACTCGGCTGCGCTCATAGGGCCAATGTATTCCTGGTGGCGGGCCAGGGCCTCGCGCAGATTGGCGTATAGTCCGCACTGGGCGTAAAAATCGGCGCGTAGAGCTATTATAACAGTCGTCGGGCCAGCCTCGTCGGGTGATGAGGCTGTCAGCAGGTTGTCTACGAAGGCCCGCCGCTCGGTTTCACTCTCGCACAGCGTGAATAACTCCTCGAATTGATCCACCACCAGGAGCAGGCGATTCTCGCTTTCGGCCCTAGCAGAGGGCCACTTGCTCGCTTGTTCATTGACGCGGCTCATCAGGCGACGGGCGTAGAGGTGCAAACTACGGGCATCGCGCTCCATGTCGTCCAGGAGGGTAGCAGCGGCCGTCACCGATTCGCTATCCCGCGTGAGGCTGACGGCCAGGGCTTGTAGGGGGTGGGCAGTGGGGCTGATGATGTGAACGGGCCAGAAATGGCCGATTTCCGGCAAGGATAGCGAACCGGCGGCGTCACCAGTCAGGGCTGGCACCAGGCCGGCCCGCAGGACGGAAGACTTACCGCTACCCGACGCGCCGACGATGACGGCCAGGAAGCGATGCTCTTGCAGCCGCTTGACCAGTTTGGCGGTTAGAATCTCGCGGCCGAAGAAGATCTCAGCGTCAGTCAGGTCAAAGTATTGCATTCCCTTGTAGGGTGGTTCACCTGGCGCGGGTGGCTCCATTTCGGAAAATCGTTCGGCTTGAAGCGGGTTTCCGGCCGGCAAGGCCGCCACTTTGAACCCGTGCGAAAGACGCTCATACAATTCCCGCGTCTCCTCTGAAGGTTCTACACCGAGTTCGCGGCGCAGCGATTCCACGCACCGTTGGTAGACGGCGGCCATGCTAGATAGATCGCTCCGGCCGGCGTGAGCCACCATCATGGCCCGGTAGGCGGGTTCGGGGGCGTGACTCAGGTAAATCCACCGCTCCCCCCAATCCAACGTATCATCCCAGCGCTGCTCTTCCACCAGGCGATCCAGGAGCAGGTTCATTTTGGTCTCGAAGGCCGACTGTAACCGCTCGCGCTGTAGAATGACCCACTCGTCGTAGAAGCCCGGCAGAAGCTCGCCGCGGTAAACTTCTAGGGTAGCCATCAGGTCGACCGCCGACCACCGGCCATTCAACTTCTGCTCCAGTTCAGCCACATCCAGCCAATACTCTGCCCGTGGATTAAAGACGACGGCCGTGTGGTCAGCCAGGATATATTCTTGCCCGGCCGGGCTTTCTTCGTCAATGGCCCGCCGAACGTGCCACAAGGCCCGGCGCAAATTGCCGCGGGCGTTGGCCTCGTTGGTATCGGGCCAGAGGAGGGTGGCTAGTTCTTCGCGGCGGCGAGCAATGCCGGCGTGCAGGACGAGGTAGGCCAGCAGGGTTTGACCGGCGTGGGAAGAGATCTCGACTTCCCGGCCGTCGAGACGAACCTCCAAACGCCCCAACAACCTCACTTCCAGCATCGTTGTTCCGGCAGGTAGTAAAACGGGTTTGGCTGCGAAAGATGTAGCGCTATTCATGCCAATATACCACCTTTTCGACAGGATTTCAACGGGTAAAACATCCAGCGTTTGCTAAACGTCGGATGTTTTAACGATCAGTTACCCGTAGCCGGAAGCTCTGAATGTGCATCTGCGGCCGGCCGTTCCCTGGCTGCGGCGACGTGGAGGAATCCTCAACCTGAACACAAAATCTCCACGAGCCGCTCTGCAAAGATGCACCGGACAAAAGGCCACTGCTGCTCAGGGAAAAGCCGGCCGGTAGCTCCTGGCGGCAGGAGCCGGTGTCCACGAAGTGGCTCCACTGGTGTTCACCGTGGCCGCCCCAGGCCGTGAACTGGAAGGTGTATAACGCGCCAACGTGGGCTTTGGGCAAGCGGTCAGATTGCGGATCGGGTAGCGAGTCCGTGCGGATCGTCAAGCCGCGATCCTGTTGGGCCAATCGGCTGGCAAAGTCGGCCATCACGTTGGCGTAGTTTGGATCGGCGTGGAGACTGGTCAGTTCATAGGGATCGGCCGCCAGGTCATATAACTCCTTCTCGCCAGTGGCGTACTCCAGGTACTTCCAATTGTCGGCCGTGCGGAGACCGGCCCAACTGGGAATGCGGCCGGCGAAGTGCTGGATCAGCAACTCCTCTCGCCAGGCTGTGTTGGGATCTTGCATCAGCGAAACCAGGCTTACGCCATCGCTGCCGACGGGGTCTATCTGGGCCAGTTCCATGATGGTAGGGGCTATGTCCAGGTCAACAGCCACCAGGTTATCATCGGTGCGAGGTTCGACACCAGGCATGACCACGACGAGGGGCACGCGGATAGATTCTTCGTAGGGCTTGAACTTTCCATCTACCTTATGTTCCCCCCACAGGTAACCATTATCAGAGGCAAAGATGATTACCGTGCTGGATAAGAGATTCTTCTCCTCCAGATTGTGGACGATGGCTTGTAGAGCTTCGTCCACGGCGCGCAGCGAGCGCAACTGATCACGGTGAAACTCCTCCCTGGCGACGGGGTCCCAATCGGCCGCCAGTTCCTGCACATAAACCGGCTTGTCAGTTACGTCACCATCGGGTTGTTCGGCCCAGCCGCGCTCATCGTAAACGAAATCGCTATAAAGTGTGGCGTGGCGGTCGGCCGGGGTGGCCGGTTCGTGGGGCGCGTTGGTACTCAAGAAGAGAAAGAAGGGAGATGTACAAGTCTCGTCTGGGCACGTTTCGTCCAGAAATTCCAGGGCTTTGACTTTCATAAAATCGGTCAGGTAGATGCCACTGTCGAAGGAGCGGATGACACCCACCCCCGGGTTCTCCCAGGTACTACTGCCAATGAGGAAGCGAAAGCTGGTGTTCCAATCCAACAGCTTATGACTGGCTATAAAGCTGCTCCAGCCAGGCGGCACGTAGGCCCCGGCCGGGTTCGCTGCCAGCAGTTCATCAAACTCGTTCAGGTATTTGCCGATCATGGCGGTCTGGTAGCCATTCTGCTGGAGCAAGGTAGCCAGGGTCTGGCTGTCGCTGAAGCGCAGTGCGCCGCCGTTGGGCCAGTCGTTGGTGAGGACGTTGGTGTGTTGGGCCAGAAAACCGCCCGACAGCAGGCTGGCGCGGGCCGGACAACAGACGGGGTTGGAAGCGAAGGCGTTGGTAAAAGTGACGCCAGTGAGCATCAGTTCTTCCAGATAGGCCATAGGATGCTCATTGGCCGGTAACTGGCAGATTTCCGTTAGCCCAGCGGCGGCCGTGCAAACGGTGTCCCATCGTTGGTCATCGGTGTAGACCACTACAAAGTTATAGGGCTCCGCGACGGAACGAACGGCCGGCGGCCGGGTTAGGCCGTGGGCCAGGCTGACCACGAGGGTCAGAAGAACAACGAACTGATGACGAGGTTTCATAGCGACTTACTCCTTCCTAAGAATGTGAAACTTACGTGGGGAAGGATAATAGACGCCCGTCTCGCAACTGTAGCAAGGAGCGTGACTGAAACGTAGCAAGAGCGTGTCGCCCTCGTCCAAGACATCCGGCGTTTGGCAAACGTCGAATGTTTTCTATAATCGGTGAACAATCACAGTGAAAGCGAGGTAACAAAAGGTGTTATCGTTCATTACGGCCGTCGCTGGCCTGGCTTCTATTCTGGGCTTCTTCGGCCGCTTCTGGTGGGTCTTTGACCTGGTTAGCCATTTTCGCCTGCAATACTTTGGCCTGTTGCTGATCAACGCCGTCTTGTTCTTACTCGGCCGCCGCCCGCGGCCGGCAACGGTGGCCGGCCTGGTGGCGGCCGTCAACTTTCTCCCCCTGCTGCCCTTCCTGGCCCGCACCCCTCGGGAGCAAACGGGCGACCAAAGTTGGCGCGCCCTCTTCATCAACGTCAACCGCTACAACCGCGCCTATGCCAGGATTCACACCTTGATCGGCCGGCTCAAGCCCGACTTTGTCATCCTGGCGGAGACCGACGCCGGTTGGCTGCCGGAGTTTGAGAAACTCCAGGCTGACTATCCCTATTGGCACGGCCGGCTGGGTAGCCAGAGTAGTTCCGGCGTCTACCTGTTCAGCCGTATTCCTTTACAAAACGTCCAAGCTCTGGACTTTGGCCTGACCCCCCGGCCGCTCATCGTGGCCCAAATGGAACTGGATGGGCGGCCGTTCACCCTGATCGGCGCGCATCCCCATTCGCCGACCGGGCCGCTGCGTACCGCGCGGCGCAACCGCCAGATGGCTGAATTGGCCCAATACGCGCTGGCCCAGCCCGGTGAGGTGATGGTGATGGGCGACCTGAATATCTCGCCCTGGTCCCCCTTTTTTCAGCAGTTCATCCGGACGTCAGGGTTAAGAGACGGCCGGCGCGGCTTTGGCCTCAAGCTCACTTGGCCGACCATCTTTCCCTTCCTCCGCATTCCCATTGACCACTGCCTGACCTCGGCCGGGGTCACCATACACCGCTTCGACACCGGCCCGTTTATCGGCTTTGACCATTTTCCCATCGTCGTCCATTTCTCGACGGCCCCCCCAAAACAGTAGGTCACGTTTTCAACTTGACCGCCGCTGGTCAAGCTAGAAGCGTGACCTACAATAGCCGGTCAAATTTGTCACCGGGCTCCGCGCAAGCTGAAAAGCCCCAACTGGCGCACGTCGGCCGACACCTCCTGACGCGGCCGGTCGAGCGAGGTGGGTAAGGCTACCCACGTCTGCTGCGCCGCATCCCACCAGGTGATAGTCAGGGAGGTTTCGCCGGCCGCCGCCATGTCCTCCCTGGTGTAGCGCATGGTGAGGCGGGCCGGCCGGTCTAGCGCATCTAGCGGGCGGCCGGAGTCGTAAGCGGCCATCAGCTTAAAGGGCGTACCCAGCCTCACCGAGAGAGGGTGGGCTGTGTCGCCGGCCGGCCCTCTCGGTTCAGGGGCGACGAAGTAGACAATCGTCGCCGGGCTATGC
>JBFMFT010000113.1:0-12155 GCA_040751925.1 Chloroflexota bacterium
GCTACGCGAAGCCCAGGCGCAGTGGGCAGCAAAGGCATGGTGGCTGGACTACTTGAGTTTTGTGGTCGGCCGCCCCTTCGCGCCCGTACAGGTAGAACTACAGGCCACCCACGACCCAGCCGTTTTAGCTGAAGTCGTGCAGACGGCGGCCGGCTTTCTCGACCAACCCGCCCGGCCGCCCCAAATCGTGCCTGCCTCCCTCACATTTCAGGCCGGTACGCCGGGTTTCCAGACCAACGTTGCAGCCAGTCTGGAAGGGGTAACGGCCGCTCTCTACCGGCCGACTGAGCGAGAAGCCCCCTTGCTAGTGGAGGCCCAGGCTGCTACACCACCAGACATGAGTTTGTTGGAGCGATACATCAGCGGCCGTCTGCAAACGTTCAATGGTTTGGGCAGCGTCTTTATCATAGACTTACAAACAGGTGAGGAGGTTGCCATCAACGCCGACCTCGCCATCTCGGGTATGAGCATGGTCAAGATCGCCATTTTGCTAGAGACCTTTCGCCGCCTCGACCAACCGCCCGACCTGGATCAGACCAAGCTCATTTCCGAAACGGCAGTTCTATCCGGCAATTACAGTGCAAACCTGCTCCTGGACATTGTGGCCGGCCAGGACAACGCCTACCTGGGCGTAGACATCTTGACCGAGTCTATGCGTCGCCTGGGGCTGGTCAACACCTTTATCGCCGTGCCTTATGAGGAGCCGGCCCGCGCCGGCCTGTATACCTACGTCACGCCGGCCAACTCCCGCACCGACCTGTCGGCCAATCCCGACCCTTCGATGCAGACGACGGCCGAAGAGCTAGGCACGCTCTTGTCTATGATCTACTACTGCGCGCAGGGCGGCGGCCCCTTGTTGGCTGTCTATGCCGACCAACTCACGCCGGAGGAGTGCCAGACCCAACTCCGGTTCATGGAACGGAATCACATTGGCAGCTTGATTGAAGCCGGTGTGCCACCGACAACCCTCGTAGCGCACAAACACGGCTGGATTGGCGATACACACGGTGACGGCGGCATTGTCTTCACGGCCGGGGGCGATTACGTGCTAGTGGAATACCTGTACCATCCCGATTGGCTCGAATGGGGTGTCAGTTCACCGTTGCTGGCCGATTTCTCTCGCGCCACTTACAATTACTTTAATTTCGACAACCCTTACCTGGGCAACACTACAGAGGCGGTCACAGCGGGCAACCAGAACGCGCCGGTTGATATGACGCAGGTGGAGGATCAGGTCCGCTAAGGAGGAGAGTGAATGAACTATCGTCGTTTGGGCCGTACTGGCCTCAAAGTATCGGAAATCTGTCTGGGGACGATGCAGTTCGGCTGGACGGCCGACGAGCCAACTTCCCACGCCATGATGACCAGGGCGGTAGAGCTAGGCTGCAACTTCTTCGACACGGCCGACATCTATTCCAGTTGGCACAAGGGGAACCGGGGCGGGGAGAGTGAGACGATCATCGGCAACTGGCTGGCCGCCGGCCACGTGCCGCGCCGTGACCTGGTTATTGCCACGAAAGTGCAAGGGAGAATGGGCAATGGCCCCAATGACCAGGGCTTGTCGCGCCAGCATATTATGACGGCCGTTGAGGACAGCCTGGATCGCCTGCAGACCGATTACATAGACCTCTACCAGACCCATTGGCCAGATGAGGAAACACCTCTGGAGGAAACCCTATCAGCGTTGGATGACCTGGTGCGGTCAGGTCTGGTGCGCTACGTGGGCTGCTCCAACTACCCGGCCTGGTCGCTGATGAAGTCGCTGTGGATCAGCGACGTGCGCGGTCTGGCCCGCTTCGATAGCCTGCAACCCCATTATAACCTCGTCCACCGGGCCGAGTTCGAGCGGGAGCTACAGGCGGTCTGCCTCGATCAGGGCCTTGGCGTCATCGCCTACAGCCCCCTGGCCGGCGGCTTCCTGACGGGCAAATACCGGCGCGGCCAGCCGTTGCCAGAATCGGCTCGCGCCGGTGGCGTGCAATACCGCTACATGAACGACCAGGGTTTCGACGCGCTGGACAAACTGGCCGAAACCGGCCGCGCCCACGGCGCATCCATCCCCCAGGTTGCCATCGCCTGGGTGCTGGCGAACCCGGCCATGACCTCGGCCATTATCGGCGCGAATAGTCTACAACAATTAGAAGAAACAATGAAGGCCGCCGAACTCAAGTTAGCGGCCGAGGAGAAGGCTGCTCTGGACACCGTGACGAACTGGCAATAACATCTACACTTCGGAGGATAATGAAGCTCTACAATGTTTTGACGAGAGTCGTTGACCCTTTCGTACCCCAGGGCAACGAGGTAACTGTATACGTCTGTGGGGTCACACCGTACGACACGACCCACCTGGGCCACATCTTTACCTACCACAGCTTCGACGTGCTGATTCGCTACCTGGAATGGCAGGGCTACCGCGTCCGCTACGCCCAAAACGTGACCGACATTGACGACGACATTCTACGCAAGGCCGGGCAGGTGAATGAGGATTGGCGCGCCCTGGGCAACCGCTGGACGACCCGTTTCATACAGGATTTACAAGCACTAAACGTCCGGCCGCCCGATTACTTTCCTCGCGCCACCAGCGTCGTGCCGGAGATTGTGGCCCAAGTACAACAACTGCTGGCGGCCGGGGTGGCCTATGAAGCGGCCGGCAACGTCTACTTCCACGTGGACGCCTGGCCGCAATTTGGTCAGTTGAGCCGCCTGCCCCGGCCGGAAATGCTGACCATCGCCAATGAACGGGGCAACCGGCCGGACGACCCCCACAAGCGCGACCCCCTGGATTTCGTCCTGTGGCAGGCCCAGGCTCCTGGCGAACCAGCCTGGGATAGCCCCTGGGGGCCCGGCCGGCCGGGCTGGCACATCGAGTGTTCTACCCTGTCTACCCACTTTCTGGGCCAGACAGTAGACATTCATGGCGGCGGCGGCGACCTCGTCTTCCCCCACCACGAATGTGAAATTGCCCAGGCCGAGTGCGCTACCGGCCGCCAACCCTTCGTGCGCTTCTGGCTACATACGGCCATGGTGCGCCACCAGGGCGAGAAGATGAGCAAGTCGTTAGGCAACTTGATCATGGTGCGCGACCTGCTGCAAAATTGGTCGCCCGACGCCCTCCGTCTCTACTTGGCCGCTCACCATTACCGCGACGCCTGGAGTTACGACGAGGAAGAACTGGCCGAAGCGGAAGCATTGGCCCATAAACTGCGCTGGGCCCTGGCGACCGACCTACCGGCCGCCGCCAATAGCCCAACGCTTGACCTGAACCCGATTCGTCGGGCCTTTGCCGAAGCCCTAGCTAACGATCTGGACACGCCGGCGGCTGTTGCCGTGCTGTCCCGCCTGGCCGAAACCATCCTGGACGCGGCCCATAGTGGACAAGAGGTGACGGCCGCCCAAGACACCCTACAGGAACTCGGCCGCGTGCTGGGCCTACAATTGGACACCGAACGGCCGGAGGAGCGGGTCACGGCCGGTTGGAATGAACACTTACGCGAGTTTGGTGGCGAATGAGGAATGAGAGATGATGAATGGTAACGAAGCGCAGACGTTCATAACTAACTTTGTCGGCCGGGCCGATCCCTTATGGACAGCTATTTCCCTGGCGAATTGGAATCTGGCGACGACGGGTGACGGCCGTTACAAGGACGAGAAGATTCAACTGCAACTAGCCGAGCATCGCCTGTACGAGATTCCGGCCGATTGGGAAACCGTACAAAGGCTGTACGAGAACCGCGATAAATATGAGCCAGAATTGAGACGAGAGGTGGAAGTCCTGTACCGCTACTTCCTGACCAATCAAAGCACGCCGGCCGAAAACGAGGCTTTAGCCCGCCTGGAAGCCGAGATTCAGCAAATTTACACCACCCATCGGGGCAGCGTGGGCGGCCGCAGCGTGAGCGACAATGAAATCAGCGAAATACTGCGCCACTCTACCAATGAGGCGGAGCGACGACAAGCCTGGTTGGGCAGCAAAGAAGTGGGCGCGCGGGTAGCCGACCTTATCCGGCAAGTTGGCCGACTCCGCAACCAGATTGCCCAACGCCTGGGCTTTCGCGACCACTACCACTTTGCTTTAGTACGCCAGGAGATTGACGAAAAGGCTCTGTTTGACCTGTTCGGCCGCCTGGCCGCCCTGACCGACGCCCCCTTCAAGCAAGTGAAGGCGGAGGTAGACGGCCGGCTGGCGATTCGCCTCGGTCGGGATGGGGCGACTCTGGCTGCCTGGCACTACGCCGATCCTTTCTTCCAACAATCGCCGCCCGTTTTCGACGCCAATCTCGACGCCTTCTTTACCGACAAGGACCTGGCATCGTTGAGCGTTCAGGCTTACCGGCGGATGGGTATGGAAGTCGAAGACATCCTGGGACGATCCGACCTGTACGAACGGCCGGGCAAGAACCAGCACGCCTTTTGTACCCGTATCGGCCGCACGGGGGATACCCGCATCCTGTGCAACCTGCGCCCCAACACCCGTTGGGCCACCACCCAACTCCACGAGTTGGGCCACGCCGTCTACAACAAGTACCTCCCTCAATCGCTGCCCTACCTGCTACGCACCCCGGCCCACACCAATTCGACGGAGGCGATTGCTATGCTGATGGGCCGCTTAACCCACGACGCCGGCTGGTTAATAGAAGTGGCCGGGGCTAACGCTTCGGCCGTGCAAGCAACGGCCGGCGAAGTGCGGCGTGAATTGGCCGCCAATATGCTGATCTTTGTGCGCTGGGTGCTGGTCATGCTGCACTTCGAGCAAGCCTTTTACGCCGACCCGGAACGGCTGGACCTCCATTCGTTATGGTGGGATTTGGTGGAGAAATACCAGGGTGTGCCGCGCCCGGCCGGGCGCGACGCGCCCGATTGGGCCGCGAAGTACCACGTCGCCCTGGCTCCGGTCTACTATCACAACTACGTGCTAGGAGAACTAACGGCCAGCCAGTTAGAGCATTGGCTAAACCAGGCGGCCGGGCGGCCAGGCATCAACCCCGACACCGGGCCACTGCTCATCGAGCGATTCTTTGCTCATGGCGCCCGCTACCCCTGGGATCGCCTGGTCGAAGTAGCAACGGGCGAACCCCTACGGCCGGACTATTTCGTGGCACAGTTTGTGACCGAATGAAGTGAAGCATGAGCGCACGTTTCACGCTTCACGTTTCACTCCTGGTAGTAACTATTCAGTTAGAAACCAGGTTTTTCCCTGGGCAATTGTTGGGATCGTCTACCAAAAAACCTGGTTTCTCCGGAGAACCTGTGTAGCTACTCCTGGTAAAACAGTTCTTGTATCAGTGGCGCAGCCTTCTCGTTGACCAAGATTAACACCCGGGCCCCAGCATCCGTCTGGTAGTCCACCACGTAGTTGGTGTCCAGCACTTCGTTGCGGATGTTTTCAGAAGGTATCTCGCCGGCCGTCTGCGCCAACCGCAGCATTTGCTCCAGACTCAGGTCGGTGCGAATACCTTCACCGAGCTGTTGGTAGAGAGCGGGAGCCTGTAAGAGCAATTGCCCAAGCCCCAGGCTGAGAACTTTGGCCCGCACGGCCAGGATCACCTGTTGCTGGCGGCTGGCCCGGCCGAAATCGTTGTCAGGGTGGCGGGTGCGCGCGTACTTGAGGGCGGTCGTCCCGTCCAGGTGTTGGCGGCCGGCCGGAATAAAGAGCCGCTCAATGCCATAATCCATAGTGGGATAGTTGGGGTCATCAATCGTAAAGGGCACGTCTACGTCAATGCCACCGATGGTGTCTATGGCCTGAATTACCGCCTGAAAGTCCACCAGAACGTAGTGGTTGATCGGCACACCCAGGTTATATTGAACAGTCTGCATTGCCAGGGCTGCCCCGGCCGCCGGGTTGTTGCCGACTGAGCCGTAGACAAAAGCGGTGTTGATGCGGTCACGGCCGCGCCCCGGAATCACCACGTACAGATCGCGGGGTACAGAGAGCATCGAAATCGTCTTCGCCACCGGGTCCATGGAAATCAGCATCATGGTATCGGTGCGCGAAATGAACGGCTCGCCCGGCCGACGGTCAATCCCCATCAACAGGATGGTCACGCGGTCATTCCCTTCCCACGGCTCCGTGGTGGGAAAGAGAGTAGGCGTGGGTTGGCCGGGCGGCAGGGTAGCTAGAGGGGCCGGTCCCACCTGCACCAGAGGGGGAAGGGCTGTGCCGGCCGCCTGTTGCGCCGCCTGCTCCAATGGGTTCAGAGGGTGGTTCAGAGCGGCGTCGGCCGTCAAAAACATGAAGGCCGAAACCGATACGCCAGAAAGAACAAAGGCTACAGACAAGGCCAGGGTCAGCCAGGTAGGTAAAATCGGGCGGTTACGCTTGTACAAACGATACTCCTTTTCAACGTAAGATATGATTATAACGCTCTTATGGCAGCCGGGTAGGACAATATACCACCGATTCTCCTACGATTGGTTGACGCCTCAGCCCGAAACCAGGTTTTTTCTGAAAAACCTGGTTTCTACACCACCCATACCCCCACCTAAACAGCCTGTTTAACCCCCCGTGCTACACTACCCCAAAAAGAACAGCACCAACTCTAACTCCCTGCTCACCACTCATCACTCACCACTCACCTCCGCCCCCGGCCGCACCTCCCTCATCCGCTCCCTCCATTCCCCCAATCCGCCGACAACTCCTCCCGCCACTAAGAACCTCTCCATTAAGACGAAAAACTTGATAAAAATGTTCGCAAATTTCGTCTCACTTGGTTAAAATAGTGTAGGGTAGGTTTTCGACCTGCCCTATGTGGAGAGGCTATGTCTTTTGACCGTTTCGGCCGCAACATCAACTACCTGCGGATTTCCCTAACTGATCGCTGCAATTTGCGCTGCGTCTATTGTATGCCGGAAGAGATGACCTTCCGGCCGCGCGTCGAGTTGTTGCAAGATGACGAGATTTATCGCCTGGTAGACCTGTTCGCCGGGTTGGGCTTCCGCAAAGTTCGCCTGACTGGCGGCGAGCCGACCGTGCGGGCTAACGTTGTCGAGATAGTCCGCCGGATTGCCCACACGCCGGGCATCCAGGCCGTCGCCATGACCACCAATGGGTTAATGCTAGAGAAGCTGGCCCGGCCGCTAGTTGACGCTGGCCTACAACGAGTCAACGTCAGCATAGACACCCTGGATCCGGCTAAGTTCAAGAAGCTCACCCGGTGGGGTGATGTCCAAGACGTGTGGGCCGGTATTCACGCCGCCGAAGCAGTGGGCCTCAAGGTCAAGCTAAACGCTGTCGTTGTACGAGGTTATAACGACAAAGAAGACGTGGTGGACCTGGCCCGGTTGACCCTCTTTCAGCAATGGCAGGTGCGTTTTATCGAGATGATGCCCTTTGGCGACGTGTCCGACTTCCAACAGGCCGGCGTCGTGCCAGAAGAAGAACTGAGGGCCACTATCGCCGCCGCCCTCGGCCCGCTCACCTTACTCGACGACGGCCGGCTGGATGGCGAAGCCCGTCTCTACCAATTGGAGGAGGGTCTAGGCGCCATTGGCTTCATAAGCTCCGTCACCCAACCCTTCTGCGCCAGTTGTAACCGCGCCCGCCTCACGGCCGACGGCCGCTTGCGCCTCTGCCTGCTCCGCGAAAAAGAAATAGACTTGCTAACCCCCCTACGCCAGGGCGCCACCAACGACGAATTGAAGGAAATCATTGAGGAAGGCATCTGGTGGAAGCCCTGGGGTCACGGCCTGGCCCACGACGTCATCCCCCTCAACCGCGTCATGTCCGAAATTGGCGGATAGGCGGAAGGAGGAAGGATGAAATTCATCCTTCCTCCTTCCCCCAATACCTTTCCACCAGGTACAACGGCCGCCCCTTCACCTCGTCATAAATTCGCCCCAGGTATTCGCCAATAATACCCAGGCTAATCAGTTGCACACCACCCAGGAACAAGACGGCTACGAGCGTGGTAGCCTGCCCCAATAGCTCCTGGGAATGACCGAAGAGGCGCAAGGCGATCACGACGACGATAGAGATGGCGCTGACGGCCGCCACTGTGAAGCCTAGATAGGTTGCCAGTTGCAGTGGAAAATAGGAGAAGCTCGTAATGGCGTCCAGGGCGAAGCGAGTCATCTTCCGCAAGCTAAACTTCGTTTCGCCAGCAAAGCGAGCGTGACGCTTATAGTAAACCCCAGTCTGCCGGAAGCCCACCCAACTCACCATACCCCGCAGGAAGCGATTGCGCTCCGGCATTTGCCTGATGGCTTGCACGACCCGCCGATCCATTAGCCGGAAGTCGCCTGTGTCGCGGGGGATATTGACGCTAGTGATGCGGTGAATCAGGCGATAGAAAGCCTTAGCGGTAAACTTCTTGAACCACGTTTCTCCTTCGCGCTCCGTCCGCACCCCATAGACCACGTCAAACCCCTCGCGCCATTTGCCAATCATTTCCAGGATGACTTCGGGGGGGTCTTGCAAGTCGGCGTCTATCAGGATGATAGCGTCGCCTTGAGCGAAGTCCAGCCCGGCCGTCACCGCAATCTGAAAGCCAAAGTTACGGGCCAGGCTAACCCCACGCACCCGGCCGTCTTGCTGATGTAGCTCGGCGATAGCGGCGGCCGAGTTGTCACGGCTGCCGTCGTTGACCAGCACCAGTTCCCAGGCTTCACCCGTCTGCTCCATGACCTGGCTAATTCGCCGGTAGAGTTCGGGGAGGACGGCTTCTTCGTTGTAAACAGGGGCGACGATGGAGAAAGTTGGTTTCATAGCCTCTCGAATCATACCGTCTTTTATACACATCCACAAGCGAGCGGTCTTTCTAATGCGCTTTTAATGGAAGCTGGTTACAATACGCCTTGCCTTTCAGGTAGTCAGGCAATCAAATTCTCAAGATCCATGATAACTGTAGGAGGAGATTTAGAATGCGACAGTTCTGGACTTTGCTCTTGCTTGTGATAATCGTGCTGGCCGCCATCGGCCGGCCGGCCCTGGCCCAGGAGGCCACCCCCCAACCCACTCCCACGCCCCTGACCCTCTTCACCGCTTATCCGGCTCAAGAAGCGGCCCTTGGCGAAAATGTGACTATTAACCTTACCCTCCGCGGCGGCCGGGCCGCCCAGGTTGTCCGTTTCGAGCTAGACGGCTTGCCGGAAAGCTGGACGGCCACCTTTCGCGGCGGCGGCCGGGTCATCCAGGCTGCTTACGTCCAGCCAGACCAGGACAGCCAGATAGAATTGCGCCTGGAGCCGCCGGCCAACCCGACAGCCGGCAGCTTTGGCTTCACGGTCGTGGCGCGGGGGGAAGGGGAGACGGCCGAACTGCCCATCGAGCTAACCATTCAGGAGAAACTGCCCCCCAGCCTGTCCTTCGAGGTTGAGTTGCCAACCCTACGTGGCGCGCCCGATACCACTTTCCGCTATAACGTCACCTTACAGAACGAGGGTGACGCCGATCTAACGGTCAATCTCCTGGCTGAAACGCCGCCCGGCTTCACCGTCGCTTTCAAGCTGAATAACCAGGACGTGACCAGCATTCCCATCGCCGCTAATGAATCCAAGCGATTGAGCGTAGAGGCCCAGGCTTTCCCCGACCTGGCCGCTGGTGAATACGCTATCAACGTCTTGGCCCAGGGTGGTGAGGTGGAAGCCGCGACGACGCTGGCCGCCGTCGTGACCGGGCAACCTGAACTCAGCATCACCACCCCCGACGGCCGGCTCTCTGCCCAGGCTTACGTGGGCGACGTGAACACCATTGCGGTAGTCGTCGAGAATACCGGCAGCGCGCCGGCAATGAACGTGGCCTTGAGCGGGTCGCAGCCCTCAGGCTGGACGGTAGAATTCGAGCCGCCGGTCATCGCCGAATTGCCCATCGGCGAGCAGGTAGAAGTCACGGCCAACGTGCAGCCGGCCGACCAGGCCATTGCCGGCGACTACATGATCACTCTCCGCGCCCAGCCGGAGGAAGGACGCACAGAATCGGCCGAGTTTCGGATTACCGTCCGCACTTCCACCTTGTGGGGTGTGGTAGGCATCGCCCTCATTGCCATCGCCGTCGCCGTGGTGGGCATGGCCGTCTCCCGCTTCGGCCGCCGCTGATCCGTCTATCCTGCCCATCCGTGTCTATCAGAGGAGGTGACCAATGAGTGACTCTGTTTTAGAGACGAGCAACCTCACCAAACGCTACGGCGATTTTACGGCTGTCCAACAACTGAATCTAGCCGTGAGCCGCGGTGAGGTCTTCGGCCTGCTAGGTCCTAATGGGGCGGGCAAGACGACCACGATCCTGATGCTTTTGGGACTGACCGAGCCAACGGCCGGCAAGGTGCAGGTTTTGGGCTTTGATCCAGCCCGCCATCCCTTGAGCGTCAAGGCCCGCGTGGGCTATCTGCCTGACCAGGTGGGGTTTTACGATGAACTGACGGCCCGCGAGAACCTGGTTTATATCGCCAAACTCAACGGCCTGGCCCGCCAGGAAGCCTACGGCCGCATCGAGACGGCCTTGCAGCAAATGGGGCTAGGGGAAGTGACGCACAAACGGGTAGCCGCTTTCTCACGCGGGATGCGTCAACGGTTGGGTGTGGCCGAGTTGCTCATCAAACGGCCGCAACTCATCATCATGGACGAACCCACCCTGGGCCTCGACCCAGAGGCCGCCCGCGAATTTCTGGACAACATTCGCCACCTGAAGGCCCAAGGCATCACCATCCTGCTCTCATCGCACCTGCTCCACCAGGTGCAGGCCGTTTGCGACCGCGTCGGGCTGTTCCATCGCGGCCAAATGGTGCTGGAGGGGGCGGTGCCAGAACTGGCCCGGCGTGTCCTCGGCGGCGCGTACCGCATCCACCTGGAGGCGCACGACGCCGATGGTCTGGACGTGGCCCTACGCCATTTACCAGGCGTAACGGCCGTCAACCAAGTGGACACGGTTGGTTACGTCGTCGAGGCCGACAGCGATTTGCGGGCTGAAGCCGCGCGAACGGTCGTTCAGACGGGCGGACGACTACTTTCCTTATCGGTAGAAACGCCCAGCCTGGACGACATTTACGCCCGTTATTTCCAAACGGAGGTACACCATGCAGTCGCGGGTTAAACCATCGCAACGCCTGAAAATCAGAGAAGGGTCGCCGTGGACGGGTGTGTGGGCCGTTGTCGGCAAGGAGATGGCCGATTCACTGACCAGTGTGCGGATGATGATCCTGGAGTTGCTCATCGTGTTGACGGCCGCCGGCACAGTCTTCGCCGCCACCCAGAATCTTCGGACAACCGTCGGCCAGGACCCTTTCCTCTACCTACGGCTCTTTACCACTTCCCAAGACCCCCTGCCAGCCTTCGTTGGCTTCCTGGGCTTCCTGGTGCCGTTGACGGCGATTGCCCTGGCCTTCGACTCAGTCAATGGCGAATTTAACCGCCGCACCATGTCCAGAGTGCTGGCTCAACCCATCTACCGCGACGCCCTGCTGCTGGGCAAATTCCTGGCTGGCTTGTTCACCCTCTCCCTGGCCCTGACTACCATCTGGCTGCTCATCATGGGCATGGGTATTGTGGGGCTGGGTGTGCCGCCCGGCGCGGAAGAAGTGTGGCGCAGCCTCTTGTTCCTGCTGGTGACCATCTTCTATGGCGGCATCTGGCTGGCCGTAGCTATGGTCTTTTCCATCGTTTTCCGCCAGCCAGCAACCGCCGCCCTCGCTTCCATCGCTCTCTGGCTGTTCTTCACCGTTTTCTGGAGTATTCTAGCCAGCCTCCTGGCAACCGCACTGATGCCCGCCCAATTGCTTTCACCCGAAGCCCTGCTGGCTCAAGCCAAATTCGAGTTAGCCCTGACACGCCTTTCGCCCAATACCCTGTACGCGGAGGCCTTGATCGCCATGCTCAATCCGGCCGTGCGCTCGCTCGGCTTTGTCCTGCCCATTCAGCTGCAAGGGGCTATCCTGGGTACCCCATTGCCCCTGGCTCAAAGCCTCCTGCTAATCTGGCCGCACCTGACTGGCCTGATCGCCGCCACCATTCTCTGCTTCGCCCTGGGCTACGTCCTCTTCCAACGGCAAGAAATCCGCGCCTGATCGAACTCCTAAACCCCGTAGAGACCTTGTATGTTAATAGGTATGAGATAATCTTGAGCAAAGAGATTATTCGCCGGTAAGAGAGCGGTGAAGTAGCAAAAGACCTGAAGTTACGAACTCGACCTGTAGATTTACTCCCGCTCTCTGGGTCGGTCGAGA
>JBFMFT010000114.1:0-12117 GCA_040751925.1 Chloroflexota bacterium
GTCCTCCAGTTCACGACTGATGGCTTCTAGTTCGGCCAGCCCATCCCGCCGTAGCTCCGCAACCGGCAGCGGCTCAAACAAGCGGCGCACGGCCGCCAGGAACGGCTTGTGTACCTGGTAGCGGCGTATGTCGCGCTGGGCCTGGGCCAATAAGACGTTGTGCGTCCCTTCCCAGTTCTCGTAGACTACGTTATCGCGCAGGAGGCGGGGCAGCACCGAGAAGCTCTCGATAGCCCCGTTCCCCCCTAGTAGCTCAATCGCCCGGTTGATGACTTCGTGGGCCAGCACGGCCGTCCGGTACTTGTTCAGGTTAATCACCAGGCGCAAAAAGCCGGAAGCGTCCTGATTTTGGATTTTGGATTTTGGATTTTGGACCGCCACCGGCTGCTCGCCGGTCTCTACGTCATCCAGGGTCTTGGCGATGGTCAGCGAACCGGACAGCATGGCCGCCACGTCCGCCCGCATCCGCGCCAACAGGTCTTGCACCAGGGGGAAATGGATAATGGGATGCCCAAATGCGCTGCGGTGGCGGGCATAGGTGACGGCCGTCAAGTAGGCCCGCCGCGCCGCCCCACTTACGGCCAGGGCGTTGTAGATGCGTGAAGTGTTGATGACGTGAGTCATCACGTTCTTGAAGCCGTCCTTCACCGGCCCCACCTGGTAAGCCAGGGCGCCACGCAGTTCGATCTCGGCCGTAGCCATTGAGCGCGTCCCCAACTTGTCCTTCAAGCGGTTAATGAAGACGTTGTTCAGGCGGCCGTCGTCCAGGCGGCGCGGCAAGAGAAACAGCCCCAACCCCTTCGTGCCTTCGCCCTGACCGGGTACGCGGGCCGTCACCAGGGCCAGGTCGGCCGTCACGTTGGAGCAAAACCATTTCTCGCCGTTCAGCAACCACGTCCCCTCAGCCGGATCGAGCAGTGTGGCCTGGGTATCATTGGCCCCCACGTCCGAGCCACCCTGCACCTCGGTCAAGAACTGCGCCCCGTGAAAATGGGTGTCGTAGTCGGGGACTAACAGGCGGGGCAGGTACTTCTCCTGCAGATCGGCCGAGGCCACGTTTTGCAACACCTTAATCAGCCCGGCCGTGCAAGCGGCCGGGCAGTTGTGGCCGGCTTCGCCGTTCTGAGCGGAGAGGTAAAAGAGGGCCAGGCTCAACAGGTTGTTGCCGGGTTCGGCGTAGACGGACATCATGCCAGAACCATAGATGGCCCGGCCGGCGGTGTGATAAGTGGGATGGAAGACCACCTCTTCGACGCGGCGGCCGAGCCGGTCGTGCCGTTCCAGGCGCGGCAGGTTGGCATCCAGGTTCGACTCACGGGCAGCCGCATCCACGACTGTCGCCGCCTGGCGGCCGAACTGGTACAGTTGGGCGGCGTGCTGGCGGTACTTCTCCTCGCCCCAGTGAAATTCCAGGACGCGCTGGAGGCTGCGGTCGGCGGTGAAGAAGTTAGTCGGCTGCGCCGCCTGCCAGTCACCCAGCAGGGCGCGGCCGGTGTCAATCTGAGAAGGAACTTGGGGGAACTCTAGGGAACTCATCGTTTGGTTATGGGACGCGGATGACGCAGATTGACGCAGATTAGCGCGGATTATTCATAAAAAATCCGCGAGAATCCGCGTTCCTCAGCGTCATCCGCGTTCAATCAACTTCAGCACAGCCATCAAATTTAACAACGCCTTCGGCACAAAGGAGGAAATCGTGGCGTACTCCTGGTCTTTGCTGCCGTCCGCGCTGCGCTCGGAGCAGTGAGCGTTCTCACCCGATGGCCCCAGGCCATCCAGGGTAGGGAAACGCTGCCATATCTGATTGCCGTCGCTCAGGCCGCCGCGCCGCTCGGTAGCCAGCTTAAAGCCCAATTCGGCCGCCGCCTCCCGCCACAAACCCAACAGGTCATTCGTGCCGTCGTTGCGCGGCCAGGGGGGCGTCCGGCGCAGTAGCTCCACGGTGACCTTGCAGGGGTAGCCGCTATTCGAGCTACGCACCGTTACCAGGTCGTTCAAGGCCATCATACTCGCCAGCCCCTCCTCAAAAACGCCGGTATCAAAGGCCCGCATCTCCACATTGGCCGCGGCGAAATGGGGCACGCGGTTGACGACCGTCCCACCGGCCACGACGCCTACGTTAAAAGTCAGGTCGCGGCCATAATCGGTATAACTGGCAATGCGCTGAATCACGTCGGCCATCTGCACAATCGCATTGGCTCCATTCGGGTGGGCCACGCCCGCGTGCGCCCCCTTGCCCTCCACCGTGACCTGGTAGACAGCCATGCCCTTACGGGCCCCCACCAGGGTAAATTCGTGACCAGTCATCCGGCCGCCCTCAAAGACCAGGCAGGCCAACGTCTCCGGCCCCAACCGTTGCAGGCACAGGTCGCCAAAGTCGTGCATATCGGCTTCTTCGGCCGCGTCCAACAGCACCCGCCAGGTCACGTCCTCGAAAACCTCTGGCAAATGGGCTTGCAGGGCGGCCAGGATCATGTAAATGAGAACCGTCCCGCCCTTGATGTCCTCCGTACCCGGGCCATAAACGCGGTCGCCCTCGACGCGCCAGGCGAAGTGGTTGCGGGCCTCTTCCTCGGCCGAAAAGACGGTGTCCAGGTGAGAGATGAGAGCTATAGAACGGCCGGAATGCCCCGGCCGCGTCAACAGAAGATGGTTGCCAAACCTGGGACTGGTTGACGGCACTCGTTCGGCCGTGAAGCTCAGTTCGGCGAAGACGGCGGCCGTCAAATCGCCCAGGGTATTGACACCGGCCGGGTTGGCGGAAAAGCTGTTGATGCCCACCATCTGCTCCAAGAGGCTTAGATAAGTGGGCATATTCGATAGGAGATAATCGTGGATGCGTGGAGAGAGTTCAGACCTATTCATGCCGCCGATTATCGCGTGTCCGGCCGCTTTGTCAACTGGCATAACCAGGTTGAACAATGGTATACTGGAAGAGTAGTTGGAGGAACGATCCATGATGCAAACCGTAACCCTTACTCTTCCAGAAGCCCTCTACCGCTCCGCTTACCAGGTAGCCGAAGCAGCCCGGCAGCCAATCGAAGTTGTCTTACGCGAAAGCCTGGCCCACACCCTGCCGCCTTTGGATGACCTTGCCCCGGAAGAAGCGGCCGAACTCGCCACCCTATCCCTACTAGACGATGCCTCTCTCTGGCACGAAGGCGAAGCAACGTTGGCCCCACGAAAGCAGATAGAACTACGTGTCTTGTTAGAGCAGCAGCAAGTTGGTGAATGGTCGGCCGATGAGCAACGCCGCCTACAATCGTTACTGGATGAGTACGGCCGGCTCATGGTGCGTAAGTCCCACGCCTGGCTTCTCCTGGCCCGGCGAGGCTATCGTGTCCCCCCTCAGTCGCAGAGCCAGGGTTAGCTGATCTTGGCACGTCCAACTATCCCCCAATCCTTACGTCGCAAGGTTGCCGAGGAAGCACAACACCGTTGCGGTTACTGCCTAACGCCGCAATCGTTTACAGCCATGCCCCTGCACGTCGAACACATTGTCCCTCACCGTGCCGGTGGCCCTTCTAGTCAGGAGAACCTTTGGCTGGCCTGCCCCTTATGCAATGGCTACAAGGGCACTAAGACCCACGCGCTTGACCCGATCACCGGCGGGAGCGTGACGCTTTTCAACCCCCGCCAGCAACTATGGCACGAGCATTTTCGTTGGAGTGAAAACGGCATAGAGATTATGGGCTTGACGGCCTGCGGGCGGGCAACTGTGATCGCCCTCAGACTGAACAATCCGCACCTGGTTCAGGCCCGTCGTCGCTGGGTCGCTGCCGGCTGGCACCCGCCCAAAGATTAGCCAGCCTATAGCTCTTGCCCCTCGAACAGTGACGTAGCCGCTACCAGGCACACCAGAATCAACCCGGCCGAGGTCGCCAGCGCGCTGCCATTAACCGCTACCGGCTGTCCCACCGCCAGTGCGCCCGCCCACCCCACCAGACCCCCTGGCATAGATGACCCAATCTTTGGCAATGAGCCTAATATCAACAGCAGAACGCAGCCGGCCAGGCTAATGCCGGCCGCCGCTCCCGTCGTCCTGCCCAGCGTGCTACCCAGGATGGAGACGGCCACAAACACCAGCAGCCACAAGGTCAGCAGGCCGTTGATCAACAGGAAGTCGCCCACGTCAAGCGGCCCGAATAAGTAAAGGGTGTAGCCGTAGGCTCCGGCCGCCGCTACCGCAAACGACGCCACGTAGACCAGCCCTTGGGCCACAAATTTGCTCAAGATAAAAGCCCAACGCGGAAGGGGCTTACTGAGGATGAGAGCGGCCGTCCCCTTCTCCTTCTCACCGGCTACCGCGCCCATGCCCAACAGCACAGCCAGGATGAAGCCAAATTGGGTCAGGTTCTTGATGTACTGGCCCAGGGCGTCGGCGGCCGTCGGCGGGGGAATCAGCTGGGCAAACTGTTCCGCTCCTTCCAGGCTGCTCAACAACTCCGGTGTGAAGCGGGCCAACAGGGGTGAGGCCAGGCCAAAGACGACGAAGACCGCCCCGACGACGTAGACGCGGCCGGTGCGCCATTGCTGCCACAGTTCCTTCCGCAGGGCCTCAACGAATAGTCTCATCCTATCCTTCTTGATCTGTGGCGCGGGCTGGCAGGCGGCTAATCAGCGCGTCTGTCACCGCCCGGTGGGCCTGTAGAGACAGTTGCACCGGGTCGTCCGCCGGCTTAGGTGTGACCGGTTCCAGAGGAATGACCTCGGCCCGCACTGGCCCGGTGCGGGCGGCCAGCCGCCAAATTGCCGCCAGTAATGTCTCGTCACCCCACTCGACGATCTCCGGCCGGTCAAAGACAATCGCGCAGGGCATAAAGGGGATGCTATTTTGCACAGCAATCTCAAACGCCCCGTAACGGAAAGGGGCCGGAATCTTGTCCGTGCTGATCTTGCCTTCAGGATAGAGAACAATGGGCGGGTAACGGCGCACCTTCGCCAGCGACTCCCGCGCCTTAGCCCGCGACTCTTTACTCTCCCGCTTGACAAAGACCGTGCCAATCGCCATCGCCACCAGACCGATGAAGGGCCAGGAACGAACCTCCTCCTTAGCCATGAAGCGGGTCGGCACAAAATAGGCCATAACCAGGATGTCCAGGTAGGAGCTATGGTTGGGAAAGATCATGCCATGATGCTGCCATATCCGCTCTGGACAGGGGCTGGACACGCGGATGTCGTAAAGAGGCAGTAGAAGGCGGGTTATCCACGTCACCAGCCAGGGCGAGAAGCGGATGCCGCGAATCCGAAAGGGCATCCAGGAGGTAGTCAGGATGAGCAGCGTCCCCAGGCTAAGAATAATGGCAGTCAAACAGAGACGGACGTAGGCGAGGATGAAGCGCATGGATGCCTCGCGTGAAACGTGAAGCGTGAAACGTGAGCAGGCTACTCACGTTTCACGTTTCACGCCTCACCTTAGATAAATCGGATTACTAAAGATCCACCCCCTCTCTTTGTCCATGAAGGGGAGGTAACACTCGACACGGTACGCGCCGGCTTCGACGGGAATGTGGGTCAGGTTGGTCTCTTTGTTGACCTCGGCCACGACCCGGCCGTGGCAAATCAGGCGGATGCGGGCTTTGACCGGGGTTTTGACCTGTAAGGTGGCCCCCACGTCCATGGTGATTTCGTCGCCCATAAACCCCTTGTTAGCCCCCTGGCCGCTAAAGCGAAAGCCTTTGGTGGGGTAGGCCATATCATAGCCGACCCAACTATGACCCCGGCCGATGGCTTGCAGCACCATCCGCTTATCCTGGGTCACGTCGCCGGTTAGCTCCTGGGGGATCAGGACATGGGTATTGACCGCCCGAAAGCAAAATTCGTAGGGGTAAATGACTCGCTCGATGGGGCCTAGACGAAAGGTGGTACCGTGGGCGTCGCTATTGCCGACGGCCGCCACCCGCTTCCCCTCGGCCAGCAACGCATCCCACTTCGCCAGCGTTTCCGGCTCTGGGCCGTCAATGTACTTTTCCGGCCGGAGGGCCACCTGCACAATCCTCAGTTTGGCCCACAATCCACCCTTCGAGCGCAGCCCGGCCAGCCGGCGGGCCAGGGCGTTCTTGAAGCTGGACATATAGTTCCAGATTTCCAACCCCGTAAAATCCTGGACGTGCCAATCCTGCCAACCCAGGTTCGATTCACTAAAAAGGGGCAGTTCTAATTCGTAGGGGTGGGCCAGGAAGCCGTAGCCCCCGGCGGCGTTGGTTTCGTTGATGAGAGCCTGGGGGTCAAAAGCGCACAGGGCCAGTTCCCGCTCTGTCCCGTAGGCCAAAAAATGGCTGCCCTGGGGATTGCGCCGCATATTGTGGACTTCTTCGCCGGAAAGGACGAGGACGCGGCCGTGTTCGTCCTGGTAGTAGCCCTCGATCCCCTGTACCCACACGTTGTGGTCGGTGACGATGATGAAATCCAGGCCGGCCTTAATAGCGTCTTCAGCGATTTGGGCGTGCCACTTCTCCCCATCGGAATAGGGGGTATGGATGTGCATATTCCCGACCAGTTCAACCATCCGCTTCCCTCTCGACGCGACAGAACTTACCGGACAATGCTATCATCTTACGTCTTGTTCTCCAAGTCCTGGAGTTGTGCCAAACAGGACTGTGGCAGATTTTCATCCTGGCTGGCTCTTGAATCGCGAATGAAGCGAATGGGCGAATCGCGCGAATCTCTTTCATTCGCCACATTCGTCCATTTGCCTCATTCGCGATTTCATGGCTATACCTTCACTTTGAGCAGGCGGAGGTGGGTCAGGGGTTTGATATGGTAGTGATCACAGCCGGCCGGAACAACAATTGTACCAAACCGCCCTAATTGCCTATCCCAGCCGTCGCCGGTCATCTGCGCCTGGCCTTCGAGGATGGTCAGGGCGTGGAAGGATTCGCCCTCGGTATCGAGTGTGAGGGATTGCCTGTGGGCAGTTAGCAGTTCGAGATGGAAATAGGGGCAATTGACCAGGGGGTAACGGCCGTCTGGCTGCGTCTGTGCGGCCGGAATAGGTTGTCCACCCGCCTGGGGGTCTATGGCGGCCAGCGATTTTTCCAGGTGAAGGGCGCGCCCCCCGGCCGCCGGCCGATCCCAGTCATACAGGCGATAAGTCAGGTCGGAGGTTTGCTGGACTTCGTAGAGCAGAATGCCAGGGCCGAGGGCGTGAACCGTGCCGGCCGGGATGAAGATCGTCTCACCGGCCTGGGCCGGTAAGTAGCGCAGCCAATTCAGGAGCGTGCCTTCTCGTAGGGACTGGGCCAGTTTGGCCGCCGACGCGCCGGGGCGCAAACCGGCGATGACCTGGGCTTCTGGCGTGGCTTCCAATATATGCCAGGCTTCTGTCTTGCCCAGGTAGCCAGGCCCTTCCCGTTCAAGGGCCTGCTGGTCGTTGGGGTGAACCTGGACCGATAGCCAGTCCGCGCAATCGAGTAGCTTGATGAGCAGGGGAAAACGGCCGCCAGCCAGCCGGCCGCCTCGCCGCCCCAATAGAGCTTCTCCCTCAAGGGCGGTCACATCGGCCAGGCTGCGGCCGGCGTAAGGACCGACCGCCACCAGATTCTCCTCGTACACCAGCCAGGCTTCACCGATGGGCGGCGAGGCGGCTTTGAGCCGCTGCCCACCCCATACCCGTTGACGATAGATTGGTGTTAACTCAAAAGCGACCAGGGAAGACATGAAGCAAAAGGAACTAGAGGAACGGAGGGAACTGAAGGGATCTCCTTTAGTCTTAACAAAAAGCAGCCCGGGCTTGGGAGCGGCCGAGGCTGCTTGGTGTGCCGAAGGTGGGATTTGAACCCACATGAGGGAACCCTCACTACGCCCTGAACGTAGCGCGTCTGCCAGTTTCGCCACTTCGGCTAAGAAGCTGAGTCCGAGGTCAGGGTTAGAGCAACCAAAAGGCCTAACGCCTGGCAACAAGTGGCATTTTACCAATTCCGGCCGAAAAGTCAACCAGTGGACGGCAAGTTGCTAACTGGCCCTACAGCGGCCGTCGCTAACTCGGCCGCCTGGCGCAAGGCGGCGGCGCGGCCGTCGTCTGCGCCTTCGTCGAACCCTTTAGCGTTAATCCAGGTGACTTTATACTCCGCCTGCAAGCGATATAGCTCCTGCCACAGATCGGCGTTGGCGATGGGTCGGCCGTCTTTCTTCCGCCACTCTCGCCGTCGCCAGCCCCGCAGCCAAAGCGTCGCTCCCTGAAACAGGTAGTCGGAGGTAGTAAAGAGTTGGGCATGGCTACCAGGGGGCAAGTGGCGCAACCCCTCCACAGCCGCCGTCAGTTCCATCCGATTATTGGTCGTGTGGGCGGCCGACCCGCTCCATTCGGCCGTTTCGTCGCCATGGATCATCACCACGCCCCACCCCCCAGGGCCGGGGTTGCCCTGGCAGCTGGAGCGTAAGTAGAGTTGGGGGACATTGGCGGATGATTCGGCGGCCGGTGCAATTTCCAGGCGGGCCTGGCGGGCCAGCGCGTCCACCCGTTCGTTGAGAGGGTCGCCGGTGTGCCCCCTCACCCACTGCCAGTCAATCTCGTGCTGTTTGCTTAACGCCAACAACTGCCGCCATAGATCGTCATTTAGCACCGGCTTACGCTGGCTGGTCTGCCAACCTTTGGCCGCCCAACGCTCAATCCATTCAGTGATGCCCCGCCGCAGATACTCGGAGTCGGTGTGAAATTCGACCTGGCACGGCCGCTTGAGGGTGGAGAGGGCAGCGACGGCCGCCTGCAACTCCATCCGGTTATTGGTGGTGGCCGGGTCATGGCCGGTCAGCACCTTCTCGTGGTCGCCAAAACGGAGGACGGCCGCCCACCCCCCAATACCGGGATTGGGGTCAGCTCCCCCGTCGCTGTAAATTACTACTTTGTCTGGCATGATGCTAGTGAAACGTGAAACGTGAAACGTGAACAGGTCGCTCCTTCACGTTTCACGTTTCACGCATCACGCTTTATTTGCCCAGAGCCACCAGCATCTCCTCGACGCTGGTGAACTTTAAGCGCGGCCGGCCGATGGCCTGCCCCCTGGCGATTTCTAGTTCGTCCAGGCGCAGCCAATCGGCGTAGGAGAAGTAGTTGGGCTGGCAGTGGCGGATGAATTGCTCGGCCGCCGCCGCCGTTGGTTGGGGCGGGTTCAAGTGAGAGCCTTTCGCCAGGTCTTGCACCATGCAGTCTACTGTCTCGGCCGCGTCGGGCTTGTTGGTGCCAATGACGCCAGAGGGACCGCGCTTGATCCAGCCGGCCGTATATTCGCCCACCACCGATTGCTGCGTTTGGACGTCAATGACCCGCCCCTTCTCGTTCTGAATCACTCCCCAACTGTCATTGAAAGGCACGCCCGGCAGAGGCACACCTTTATAACCAATCGAGCGGAAGACCAAACCCACCGGCAGTGTTTCATACTCATTGGTTGCTTTCGGCCGCAGAGTGCCAGCTTCAGTGGCGTAGAGCTTGTTCTTGACGATCCGCATGGCCGTCACGTGGCCCTGCTCGTCTCCCATCAACTCAACGGGTGAGACCAGGAAACGGAGCGTCAGGCGGCGCGACTTGCCCAACGGCTGGCGATGAGCATACTCCTGAATCAGTTCGACGGTGCGGAGTACGTCGCGGTCGGCCGCAGCCAACGTGGCCTGGCTCAACTCGTCTAACTGAGCCTCACCCGGCGGCACCAGCACGTCTGCGTCGGCCATTTCGCCCAACTCTTTGACCTCTGGCGCGGTAAAGGCCGCCTGGGCCGGGCCACGCCGGCCGAGCATGATGACTTCCTTGACCCGGCTGTGACGCAGGGCTTCCAGGGCGTAATCGGCAATATCGGTCTGGGCCAGCTCTTCGGGGGTGCGACAAAGGATACGAGCCACGTCTACAGCGACGTTGCCGATACCGACGACGGCGACCCGTTCCTGGGATAGATCGAATTGGCAGTTGCGAAAATCGGGATGGCCGTTGTACCAGGCTACGAACTCGGTAGCGGGATGGCTGCCTGGCAAATCCTGGCCGGGGATACCTAGAGGACGGTCTGTTTGCGCGCCCGTCGTGTAAACAATCTGATGGTAGAACTGGCGCAGGTCGGCCACAGAGAGGTCCTGGCCCAAGTCCACGTAACCAAAGAAGCGAAAGCCCGGCCGCGCGGCAATCTTATCAAAGACTTTGGTGACGGATTTAATCTTCTGGTGGTCGGGAGCCACGCCGGCCCTTACCAGGCCGAAGGGGGTGGGCAAGCGGTCAAACATATCAATTTCCACGACCAGGTCTTTGCGCCGGTGCAGGTGTTCGGCCGCGTAAAAGCCGGCCGGGCCGCTACCAATAATAGCCACGCGCAGGGGGTTAGAAACAGTGCCTACTTGGGACATAAAACTTTCCTTATGTGGGATACGTGATGCGTGAAACGTGAAGCGTGAAGGGGACAGTTCTTTTCACGTTTCACGCGAGCATCTATTCAGCCAGAAACCAGGTTTTTCCCTGGACAATCGTTATGATCATCTGCAAAAAACCTGGTTTCTCCAGAGAACCTGTACAGTTACTCACGCGAAATGAAATCATGGATAACCAGAGAACACTCCAACTACTCGTCAGCCAAAATGTGCGTCTCCAGCGTTTCCAGCGCGCCCTGGTATTCGTCGCGCTGGGCTTTGAGAATGTCGCCGATGGAAACAATACCTACCAGCCGTCCCTTCTCGACGATGGGTAGGTGGCGGAAACGTTTTTCGGTCATGGTGTGGGCCACTACGATGGCATCATCCTGGGGTACACCTACCACGACTTCACGGGTCATCACCTCGCTCACCCGCAACGAGAAGACCTGCCCGCCCTTGACGGCCGCCTGGCGGATGAAATCGCGTTCGGAGATGATGCCCACCAGCTTGCCGGCCGGGTCCACCACCGGCAGCGCGCCGATTCGGTGTTCTACCAGCAGGTCAACCACGTCCTTCAAGGTCTGCTGTGGCCCAATGGTAATCGGCTCCCGGCTCTTGGTGGCAAGAATACGACTGATTTTCATGGCAAACTCCTCATTTGATTTTGGATTTTGGATTGAGAAGCCCCAAAATCCAAAATCGTTACCGGCCGCCAGTGACGGCCCGAATCGTGTCACAGGCGGGGCAGGAGCCATCCGGCCGGAACATGGCGTAGCCCGCCTGTGGGTCGCCATTCACGTCGTAGGACGTGAAATCTACGTTATAGACGATCAGGAGACGTACTTTACTATTGCTGCGGGAGAGGCTGACCGCCTCCGCCAGCCAACTGGCGTGTTCAGAGACCGACGTGCCGCTGGCCCAACTGAAGTTGGCGGGCAGACCGGGGAAGCCATCGGCCGACAGGTAGCCTAGCTCGGTGAAGCAGACCTGCCTGGCCCCCCCAAAGGCGTTGTAGTAAACGTCCAGGGTGGCCCCAAAGTACCAACTATAATGTGAGCCGCCGGGGTGTCCGGTCGTGGCGCTGGGGGCGGTGGCCCCGGCGTTGTGGTGAACACCGATGCAATCGGCGTAGCTGCCGGCTCCGGCCGCCGCCATTCCCGCCACGTAGCGATTATCCGCCCAGGCATTGTGGCCGTTATCGAAGCCGGTGGGAGCCAAAGCCCCGCTGATGACCAGGATGTTCGGATTGGCGGCTTTGATCGCGCTGTAGGCCGGCCGGAGCATATTATTGACGTAGGAGGTGGGGTCAATCTGGCCGGCCGGCCACTCGAAGTCTATGTTCATCTCGTTCCAGATTTCGATGGCATCGGGCGCGTCCGCCCCCAGGCCAGCCACGCCTCCCACGAAGGTGACGAAGCGGCCGAAGTCAAGGCTGTTGGCGGCCGGGTAGGTGGTCGCCCCGGTCACGCTCAAGAGAACCTTGAAGCCATTGGCCTTGCCGCTCTGCACCAGGCCAGCCACCACGTCTGGCGCGTCGCCCGGATTCCACTTGTGCTGGAACTTAACCCAGTACATCCCGGCCTGGGTCATCTGGATGGGGTGGGCCAGGCTTTGCGTCTGGCCGCCTAGCTCAAAACTCCCACTTGAGCCAGGTGGTGGAGGCGCAGGGGTCGGTGGGGGCGTCGAGCCGGAACCAGAGCTACCCGGAATGGTTAGCACCTGGCCCACGTAAATCAGGTTGACGTTGGCGACGTTGTTGGCCTGGGCGATGGCCTGCACCGTCACCCC
>JBFMFT010000115.1:0-12105 GCA_040751925.1 Chloroflexota bacterium
GCCCATCCGTTGTCCAACCCGACACCATGCGAACTCTGGAACAGGCCCTTTCCGATCACGAACTGGTTGTGCTGCGCGTCATTGGCGAGTGGTGGGAACTGGACTTGACCGGGGCCGACAAGCCAGGCTGTGTCAAGCTGCTGGCCCAAACCCTGGCCGCCCTCAATCTCCCCCAGGAAGCCAGCTATATGCCCCCTGAAGAAACGGCCGCCATTTACGCCTTGGTCCAGGAAGGCGGCCGGATGCCCGTCGCCGCCTTTAGCCGCCAGCACGGGGAGGTGCGGCCGATGGGCCCCGGCCGTCTGGAACGTGAAGAACCCTGGTACGACCCGGTCAGCCCGGCCGAGGCCCTGTGGTATCGCGGCCTGCTCTATCGCGGCTTTGATGAAACGCCGAATGGCCTGGTCGAGTTCCATTACTTACCGGACGAACTGTTCCAGCAATTCCCCCAGGAGAAGGTAGTGCGGGAGACTGGTTCCGGCCGCCTGCCGCCGGTCCCGGCTCCCCCCGCTTTCCAGGAGGCGGTGACGGACGCCGTAGATGACCTGACCACGATTTTGGCCCTGGCCCAGAGCCAGAGCGCACTATTCCTTACCACTTCACCCCAACTGGCTGACTCCTTACGCCCCTACTTGTGGAATTCCGACCCGGCCCGTTCCGCCCTATTGTTCCAACTGGCTTTGGATATGGAATTGCTGCGGAAAGGGGAGGAGGGGGTCAAACCCACGCGGGCGGCCGTCGCCTGGCTGCAAAAGAGCCGCGAGGAGCAATTGCGTGACCTAGCCGACGCCTGGAGCAGCAGCCCGTGGAACGAATTGTGGCACACGCCCGGCCTGGTGTGTGAGGGCAGCGGGTGGGCCAACGATCCCATCCAGGCCCGCGCCACGCTCTTAGACGCGCTCCCCCGCGACGACGGCTGGTTGAGCCTGGCCGACCTGGTGGCCTACGTCAAGCAGAACGACCCGGATTTCCAACGGCCGGACGGCAATTACGACACCTGGTACGTCCGTGACGTGGAGCGCGACGTTTACCTGACCGGCTTCGAGAGTTGGGATGGGGTTGAAGGCCGCCTGCTGCGCTTCCTGGCCCAGGGGCCGCTCTATTGGCTGGGGCTGGGGGAGACGGCCCGCGCCAGCGACCTGTTCAGGCTGACCCCACGCGCCCTGGCCTGGCTGGCCGACCAGAAGCCAGCCGCCCACGAAGTGACCGTGCCGCTGGTGGTGCGGCCGGAGGCCACCCTGCTCGTCCCCCACAACGCCAACCGTTACCAGCGTTTCCAGGCGGCCCGTGTGGCCGAGATGGAGCCGACCCGACCCGGCCAGCCCTACACCTATTGCCTGACCCCCCACTCACTGGCCCAGGCTCAACAGCAAGGCATCACCCCCGACAAAGTATTGGCCTTCCTGGAAAAAGCCAGCGGCCGGCCGCTCCCCCCCAGCGTGAAACGGGCCATCGAACGGTGGGCCGAACGGGGTGTCGAGGGGCGCATCCAGCACGCCGTCATCCTGCGCGTGCGCGACCCCGACATCCTGGACAAGCTGCGGGCCAACCCCAAAACCCGCCCCTTTATCGGCGAGAGCCTGGGCGACCTGAGCGTGACCATCCGGCCGGCTGATTACGAACCACTCCGCCAGGCGGCCGCCCAACTGGGTCTGTTACTAGATCGGGATTGACAAAGAACGCAACAGGGCTATATACTTCCGACTACTAATAGCTAATAATAGCTAAAGGAGAGTGGTCATTTATGGTGACGAAGAAACCTACCGTGACGGTTGTCAATGCCACAGAGGCCAAAAACCGCTTCGGAGAAATGATTAAGCGTGCTTATCTAACAGAGGAACACTTGATCATCAAGCGCGGGGGGATTCCGGTGGTTGCTATTGTGCCTATGGTGGACTATGAACGGTTGATCCCGGCTGAAAACCTGCCTGCTGATGTGGCTGAAGCGGTGGAGCAGAGCACGAGGCAGGAACGCGCTCGCCGGCGCTTCTTGGAGTATCTGGCTGAAGCACACCAGCGCACGCCCCTGGTCGCCGAGGAAGAGGTTGAACAAGACATTCAGAAAGCCCTCCGAGAGGTACGAGCCAGGCCATGAAGGTGGTGATTGACACCAACGTCCTGGTCTCTGCTCGGATTGGCCCCCTGGGCAAACCCGCCCAGATTATGAAGCGCGTGGGTACGTTCGAACACCTTACCTCGTCTGAGATTCTGGCCGAGGCCAAGGAGGTACTTCACCGCCGACACATTCAACGACGGTATCACTTGAGCGCCGAGGACATCAACACCTATCTCAACCGATTGCAAGATGTAAGCACTATCCTCGACCCCTCGACTGCCGTTGCGGTAATCAAAGACGATCCGGATGATAATATATTCCTGGCGGTGGCCATAGAAGGAGGAGCAGATTACATTGTTTCCGGCGACCTTCACCTTATCCGTCTTGGGAAATATGAAGGCATACCCATCCTGACTCCGGCTCGATTTCTTGAACTGCTGATGGGTCTTGAGGAAGGATCGGGAGCCTGATGTTGGCCAAACCGTAACCAAGATGAACAGGGAACCATCCATGAGACGTGCAATTCTCTTAACCCTCTTCTTCCTATTGACCGTGAGCCTGGCCTGGGGCCTGACCACCTACCAGGCCCCGGCCGCCACCTCGCAAACCACCCACACGATGCGTTGGGTGGTGCGGGCCTATTTCGACGACCCCCTTATGGTCAACCAACTGGCCGCCTGGAAAGAGCCGTGGGAAGTCCACTACGACCAGGGCTACCTGGTGGTGGATGTGACCCCCTCTGAACACCAACGACTGCAAGCGGCCGGCTTCCGCCTGGAAATAGACACCCAACGTACCGGCGAGATCAACGCCACCCACGAGCCGCAAGAGGGTGGGGGCATCCCCGGCTTCCCCTGCTACCGCACGGTTGAGGAAACTTTCGCCTCGGCCGAGGCCCTGGCCGCCAGCTATCCTACCCTGGCGACCTGGACCGACGTGGGCGACTCCTGGGAAAAGACGCAAAACCCAGGGCTGGGCTACGATATGAAGGTGCTGCGCCTGACCAACGCCGCCACCCCTGGGCCGAAACCGAGCCTGTTGATTACGGCCGCCATTCACGCCCGCGAGTACACAACGGCCGAACTGGCTACCCGTTTCGCCGAATACCTGCTGGCGAACTACGGCGTAGACCCCGACGTGACCTGGCTGCTCGATCACCACCAGATTCACCTGGTCTTGCACACCAACCCCGACGGCCGCAAGCTAGCCGAGTTGGGTGAGTATTGGCGCAAGAATACTGACGACGACGATGGCTGCACCACTTATCCCCTGTACGGCGTTGACCTCAACCGCAATTTCACCTTCCAATGGGGTTGCTGCGGCGGCTCTAGTCCCTTCCCCTGTGATGAGACCTATCGCGGCCCCAGCGCTGGCTCCGAGCCAGAGTCGCAAGCGGTGATGGCTTACATGACCAGCATCTTCCCCGACCAGCGCGAACCCGACCTGAACGCGGCCGCCCCCATCACCGCCACCGGCGTTTACATTGACCTGCACAGCTACGCCCAGGAAATCCTGTGGCCCTGGGGCTTCACCGGCACACCCGCGCCCAATGGAGCGGGGATGCAAACTCTGGCCCGCAAAATGGGCTACATCAATGGCTACGCGGCTACCCAGAGCCTCTACACCACCGACGGCACGACGAAAGACTTCGTGTACGGGGAATTGGGAGTGGCCGGCTACACTATCGAACTGGGCACCGACTTCTTCCAGGATTGCTCTAGCTTTGAGAATACCGTCCTGCCGGATAACTTGCCGGTTCTCCTCTACGCCGCCAAAGCCTCGCGCACCCCCTACATGACCCCCTCCGGCCCGGATGCGGTAGATGTCACGCTATCGGAAGCGGCCGTCGCCGCCGGCCAGGTGGTGACACTGACCGCAACGATTGACGACACTCGCTTCAATAACAGCCAGGGGACAGAACCGACTCAGGACATTGCGGCGGCCGAGTATTACCTGGACACGCCCCCCTGGATTACCGTCACTCTGCCCATTTCCTTGCCTCTGTCGGCCAGCGACGGCAGCTTTGACGAAACGGTGGAAGCCGTGGAAGGGATAGTAGACACGACGGGTCTCGCCATTGGCCGCCACACCCTTTTTGTGCGCGGCCAGGACGCTGACGGCAATTGGGGAGCGATCACGGCCGTCTTCTTGTACGTGGTAGACCCGGCCGTCTCGCCGACCATCGAGGGCTATGTCCGTGAAGCAGAAACAAACCTGCCCCTGGCGGCTACCGTCTCGGCCGGTACTCTCTTCCAAACCGAAACCGACCCCAGTACTGGCTTCTACCAGATGTTGGTCATCAGTGGCACTTATGATTTGACGGCCGAAGCGGCCGATCACGGCTCGCAGACTTTCACCGGCATCCAGGCCCACAACTACCAGACCATCCAACAGGACTTCTCCTTAGAGCTTACCTGCGCCGCCTTCGAGGACGACGTGGAGAGCGGCAACATTGGCTGGACGGCCCAAAGCCCCTGGGCCATTACCACCGAGAACTCGCACAGCCCCACCCACTCCTGGACGGACAGCCCCGGCGGTAACTACAGCAACAACCGCAACGTCTCTCTGACCTCTCCCATCATAGACCTGACTGGCTTCGACTCGGTGACGCTCACCTTCTGGCAGGTTTGCGACACCGAGGCTGGCTGGGACTATTGCCACGTGGAAGTTTCGGACAACGGCGGGGCAACCTGGGCCGAGATCGCCATCTTCGACGGTCCGCACAGCCAATGGGAAGAAGTCACCCTCAACGCGCCCACGTTGGACAACCAGCCCGACGCCAAAATTCGCTTCCGCTTCACTTCAGACACGTCTATCGTGGACGATGGCTGGCACCTGGACGACGTGGCCGTGACTGGGGCCAGCGCGACTTGTGGCGGGGAGGTGGCCCCGGAAGCCAGCTTCACCTCCACCAGCCCCGACAGCCTGGGCGAAATGACCGCCTTCACCAACACTTCGGTTGGCACCAACCTGACCTTCGAGTGGAACTTTGGCGACGACAGCCCCATTAGCAACGACGAAAATCCCACCCACACCTACGCGGCCGTTGGCCTCTACACCGCCACCTTGACGGCGACCAACAGCCTGGGTTCCAGCGTGTTTGCCGACGTGGTGGAGATTGAACCGGCGGCCGTCGCGCCCCAGGCCAGCTTTATCTCCTCCAGCCCTGATTGGGTAGGGGCAACAACTGTCTTCACCAATACCTCGATCGGCACGGATTTGACCTTCACCTGGGACTTTGGCGACGGCGGCCCCATCAGCACAGAGACCCACCCGACCCACGTCTACGCGGCGGCCGGGGTCTACACCGTCACCCTGACCGCCAGCAACAGCCTGGGCAGCCACGTCTACACCGACCCGATGATTATCCAACGCCGGCTGTTCTTGCCGGTGATTCGGTAAGCGGCAGCGAATGACCAACGGATAAGCGGATGTGTTCCTATCCGCTTATCCGCTCCCATCCGTTGCCTGTCGTACTCCTGACGATGCTGGCGCGCCAGTAACATCAGGGCCAGGCCGCTCCAAATCAAGCCCGCGAGCCACCATATCGTTGCGTCTAACGTGTACATCTTTGTACTCCCTTCGCCAGTCATACTGGCTGTGGCCGGTCTCTGACCGTGCTACCTCTGGTCAAACGCTTACTTTATGACCGTTGTCAGTATAGCTGGGCCAATAATCTGCGCTCCAATACCCTGTTAAACCCCTTGGCGTGCCCATTTCCGGCAGAAAAATGTTGAGAACCAGGTCGGCGGGTAGGAAAGGTGTACCATCCGACCGTATTGTGCTGTAAACTAGCAGAATGGGTCTTTTTGAGTGTAGGTCAAAGCCAGACGGCGACGGCTATTACCCGGCCGCCGCGGTTGCGTCTGTGCAGCCCGATCAGTTGATGGTCTGTAAGGCTAACGGCCAAACCATCGTCCTGACCCGGCTGGACGGCCAACTCTACGCCTTTAGCCACGTCTGCCCCCACGCGGCCGGTGACCTGAGCCAAGGTGACTTCTATCGCGGCCGGGTGGATTGCCCCGAACATGGCTACCGCTTCGACGTTCGCAGCGGCCGTATTCTCTGGCCGGCCGACGAGAGTTACCGCTTGCAGCGCTTTCCCGTCAAGGAAGAAGCCGGTATCGTCAAAGTCAAATTAACCCCCATCCGTTAATCCTGCCCATCCGTGTCCAATATGTCCCAAAGAACCTCGCTCAAACTGGCTACCCTGACCGCTACCTTAGCCGCTCTTCTCTTCCTGGCGAACATTCTCAGCCCGGCCCGGCCGGTGAGAGGCAAGGCGGCCGCCCGGCTTACGGCCGACCCCTTAACGGCCGAGCAACTTGTAACCCAAGAGTTAGCCGAGCGGGCCTGGCAGCTTATTCGCCGCCATCCCTACGTCATCGCCGCTCTGGGGCCGGCCCTAGGTGCCCCTGACGTTCACATCAACAACGCCAACGTCCTGAACACCCCCTGCACACATAACACGGAAAACGCAACAGACCATACGCCCCATCTTTGCGCCGTCGCCGTCATCCAGGCCGCCGAACGCGACCTGTGGGTGGCCGTAGACCTGACCGAAGAGCGGGTCGTGACCTGGGGCTGGACCAATCCCATGCCGGCCGAATCTATCCACCCTCACCCTAACCCTCTCCCTGGGAGGGAGAGGGAACTCCCCTCGCCCTTCCAGGGAGAGGGGCCGGGGGGGAGGGTTCAGGGTGGCTGCCCCGACCCCGGTCACCTGGAGCGGGCCGGCTGGTCACTCGACCACGAAGTGACGGGTACGGACGGTCTGCGTCTCTCCAACGTGGCCTTCTTTGGCGAGCCGGTACTGACCAGCGCCAAACTGGTGGAGTGGCACGTCCATTACCTTTCCCAAAGTTGGGGCTTCCTGGATTACACCGGCTGCGCGATTGGCGGCAGCGGCCTCATTTACCCCTACGGCGATACGCAAATCGCAGACCTGCTGGACGATGACCAAAGTATCATTGGCTTTGAGGTCATCCAGGACTTTCGCGGCGCGGAATGGGGCCAGGATTGTGAATACCGCTACGAGCAGCACTTCCAGTTCTACGACGACGGCCGTTTCCGCGTGGTGGGCGGCGCGTTCGGCCGCGGCTGCGACACCGACGCCATTTACCGGCCGGTCATGCGGATAGACGTAGCGGCGGCTGGCGACGATGGCGACTCTTTCGCCATCTGGGACGGCAGCCAGTGGCAAGAGCAGGCCACCGAGGGCTGGTGGAGCCAGGCGGAACCCTACACGGCCGAAGGCTACAAATGGCGCGTGATGGACACGGGCGGCCGGCAGTGGTACGTCGAGCCAGGGCAGGGGCAGTTTGGCGACGGCGGCCGGGGTGACGACGCCTTTATCTACGTCACGCAGCACAAGCCAGAGGAAGGCGACGACGACCTGCCTATGCTTGGCGAGTGCTGCAACAACGACTACCAGCAAGGGCCAGAGCAATATCTGAATGGTGAATCCATTGCCGGTGAGAACCTGGTTATCTGGTACGTCTCGCAGATGGTCACGGACGTGACGGCCGGCAGCGAGTATTGCTGGACGATTCAGGGTGAGCCTGACCCCATCACGTTTCCCTGCTTCAGCGGCCCCCTCTTTGTGCCTGAACCCACTTACGACGTACAGCGCCTTTACTTGCCCTATTCATCGCGCATGGCGCCAATAGGCGAATGACGCGAATCAAATCCATTCGCGCCATTCGTCCATTCGCCCCATTCGTGATTCCGTTTGCTGTTGATAACCTGTAACGAAACAGGTATCATCAAAGGTATTCACCTGACAATGTTAGATAAGGAAGAAGACTATGAATTCACTCCGGCCGTTTGGCAAAATCCTCGTATTGACCCTGGGTATGATTATTCCCGTGCTGCTGTTGGCAACCAGTTCACTGGTCAACGTGCGGGTGGTGCGCGGCAAGTCGCCGGCCGCCCCTCTCACCGATGAACTGACCCCTGAACAGGCGTTGGCCCAAGACCTGGCCCTGGCCGATGGCCGCCTGCAGGGCTACACCCTGGGCCATCGCTCAGAAGTCATGGGCGTCCGCGTTGTCGGCCAGCACTTCACCCAGGCGGCCGGGGCTTGCGCGACGGCCGACTGCCGCCAGGTCGAAATCTACATTTTTGACCAGGATGCGGCCGTCACCGCTATCGTCAACGTAGACACCAGTGAAGTATTAGATGTACTCTACCAACCCGGCGTCCACCCAGGCATTAACAAGCGTCTGGCCGATTTGGCGATGGCGTTGGCCCTCAATGACCCGCGCCTGATTGAGCAACTGGGTTTCCGGCCGCAGGCGGCCCTCATGGCCCCCAACGACGCCGGCCTCCTGGATTCAGCTTGCACCCAGGGCCACTATTGCGTGGCCCCCATCTTCGAGGTCAACAACGGGGCCGTGTGGGTCTTCGTAGACCTGACGGATGAACAGGTCATTCGACTAGCCTGGACGGGGATGGCCCCCAACCTGCCAGGTGGCTCTGTTCCCTACTGGACAGATGGCTGCCCGGCCGCCGGTGTGGTCAGCCGCGATGGTTGGGTGGTCAGCTACCAGACCACCGGCACCGATGGTTTCCGCGTCTACGACGTCACCTACAACGCGGTGGACGTGCTAACCAGCGCGAAACTCGTCGAATGGCACGCCGATTATGGGGCCTGGGGCTTTGAGGATTCCATTGGCTGTGGCGGTGGCGGCGGCGGCTTCCCCATTTACCCCTATGGCGAGACGCAAACGCTGGATTTGCTGGACGAGAAGGGTAACCTGGTCGGCTTTGAGGTCGTCCAGGACTTCCGCATGAGCAACTGGGGCAATAGCTGTAACTACCGCTACGAACAGCACTTCCAATTCTTCACCGACGGCCGCTTCCGCGTGGTCGCCGGGGCTTACGGCCGGGGCTGCGGCAATAACGCCACCTATCGGCCTCTGGTGCGAATAGACGTAGCTGTGGCCGGGGCGACCAGCGACTCCTTTGCCGTGTGGGATGGCACGACCTGGGTTGAGCAGTTGGTGGAAGGCTGGTGGTCGCAGGCCGATCCCTACACTCCTTATGGTTACAAATGGCGCATCACCGACGCCGCCGGCTCCGGCTATTACCTCGAACCAGGGCAGGGCCAATTCAACGACGACGGCCGGGGTGACAACGCCTTCATTTACACCGTTTATCATCGCGCCTCCGAGGGCGATACCGACCTGGGGATCATCGGCGATTGCTGTGGCGACGATTACCAGCAGGGGCCGGACATTTACCTGAATAGCGAAAACATCAGCGACCAGGATATTGTTCTCTGGTATGTCCCCCAGATGTTGACCGACGTGACCCCCGGCAGCTATTATTGCTGGACGGTTAGCGGTGAACCCAACCCGGAAACCTATCCTTGCTTCGCCGGGCCGATGTTTCACCCCATCAACCCTACCTTGATTTCCCAACGTATCCAGATGGATTACTTACCCGCCTCGGACACGCTGGGGGCTAGGGTGCGGATCATGGATCCCAATAACGTGGCGGCTGTCGCCGGGGCCACTGTCCAAATCACCTTAGAACTGCCGGATGGCAAGATGCCCATGAGTGCCGTCACCAATGGGCGCGGTTGGGCCACCTTCCAGGTGACCACGGCCGGCGGCGGGGCCTGCTCCCTCATCGTGGACGACGTGACCCTGGATGGCTACCGCTTCGACCGCGACAATAGTATCTTGACGAAAGCCATTAACTGTCAATAGCTGGCAGCGGATAAGCAGCGGATAAGCGGATGGCCGGCCGGGCTATCCGCTTATCCGCTGTCTATTCGTTGCCAGGATAGGCCATTATGAAAAAAACACCCTCCCGACTTTTCCTTATCTTCATCAGCCTCTTTCTCGTGTTGCCCCTTCTGGCTCTGGCCGTCAATTTGCTCACGCCCACTCGCGCGGTGCGCGGCAAGTCGCCGGCCGCTCCCCTCACCGACGAACTGACCCCTGAACAGGCGTTGGCCCAGGATTTGGCCCTGGCCGATAGTCGCGTACAAGGCTACACCCTGGGCCACCGCTCGGAAGTCATGGGCGTCCGCGTTGTCGGCCAGCACTTCACCCAGGCGGCCGGGGCTTGCGCGACGGCCGACTGCCGCCAGGTGGAGATTTACCTGTTCGACCAGGATGCGGCCGTCACCGCCCTGGTCAACGTAGATGCCCGTGAAGTATTAGACGTACTCTACCAACCCGGCGTTCATCCGGGGATTAACAAGCGGCTGGCCGACCTGGCCATGGAACTGGCCCTCAACGATCCTCGCCTGGTCGAGCAGCTAGGTTTCCGGCCGCAAGCAGCCCTGATGGCTCCCAACGACGCCGGTCTCCTGGACTCGGCCTGTGTGCAGGGCCACTACTGCGTGGCCCCCATCTTCGAGGTCAACAACGGCGCGGTGTGGGTCTTCGTAGACTTGACGGATGAACAGGTCATTCGGCTGGCCTGGACGGGCATGGCCCCCAACCTACCAGGTGGCTCTGTCCCTTACTGGACGGATGGCTGCCCACCGGCCGGCGCGGTCAACCAGGATGGCTGGTCGTTGAGCTACGAAACCACCGGCACGGATAGCTTGCGGGTCTACGACGTGACCTATTACGGTAGGACGGTTCTCACCAGCGCCAAGCTGGTCGAGTGGCACGCTGACTATGGGGTCTGGGGCTTTGAGGATTCAACCGGCTGCGGCGGGGGCGGCGGCGGCTTCCCCATTTACCCCTACGGCGACACCCAGGTCAATGACCTCTATGATGATATACACCAGCGTATCGGCTTCGAGGTCGTCCAGGACTTCCGCATGGGCAACTGGGGCAATAGCTGTAACTACCGCTACGAACAGCACTTCCAGTTCTTTACCGACGGCCGTTACCGCGTGGTAGCCGGGGCTTATGGGAAGGGCTGTGCTACCAACGGCCTCTACAAGCCACTGGTGCGAATTGACGTAGCGGTGGACGGCGACGAGGGCGATAGTTTTGCCACCTGGGACGGCTCTAACTGGGTCACCCAGACCAACGAGAACTGGTGGCTGCAAGGCGAACCTTATACACCAGAAAGCTACCTGTGGCGGCTGTCTGACCAGGGCGGCCTCAGTTACTACGTGGAGCCGGGGCAAGGACAGTTTGGCGACGGCGGCCGGGGCGACGACGCCTACCTCTACGTCGTCCAACACCACCCTGAAGAGGGCGACACCGACCTGGGCGTCATTGGCGATTGCTGCCTGAACGACTACCAGCAGGGGCCGCACATCTACCTGAACAACGAGTCCATCGAGAACCAAAACCTGGTCGTCTGGTACGTGCCGCAAATGCTGACCGACGTGATGCCCGGCAGCTACTACTGCTGGACGATTACCGGCGAACCCGACCCGGAGACCTACCCCTGCTTTGGCGGGCCCATGTTCCACCCCAGCAGCGCGCCGGCCTTTGCCGGTTTTGAGGATAACGGCCCGATTCAGTTGGGGGAGACGGCCGTCTTCGCCAACACCACTACCGGCAGCGAACCGATCAGCTACACCTGGGACTTTGGCGATGGGGTAGGTACTTCTACTGAGGCCAATCCGACCTACGTCTACAGCCAGGCTGGTACGTTCCTGGTCACTTTAACCGCTACCAACGAATGGGGTAGCAACTCCACCAGCCGGCCATTTACCGTTGGCGGCTTTGCCCCCGAGGCCGGCTTTGAGGACAATGGCCCGATCTGGCTGGGGGAGACGGCCGTCTTCACCAACACCACCACCGGCTCTGACCCCCTCAGCTACTTCTGGGACTTCGGCGATGGGATAGGCACGTCCACCGAGGCCAACCCCACTTACATTTACGCTGCGTCCGGCACATACTCTGTAACCCTGTCGGTAAGCAGCGAGTGGGGTAGTTCGGCCGTCGGCCGGGCCTTCGTCGTCAACCTCCGCCACCCCATCTACCTGCCCCTCCTCCGGCGGTAGGTCACGTATGATACGTGACCTACGTCTGGCTTTCGATGAAAGAGCAACGGATTTACAGCGGATAAGCGGATGCAAGCCTGGTCGCTTGTCTGCATCCGCTTATCCGCTTGACCGCTGGCGG
>JBFMFT010000116.1:0-12095 GCA_040751925.1 Chloroflexota bacterium
ACGGCGGCCACCGGCCGCCAGCAGACGACGCCCGTACCCATCGAGGCCGGCCCCAACGATGACCCCGTTATCCTTATGCAGGCGGAGTTGCAGCGGGCTTTAGAGAAGCCAGCCAGTGAACGGCGGTGGGTGATGGTGTTAGACCTGCGGAAGTGCGTGGGTTGCCACGCCTGCACCATCGCTTGCGTCGCCGAAAACAAGCTGCCGCCGGGCGTCGTGTACCGGCCGGTGCTGGAAGAGGAATTTGGCGCGTATCCCAACGTGGTGCGCCGCTTCACGCCCAAACCGTGTATGCAGTGCGACAACCCGCCCTGTGTACCCGTCTGCCCGGTCAGCGCCACCTACAAGAACGAGGAGGGCGTGGTTGTCATTGATTACGAACAGTGTATTGGCTGTCGCTACTGCGTGACGGCCTGCCCTTACGCCGCGCGTACTTTTGACTTCGGGCAAACCTACACCCGTGACACACCCATCGCCGAGGGGCTGATCCTGGGCCAGACCATAGCCGACGATTACGAACGGGCGGCTAACTTTGAGTACGGCCAGCCCTGGCTGCGTTCCGAGAAGGAAGCCTCGCCGGTGGGCAACGTTCGCAAGTGCCACTTCTGCCTGCACCGTCTGAAGGAAGGTATGTTACCGGCCTGCGTGACGACCTGCATCGGCCGGGCTACCTACTTTGGTGACGCCAACGACCCCGACAGCCTGGTGACGGAACTGATCGCCAGCCCCAACGTCACGCGGCTCAAGGAAGAGTTAGGCACCGAACCCCGCGTCTACTACTTGACCTAGCAGCTTGCCGGAAAAGCCTGGGTTTCACCGTCAGAAGGTATAGGCCACTCGTGTAGATGATGACCCCTCAAGGCCCAAAACCCAGGCTTTTTAGACTTCTGGAGGAAACCATGATACGAAAAGTTTTATACGGACTGGGCGCACTCGCCCTCCTGTTCGGCTTGTGGGGCTTCTATGACCGCTTCGCCAACGGCCACGAGAACACAGCCTACGGTTCCTACGTGGTCTGGGGCTTGTGGGTGGCGATGTACCTGTTCTTTGCGGGTATAGCGGCCGGGGCCTTCATGCTCGCCACGTTGGATTACCTATTCAATGTGCCACTATTCAAGGGTACCGGCAAAGCTGCCCTATGGGGCGCGTTGGTCACGCTGGGCGCGGGCCTTCTCTCCATCGCCCTCGACCTGGGCCACGTGGAGCGCATCTGGAAAGTCTACCTCCAGGGCAACCCACTCTCGGTCATGGCCCAAATCGTCTGGGGCTACACCCTGTTTGGCTTGATCATTCTCGTCTCGCTGTGGCTGGCCGTCCGGCCGAATAACCGGACTATCTGGCTCAAGCCGCTGATGATCGGCGGCCTGTTCCTTTCGGTCTTCCTGAGCGGTGGTGTGGGCGCGCTGCTGGGGGTCAACGCCGGCCGCACCTACTGGCACGTCGGCCTCCTGCCCGCCCAATTCCCCGTCTTCTCCCTGGCTTCGGGGGCGGCCCTGCTGATGGTCATTCTGGGCCTCTTCGGCCCGCGCCAGGATAGCCGCTACAGCCAACAACTGCGGGTGCTGGGACTGCTGACCGTCGTCCTGGCCCTGGTCAAAGTCTATTTCCTGTGGGCGGACTTCTCTCAATCCTTGTACGGCGGCATCCCCCAAAACGTGCAGGCCGTCAACGAAGTGATGTTCGGCCGCTACTGGTGGGCCTTCTGGCTACTGCAAATTGGCCTGGGAACGCTGGCGCCGGTAATTGTCCTCGTCCAGCCCAAGCTGGCCCAGCGCGGCAGTTGGGCCGGGCTGATGGGTCTCTTCGTCCTGATCGGCTTTGCCGTGGCTCGCGCCAACATCGTCTTTCCGGCCTTGACCGTACCGGAGTTGGAGGCCCTGGGCAGCGCATTCACCGGCCCTCACCTGAGTTTTGATTACTTCCCCAGCCTCATGGAATGGGCCGTGACCCTGGGCATCCTGGGGCTGTCCACCCTGGCTTTCCTGCTGGGCAGCGACTTCTTACCCCTGTTCACGACCCAAACCACGGAGGTGACGCAATGACCCAACAACCTACACTCCATTCACCCTCGACGAACGGCCAAATCTCCCGCCGTGACTTTCTCAAGCTGACGACGGCCGTTGGCGGAGGGGCCTTTCTGGGCAGCTTGCCCCACGTTCAGCGAGCTTTGGCCCAATCGGCCGACTTGCCCGCCTATCACCTGGCCCGGCCGGACAGCCAGCTTTACTCCATCTGCCAGCAGTGCAACACCCAATGCGGCATCAAGGTCAAGCTGCTGGATGGTGTGGCGGTCAAGATTGACGGCAACCCTTACTCACCCTGGAACCTAGTTCCCCACCTGGGCTATGAAATGCCGGTGAAGGACGTGGCCCGCATTGACGCGCCCCTCTGCCCGAAGGGACAGGCTGGCTTGCAAGCCGCCTACGATCCCTACCGGCTGGTGAAGGTTCTCAAGCGGGCCGGCCGGCGTGGGGAGAACAAGTGGATGACCATTCCTTTCGAGCAGGCCATAGACGAAATTGTCAACGGCGGCCGTTTGTTCAGCCACGTGCCTGGCGAAGAAGAGCGCGAAGTGGAGGGATTGAATGACCTGTGGACCATCCGCGACCCCGACCTGCTGAAGAAGATGGGCGCGGACGTGAAGGCCATCCTGGGCGAAAAGGACGCGGAGAAGAAGAAGGCCCTGGTGGAGAAGTTCAAGGTGGATTACGCCGACCATCTGGATCAGATGATAGACCCCGACCACCCCGACCTCGGCCCCAAGAACAACCAGATTCTCTACTTCTGGGGGCGCAAGAAGGGCGGCCGCAGCGACATCACCCACCGTTTCTTCGGCTCTGGCCTGGGTACAGCCAATCGCATCGGCCACACGACGGTTTGCCAGGGCAGTCTCTATTTCGCGGGCAAGGCCATGACCGAACAGTGGGACAACGCCAGTGGCAAATTCACCGGCGGGACAAAGGCTTACTGGCAGGCGGACACCGCTTCGGCCGAGTTCGTCATCTTCGTTGGCTCATCCCCGTTCGAGGGCAACTATGGCCCCACTAACCGCGTGCCGCGCATCACCAACCGCTACGCCACGGGTGAACTGAAGTACGCCGTGATTGACCCCCGGCTGTCCAAGCTGGCCGGCAAGAGTTGGAAGTGGCTGCCCAACAAACCAGGCACGGAGGCGGCAATCGCCATGGGCATCATCCAGTGGATCATCGCCAACCAGCGCTACGACGGCCGTTACCTGGCGAACGCCAACAAAGCGGCGGCCACCGCCGACGGCGAACCAACCTGGTGCAACGCCGCCTGGCTGGTCAAAATAGACACCGAGAAGGATAAGCCAACCAAGTTCTTGCACGCCAGCGAGATGGGGCTGGTGGAAAAGGTGGAGGAGGAACAGGAAGGGAAAACGGTGGTGAGTTACCTGACGGCCGATGGCGCGGTCTACACCACCGATCCCTTCCTCGTTCTGGACGCCGATGGTCAGCCAACTCTCCTTGATCCCAATGACCCTGAGCGTGCCGTCGAAGGGCAATTGCTGGTGAACACCACCCTGGGCGAGTTCACGGTCAAGAGCAGTCTGCAAATCCTGTCGGATTCAGCTAACAAGCACACGCTGGAGGAGTGGGCGGAGATTGCCGGGGTGGAGGCGGATGACATCGCCGAATTGGCCCGCGAGTTCACTGCTTATGGTAAGAACGCGGCCGTAGACGTGCATCGTGGCGCGTCCCAGCACACCAACGGCTTCTACAACGTGGTGGCCTGGTTCAACGTGGCTCTGCTCATCGGTAATTATGACTGGCGCGGTGGCCAGGTGTGGGCCAGCACTTACGATATGTCGGGCAGCAAAGCCGAAGGCCCCTTCCAACTGAGTAAGATGGACCCTGGGGCCTTGTCACCCTTTGGTATCAGCATCATCCGCCACGACACGAAGTTCGAGGATTCCACCCTCTTCGACGACAATTACCCGGCCCGCCGCAATTGGTATCCCCTGTCGTCGGACGTATACCAGGAAATTATTCCCTCGGCCGGCGACGCCTACCCCTATCCGGTCAAGGCTGTCTTTATGTACATGGGTTCGCCCGTTTACTCCTTACCGGCCGGCCACGCCTGGATTCCCATCCTACAAGACGTGCGGAAGATTCCCTTGTTTGTTACGAGTGACATCATCGTGGGCGAGACCAGTATGTACGCCGACTACATTTTCCCCGACGTGACCTACCTGGAACGGTGGGAATTCGGCGGCTCACACCCGTCTATTACCTTCAAGGTACAAGGGGTGCGCCAGCCCGTCATTGCTCCGATGACCGGCACGGTCACTGTCTACGGCCAGGAGATGGCCCTGCAATGGGAGGCGATGCTGTTGGGGCTGGCCGAAAAATTGGGCCTGCCCAACTTCGGCCCGAACGGCCTGGGCGAAGGGATGGACTATCAACACCCGGACGACCTTTACCTGCGAATGGTGGCGAACCTGGCTTACGGCGAAAAGCCAGACGCCGAGGACGCTGTGCCGGACGCCAGCGCGGAAGAGATCGAAACTTTCCTGGCCGCTCGCCAGCACTTGCCGGCGGCCGTCTTCGACCCCGAGCGCTGGCAGCGGCTCACGGGCGACCTGTGGCCCAAAGTGGTGACGGTGTTGAACCGCGGCGGCCGGTTCCAGGCTTACGAGAAGGGTTATCCGGGTGACGGTTTGTTCCCCGGCTTCTACGACGAGCCGTTCGTCGTCCCCACCGGCTCCAAGTTTGGCAAGTTGATCAATATGTATCAGGAGAAGACGGCCGGGGTCAAGTACGCCGGCACGGGCAAGAGTATGCCCGGTTACGCTACCTTCGTTGAACCGGCCACGTCCTACGAGGGCCAGCCGTTGGCGGACGAGCAGGAGGGTTACGACCTGCATCTCATTACCTACCGCGAAATTTCGCAGACCAAGAGCCGCACGCCGGGTAACTACTGGCTGCGGGCCTTACTGCCGGAGAATTTCGTCTTGATGAACGCCCAAGATGCGGCCGGTCGCGGCCTGGCCGACGGTGACTTTGTGCGGATTAGCTCGCCCACCAATCCCGACGGCATTTGGGATTTTGGCAACGGCAACACTCACCCCATCGTGGGCAAGGTCAGGACGACCCAGGGGATGCGGCCGGGGGTGATTGGCTTTAGCCTGGGCTTTGGTCACTGGGCCTACGGGGCAATGGACATTCAGATTGACGAGGTGACTATCGCCGGCGACCCGCGCCGGGTGACGGGTATTCACGCTAACGCGGCTATGCGTACCGATCCCCTCATTGCCAATACCTGCCTGACTGACGTGGTGGGGGGCAGCGCGGTGTTCTACGATAGCAAAGTGCGCGTTGAGAAGGTGTGACGAAGAGGGCCGGGATAAGGGGATGAGGGGATTCTGTATAGCGACTCACCCTCACCCCCTACCCCCTCTCCCTCTGAGGGAGAGGGTTGGGGTGAGGGTGGGAACAGCCAAATCAAAAGGGTAATGCGGCCATGCCCAACTTCCACTTGTCTGACAGCGAAATCGAAGCTATTATCGCTTATCTACAATCGCAATAGACCCAGATTTGAGGAGAAACCATGAGTAAGTTACCCAAAACCTACCAGCAATTCCAGAAGGAACACACGGCCGTTTGGCAAGCCTACGAGAGCCTGGGGGCATTGGCGGCCGAGGGGCCGCTCGATCAGAAGACCCGCGAGTTGGTCAAGCTGGGCATGGCGGCGGCCGTGCAGTCCGAGAGCGCGGTTCATTCCCACACCTACCGGGCGCTGGCGGCCGGGGCGACGGCGGCCGAGATCGAACACACCATCCTCCTGGGCGTCACCACCCTGGGCTTCCCCACCATGATGGCTGCCTTGAGTTGGGCGCGGGCGGCCGTGACGGGTGGCGGGGATTAGGGTAGACATCGGATGTCTACGAGACATCCGATGTCTGGCTTAAGGGCTAGGGGTGATGGTAACGGTTGGCGGCAGGGTGGCCGTGATGGTCACGGTCGCCGTGAGGGGTAATGTAGCAGTGGGGGTCGGGACTGGTAGCGGTAGCTTATCTAGCAGGTTGGTGATGTTTTCCATCACCAATTTATTGACGATGTGAACCCGTTCATCTCCCTGTCGCAGGACGTAGAAGGCATCGTCGCTGGGGGTGGTCGCGCCAATCAAGAAGCGGTAGTGAATTGTCTGCCCGTCACGCTGGCCGGCCAGGGTGATCTCGTGCGCGGGCGCGTCCAGGCCATAATCTGACAGAGAACCTTGTCCCTCCTCCAACGTGCGGCGGCTGACCAGGTTGATGAGCCCGGTCACGTAATTGTTCATGGTGTTGCTGACTACTTGGGTAGCCGTCGGCGTCGTCTGCGCCCAGGCTCCCGTGTCCAGATCGCGGCCGAACGAGGCGAACGAATCATCCTCGAAGCGGCGCACGTCCAACCGGGTCACCGTCTCCACCGTCAGGCCGGTGATGAATTTGGTGGTTGGCTGGGGAGCAAACGCCGGGGTGGACGTCGGTTCAGGCGTAGCGGGCTGCCGGCCGCTCCAATAAACGTAGCCACCCACCACTATCAGGAGGATAAAGAGGATGCCGGTGGTGCGCCAGTTCATCGGTGCTGCCTCCTGGAATACCACACCACCAGGCCAATGATCGTCATCAAGGCCGGGCCGAGACCCAGGCTGATCAGTTGCAGCAGGCGGGCTTGCTCGGCCGGAATAATCACCTGCCGGTCAACTGTCTCACGGGGGGTCAACTCAATGATAATCTCGTCTTTCGCCAACCAGTTGAGGGCGTTGCTGAAAAGCTGCTGGTTGCCACCTTGCAACCTGCTGTTGGAGATGAAATCCGTGTCGCCAAAGACGACGATCCGGCCGCCCGTTGCGCTATTCTCCGCGCTCACCCCAACTGCCAATGGGCCGGCGGCGTCCTCTGGATCCGGGTTCACCTCGCCCTCTAGCAGAGCGGCAAAGTTCGTCTCGCCCCAGGCGTCGCCGCTGGTCAGCACCAGGTTGACCGTGCTGACACCCTCTACCGATTGGGTAGCAATGGAACGAGCCGCAAAGTAGACGGTGTTGAAGCGCTCCAATTCAGTCGGGATAATGGTACTGCTGCCGTAATCGGCCGCCACAAAATTAAACGGCAGGGGTTGGCCGGGTAGGACACGGGTAAAGTCCAAAATAACGTCTTGGCGCGGGGTGATACCCCAATCTTCAACTAGCATAGCCCGTATATTGTCATCCTCGGGCAAGAAGTTCCCTTGGTCATCCACTTCTGGTACATCCTGGGCTATAAAGGCCGTGCCGCCGCCCTTCAAGTAGTCCCGGATGGCCTGCGCTTCCTCGGCCGTCATGGCCCCCTGGGGACCAACGATGGCAATGGCGGTGGCGTCGGCCGGTACCGTGCCGCTAATAGGCAGGTTGAGCGTGCGGACGGTGAAGCCCAGGTCTTCGATGAAGCTGACGGCCGTGTTCAAGCCAGTCTCGCTGAAATCCTCGATACCCCGCTCGCCGTGGCCGGTAATGAAGTACAGCTTCTTGGTCTTGGGATTGATCACCTTGAGCAAGGCGGTGTGGATGTCGTTATCGGTCGTGCTGTTAGCCTTAGCAAACACCTCACCCCGCGTGAAAACCAGCGTACCGTTGAAATTGAGGTCGTATTGGCGGGCCAACACCGGATTGGCTTCGGGGTCTTGAAATTCGTAGGTAATCTTGTCGGTCACGGCCGCCAGGCTCTTCAAGGTCTTCTCCGCCTCTGTCTGCTGGCCTGACAGCTGCACGGTGTAGAAGCCAATCACGTGGACCGGCTCGTCCAATTGCTCCAGCAGGGCCACCGTTTCCGGCAAAGGCGTGAATTGCTGCGTTTCGGTCACGTCCCACCGCCAATCGCTATTTTGGTAGACCAAGTAATAGCCCAGGATGCCAATCGCCGCAAAGAAGACGACGGCCAGGAAGGTGCTGAGACCGTAGCGAACGCGACGGCCGCTGACCATAAGGCGCACCGTGTCCGGCCGGGCAATGGCGAAGAAGAGCAAGGCTAATACCCCGATTCCCAGCAACAGGTTGTTGAGCAAATCGAAGCGACGGGTAACGAAGGTAACGATAGCCCCGGCGGCGATCAAGACCAGACCCAGCCAGGGCAGAACGGGGACGACGCGATTGAGGGAATTCTTCATAGTCGTTCTCAGAAAGAAAGTGGCAAGTGGCGGGTGGCAGGTGGCAGGTCAGACTTGCCACTTGCTACCTGCCACTTGCTACCCTTTAACGCCACCGGCGCGTTTCCAGAATGCGGGTGGCAGCGAAGAGGGCGACGGCCGTGACGAGGATATAATAAACCACGTCGGTCGCCGTCATCACCCCATCCAGGAAGCCGCCCAGGTGGGCTTCGTAGGAAAACTGGTTTAGGACGTTGGTGATCGTGGGGTTGCTGGTAAAGGATTGGCCGGCCAGCGCGGCCAGGTAGAGGGCCAGGTTGAGACCAAAAGCCAGCATGAAGGAGACGATCTGGTTTTCGGAGACGGCCGAGGCCAGCACACCCACTCCCAGCAAACCAGCCCCCCACAGAATCGTACCCAGGTAGCCGCTGAAAATGGGGCCAACGTCCGGGTTGCCAAAGCGGATTAGGATGACCGGGTAGATGATTGTGAGGGCAACGGAGGCCAGGTAGAAAATGAAGGCAGCCAGCCACTTGCCGAAAACCACTTCGCCATCGCGGATGGGCAGAGTCATCAAGAGTTCCATGGTGCCACTGCGCTGTTCTTCCGACAACAGACGCATGGTAACGGCCGGGGCAGCAAAGATCGCCAGGAAGGTGAATAGACCTAGCACATTGGCGACGCTGGGTGGCGGCCCCCCGCCAAATTGCAGAACGTAAAAAGCGATCTGCGCGGCAAAGATGTAGCCGGTGATCAGCAGAATCATAATAATAAACACGTAGGCGATGGGCTGTACGAAAATCGCGCCCAGTTCGCGTTGGGCGACAAGCCAGGCGTTTCGCATTCTTATTCCTCCCCAAGCGATTTTGGATTTTGGATTGTGGATTTTGGATGAGTTTCGGCCGCCACTTCTTCAGCCATATCCAGGGCGGCTTGCTCCGCTTCTTGCAGTTTGTTCAAGAAGATGGTCTCTAAACTGACTTTTTCGGACGATAACTCCAGTAGGCCCCATCCACTGTTGACGGCCGTCTCCGCCACTCGTTGGCGGGTCTCGTCGCGGCCGTCTATCCGCACCTGGAACTCGCGCACGCCGTTGGCACGGGCCTCCACGACTCCTTGTACGGCTCGCAGGGTGGTCAGGGTGTTGGCGGCCGGCCGGGCCAGCTTCACCGTCAGCAGATTCTTATGCGCGCCGCCCACCGCCTGCTCGATGGGCATATCAGCCCAGATGCGGCCGTCAATGACGATGATCGCCCGGCTGCAAATCTGCTCCACTTCGCTCAAAATGTGGGTGCTGAGTAAGATGGTATGCTTCTCGCCCAATTGGGTAATGAGTTGGCGCACTTCCCGAATCTGGGCCGGGTCGAGGCCAATCGTCGGCTCGTCCAGAATCAACACGTCGGGGTCGTGGAGGAGAGCCTGGGCCAGCCCGACTCGTTGGCGCATACCCTTTGACAGCGTGCTAATGTAACTTTCGGCGCGGTCGAGCAAGTCCACCGTCTGTAAGACCGCATCCACCCGATCCCACAGGTTGTCCACTCGGCGGACGCGGCCGACGAAAGCCAGGTAATTCTCCACACTCAGTTCCGGGTAGAGCGGCACCGTCTCCGGCAAGTAGCCCAGCCGTTGTCGCGCTGGCAGTGATTCGGTCAGAGTATTGTGGCCGGCAATGTAGGCGGCCCCCGAAGTGGGCGGCATATAGCCGGTCAGGATACGCATGGTGGTTGTCTTGCCTGCGCCGTTGGGGCCCAGGAAGCCCACCACCTCTCCCTTCTTACAGGAAAAAGTTATATCGCTAATAGCCTTGAGAGCCCCGTACACCTTGGTCAGGCTTTCGGTCTCGATCATGACAGGGTGATCACGGTCATTCATGGATTATTTCACTCGTTGCCAGGTAAGGGATGAGGCCATTTCACAAGAAACTCGGTTCCCTGGGGAAACCGAGTTTCTAAGTCTCTAGCTTGGCCGGAGGTGGATATTAGCCAAAAGGCCGCGAATTGTCAAACTGCCCGCGCCTTGTAGCGCGAGCCGCTGGCTTGCTCACGCGCGAGTCGCTGGCTTGCCCACGCGCGAGCCGCTGGCTTGCCCACGCGCAAGCCGGCGGCTTGCGTTACAGGGTGGCGCGCAACTGGCCGCAGCCGGCCTGGATGTCAATGCCCCGCCGCACGCGCACCGTGCTGCTGATCCCATAGCGGCCGAGTTCCCGCCGGAATGCCTCCACCCGCGCCATCGAGGATGGGCCGCCACTATAACCGGCCGTCGGGTTGAGGGGAATTAGATTGACGTGGCACAGCAACCCTTGCACCAATTGGCCTAACGCCTGGGCTTGTTGAGGGGTATCATTCTCCCCCTCAATCAACGCCCACTCAAAGGTCAGCCGGCGGCCGGTCTTCTCCACGTAGTAGCGGCAGGCGTCCATGAGTACAGCCAGCGGCCAGCGACGGTTGATGGGGATGAGCCTGTCCCGTTCGGCGTCGGTGGCGGCGTGCAAGGAGACGGCCAGGGGCGTCTGGCGTTGTTCGTCGGCGTAGCGGCGCATGGCCGGCACGAGGCCGACGGTCGAAATGGTAATTTTGCGCGCTCCCAGGTTCAGGCCGTCGGGGTCGGTCAGGCGGTCTACGGCCGCCAGTGTATTCGCATAGTTGTGCAGCGGCTCGCCCATGCCCATCATCACCACGTTGGTCACGTGATCACCTTGCGCGACCACCTCACGGGCAAAGTAAACCACCTGGGCTACGATTTCACCCACACTCAGATTGCGTTGAAAACCCATCTGGCCGGTCGCGCAAAAGACGCAACCCATCGCGCAGCCAGCTTGGGTACTGACGCAGATCGTCCGTCGCTTGTGGTAGCCCATTAAGACGGTCTCGATGTACTGGCCGTCCTTCAACTGGAACAGGGCTTTTCGGGTTTGACCGTCGCTGGAGTGCTGGCTGGCGGCCGGGCGGAAGGGCAGCAGTTCGGCCGCCTGGTCCAACTGTTGCCGCAAGGTCTGGGGCAGGTTGGTCATCTCGTCAAAGCGGGTGACCGGCCGCTGGTACAGCCAATGCCAGAGTTGCTCCGCCCGGAAACGCGGCTGCTTCAGGTCGCCGACCCAGGCCGCCAATTCGTCCAGGCTGAGGTCATATAGATTAACAGGTAGGATCATAAGAAGATTAGCTCACGCAAAGGCGCGAAGACGCCAAGTTTTGGTCCCTTTGCGCCTTTGCGTCTTTGCGTGAGGTCTTAGATTTCTTCCAGATGAGTCGTCAGGTCTTGCAAATCCTCAAATATCCAATCCGGCCGAATGGGGCCAGACAGGGCTTCCTGGCGCGTAGAGATGCCGGAGAGCAGAAGGATAGTCCGCAGGCCGGCCGCCCGGCCGCCAGCAATATCCGTGTTGAGCCGGTCGCCGACCATGACTGTCGCGGCCGCCGCGCCGCCCAATCGCCGCAACGCCTCGGCAAAAAGGGCGGGGTAGGGTTTGCCAATAATGGTTGGTTCAACGCCCGTTGCCGCGCTGAGAAAGGCCAGGATGGCCCCGGCACCCGGCAGCGGCCCGCGCTCGCTGGGAAAAGTTACGTCGGGGTTCGTGCCGACGAAGCGCGCCCCCTGGTGAATGAGGAGGGTCGCGGTGGCTAACTCCTCGTAACAGACGTGCTTGTGCAAGCCGGCCACGACGACGGCCGCGCCTTCACTGGTCAAGGTAAAGCCCTGGGCGGTCAGAGCGTCGCGCAGCCCGGCCTCACCAATGGTGTAGAGAGGTGTGCCGGCCGGGTAATGCTGGCCCAGGTAGGCGGCCGTGGCCTCGGCCGAGTTAAGAATCTGGACGGCCGGCACATCCACCCCAAAGCCGGCCAATTTCTGCCGGTATTGGGCGGCCGTGCGGGTGGCGTTGTTGGTCGCCAGGATGAAGCCCAGCCCTAACCGCCGCACGGTCGAAAAGAACTCCGGCAAGCCGGCGGCCGGCGTCTCCCCGTGCCACAAGAC
>JBFMFT010000117.1:0-12075 GCA_040751925.1 Chloroflexota bacterium
GGGTTTAGTCATTTGGGTCTGGTTATGGCTGGTCGCTTGCCAGGGCCAGACGCCGGCCCGCTTGCCGGCCGATAGCCCGACCGATGGTTGCCTCACCTGCCATACGGGAATTGAAGAAATCAGCCCCAGCCACCGTTTTAGCTGTGTGGCCTGTCACGGCGGCGACCGGCTGGCCCTGGACGAAGAAACGGCCCACAGTGGGCTGCGCGGCGGCCGTAACCCCAGCGATTTCAGCGTCGTCGAGGCGTCGTGCGGGGGCTGTCACAATGGCCCGGCCGAGGAGAGGCGCGACCACATCCATCGCGTCTTGACCTCCCTACAAGCTACCTACGCTGGGGCCATCGCCCAGGTCGGCTTTGCCTTTGGCACGCAGCCCGACTTGACTGCTCGCCAGGGGATGGTGGCGGTTGCCGACCCGCACGTGAGCACAGACACGGGCGTGGCCGCCCTCACTCTTTTTCAGCCCGGCCCGGCCGCGCCCCGGCCGCTGCAAACTTTCGCCGCCAATTGTCTGACCTGCCACGTAGGTGGACAACCCCAAGTCCGGCCGTATTATTACCGGGCTACCGGCTGCGCTGCCTGTCACGTGGTCTATGAAAACGATGGTCTTTACCGGGGGAATGACCCGACGATTGATAAGACGGAGCCGGGACACGGCCGCGAACACCGCTTCACCACGGCCATCCCTTACTACCAGTGCAACCATTGTCACAACCGGGGCAATTATTCACTGGCCCAGATGCACTTTCTGGAGCGCACCGACCTGGCAAACCCGGCAGGTTTTCCGAAACCTACGGGGTTTAGGCTCAAGGAGTATTACCAGCCGATTGCCCAATTTACCCTCTGTGAGTGGAAACTGGATTGCGTGGATTGCCACACGAACCAACAGGTAATGGGCGATGGCGACATCCATTCCGGCAAGGCGGAGACGCCCAATACGCAGTGTAAGACCTGTCACGGCACACTGGCCGAAATGCCCTCGTTGACCCGCGTGGATCGGCCCGACCATCCGGCCGTGCGCTCGGCCGCCCTCAACCCCAACTACCTGGTGACAGTGGGCGACGTGATTGTGCAAAGCGATACAGGTGATCCCTTCGGTTGGGTGCAATGGGATGGGCAGAAGCTCATCCAAACGGCCAAAATCACCGGCCAGGTCTACGAGATACCTCTGGTGATGGGCTCCGCCTGCCAGCAACGGCCGGAGGAGCAGGAGAGCCGCTATTGCCACGAGTGCCATGCGATGAACAATGAACAATGAACAATGAACAATGAACAATTGTTCATTGTTCATTGACAATTGTAGTATACTAAGGTGAGGTTGCTGGCCGTTATGGCGTCGGACAGGAGCGATAAGGAGTTGAGCGGGCATGAAGCGCGGCGAGGCAGATGAAGGGGCCGGGCGTGAGGCTCTGGCGGAGATGTGGCGTAAGTATGAGTTTATCGTCAACACCTCCCAGGAGTTTATGACGCTCATAAACCGAGATTACGTTTACGAAGCGGTGAATGAATCCTATTGCCGGGCGCACGGCCGCCCACGAGAGGTTATTGTCGGCCGCACGGTGGCTGAAGTATGGGGCGAGACTGCTTTTAATCACATCATCAAGCAACACCTGGTTCGCTGCTTTGCCGGCGAACTGGTGAACTACCAGGCCCAGTTTCCGTTTGCCGCTTTAGGGCCGCGCTTTTTCGACGTGACCTGCTACCCTTACCTCAACGCGGAAGGCCAGGTGACGCAAGTCGTGGTGGTGTCGCGGGACGTGACGGAGCGCAAGCTGGCTGAGGAGGAACGAGCGCGCTTGCTGGCGGCCGAGCGTCAGCGCCGCCAGGAGGCGGAAGTGCTGCGGGAGCGGGCGCAATGGCTGTCACGGCGGCTGGTGGAGGTGCAGGAGGCGGAACGTCGCTACGTGGCTCGTGAATTACACGATGAAATCGGCCAACTCTTAACCGGCTTGAAGTTGCTGTTGGAGATGAATGCGCGCAGCACTACTCCTGTCAGCCTGGAGGAAGCAACGGTTTTAGTCAATGAACTCATCGCCCGCGTGCGTGAGTTATCGTTGGATTTGCGGCCGTCCATCCTGGATGACCTGGGGTTGGCCCCGGCTCTCCTGTGGCACATTGAGCGGTACATGACCCAGACGCAAGTGCAGGTGGCCTTTCGTCACTATGGTCTGGAAGGCCGCCGCTTTGCCCCAGAGGTGGAATTGGCAGTGTTTCGGATTGCTCAGGAGGCACTGACGAACGTGGCCCGCCACGCTCGCGCTTCGGCCGCCGAAGCGCAGGTGTGGGTGGCCGGGGATTGGCTGTATTTGCAGGTGAAGGACAATGGGGTGGGCTTTGACGCGGACGCGCCGGTTACCCATAGCAGCGGTCTGGCCGGTATGTTTGAGCGGGCTGCCCTCCTGGGTGGCCGCCTGACCATTGATTCAACCCCTGGCAGTGGGACGCTGTTGACGGCCGAACTGCCTCTGGCTATGCGGGTTGAAGGTTAAAGGTTAAAGGTTGAAAGTTGATCAGTTCCACCCGAACTTTCAACTTTCAACTTTCAACTTTCAACTTCTTATGACGACGATTATCCTGGCTGACGATCACAACGTGGTGCGACAAGGGTTGCGCGCCTTGCTGGATATGGAGCCGGATTTTTCAATTATTGGCGAAGCGGCCGATGGCCTGGTAGCCGTCGAGATGGTGGAGCGGCTGCGGCCGGATGTCCTCGTCGTTGACCTGATGCTGCCGGGGCTAGGTGGGCTGGAAGTGACCCGCGAGGTCGGCCGGCGATCCCCCCAGACCCAGGTGGTTATTCTGACTATGTACGCCGAAGAAAGCTACGTCTGGGAAGCCCTTAGCCACGGGGCCAAGGGCTACGTCCTGAAGGACGCCAGCGCGACGGAGTTAATCCGAGCCGTGCGGGCGGCCACGGCCGGCCACCGCTACCTTAGCCCCCCCTTTTCCGACCGGGCGATTGAGGCTTACGCCCAAAGGGCCAAAGATACCGCTCTGGATCCCTACGACACCCTCACCTCCCGCGAACGGGAGGTGCTGCATCTGGTGGCCGAAAGCTATAGCAACGCGGATATTGCCGAGCGGCTGTCCATCAGTCCACGCACGGTGGAAACGCACCGGGCTAACCTGACGCGTAAGTTGGATTTACAAAGCCACACCGACCTCATTCGTTACGCCTTGCGGCGGGGCATCATCCCTCTTGGTGAGTAGAGTCAATATCCGTAGATTTGCGGATGACAAAGCCGGCCAGATGGCCTATACTGAAAGTGGAGGCCAGATTGTCGGAAGCCATCTCTCGCTGGCGAGTCAGCTCGTCTGGCGGCCTGCCCCCCCTCCCTGGCCCTGCTCCCGGCCGGGAGAGGGAACTTCCCTCTCCCTCGGAGGGAAGGGGGTTGGGGGAGAGGCTAACCAGTAATGATAGAATATGGGTAACTACTCAGCTAGAAACCAGGTTTTTCTCTGGACAACCATCGTAATTACTGGCAAAAAACCTGGTTTCTACAGGCAGCCCGAGTCAATACGAATATGGCAGATGAGCGGCGGAAACGAGGGGTGAAATGGGCAGCGGCCGGGGCGGGTGGTCGCGCTACCTTTCCTCGGCTGGCTGGCCTGATAGCTATTGGTGTGGGCGGCCTGGTGCTGGCCGGTTGGGTCTTTGACGTGGCCTGGCTAAAGAGCGTCGCGCCGGGCCTGGCGACGATGAAGGCGAATACGGCCCTGGCCTTCATCTTGGCCGGTGGCGCGTTATTCTGGCTGGCGGCCGGGCCACCCACCTCTACCAGTCGGCTGGCCGCCGGCCGGCTGTGCGCGGGAGTGGCTGCTCTCATCGGTTTGCTGACCTTGAGCCAGGACCTCTTGGGTTGGAATTTAGGGATTGACCAGCTTCTCTTCGCCGACCCGGTCACCACCCTATCCCCGCCAGGGCGCATGTCGTCGGTGACGGCCCTGAGTCACACCCTATTAGGAGTCGCTCTGCTGCTGGTGGGGTGGGAGAGCTTAGAGCGGCTGCGGCAATGGCTGGCGGTAGCTGTTTTCGCGCTGGCCTGGGTAGCTTTGCTCGGCTACGCCTATGGCGTCCAATCGCTGTACCGGGTTGGGCCTTACGCCTCGGTCGCTCTGCCTACGGCCATCGCCTTTGCCATCTTGAGCCTGGGGGTTCTCTTCACCCACCCTGGACGTGGGATTGTCGCCATTCTGACCAGCCGGGGGCCGGGCGGAGCGTCAGCCCGCCGTTTGTTACCGGCGGCTATCGCCGTCCCTTTTCTCGTGGGTTGGTTGAGGCTGTGGGGGGAGCGAATGGGACTCTACGACACGCCTTTCGGCCTGGCCCTGTTCGCCCTGTCCAACATCGTCATCTTCACCCTCTTAATTGGCTGGAATGCCCGCCGGCTGGACCAGGCGGATAGCCGACGGCAGGAAGCTGAGATGCAGGCGCGGCAGGTCAACCGGGCCCTGCGTACCTTGAGTGAATGTAACCAGATTCTAGTGCGGACAACGCAAGAAGACGAATTGTTGCAACGAATCTGCCGGATTATCGTCGAACTGGGTGGCTACCGGTTGGCCTGGGTCGGTTATGCCGAGGCGGACGAAACCAGGAGTGTGCGGCCGGTAGCCCAGGCCGGTTACGAGGCCGGCTATCTGCAAACGCTGAACATAACCTGGGCGGACAGTGAGCGCGGGCGCGGGCCAACGGGCGCCGCCATTCGAACCGGCCGGCCGGTGGTGGCCCGCGACATCCTCACCGATCCCCATTTCTTCCCCTGGCGCAAACAAGCCTTACAGCGCGGCTACGCCTCCTCGATAGCCTTACCCCTGCGTTACAATGAGCAACCGTTGGGCGCGCTCAATATCTACGCCGCCGAACCAGACGCCTTCGACGAAGAAGAGGTGAAATTGCTGACCGAATTGGCCGACGACCTGGCTTTTGGCATCGGGGCTTTACGCACGCGCCAGGATCGGGAGCAGGCTGAGGAGCAAGTACGCCAGCAGGCCATCCGGGCCAACGCCCTGGCCGAGTTTTCCCAACTGCTGGCCGAAGTCACCCTTGATTTCCAGGCTGTTTTGGAAACCGTAGCCCGTCGGCTGGTGGAGTTGATTGGCGACGTTTCTCTGATTCGCCTGCTGTCGGAGGATCAACAATGGTTGAACCCGGCCGCCTTTTATCACCCTGACCCAGAGGCCTTTCACTTTATGCGGGAACTGTTAGCCAAAGCTCCCCAGCGCATAACAGAAGGCCCCACGGGCCAGGTGGCTCGCACGGGTCAGCCACTGCTGATTGCCAGCCTTCCCCAGGCTGCTCTGCGCGCTCAGATTGACCCCGCCTACGCCGCCTATTTTGATCGTTACAGCGTCTATAGCCTCTTGATTGTGCCTATGCGTCTCCAGCAGTGGGTGATCGGCGTGGTAGGTATAGGGCGGGGTCGGCCCGGTCAACCCTATACACTGGATGACCAAACCTTTCTGCAAGACCTGGCCGACCGGGTGGCTCTGGCCCTAACCAACGCCCGCCTGCACGGACAGCTTCAGCGACACACTGTGGAACTGGAAGAGCGGGTGGCTGAACGCACCCATCAATTAGCCCAGGCTAACGAACAACTCAAGGAGCTAGACCGTCTCAAGTCCAAGTTCGTGGGCGACGTTTCCTACCAGCTTCGCACGCCCATCGCTAATCTCCAGGTTTACCTGGACTTGATGGCGAGGGGCAAGCCAGAGAAGCAGGAGACTTACCTGGCGGTGGCCCGGCAGGAAATCCGACAACTGCGCCAATTTATCGGCAATGTGCTGGACATGAGTCGCCTGAGCATGAGCCAGGAGTCGCTGCAATTGAGGCCGGTAGAGTTGAATTCCCTGGTAGAGCAAGTGGTCAACGTCTATACGCTGCGGGCGGAGGCGGCCGGGCTCTTTTTGTCTTGTGAACTGGAGCCGGCCGTGCCGCCTGTGCGGGCCGAACGCAACCTGTTGGGTGAGGTCATCGCCCACTTGTTGGATAACGCTATTCATTACACGGTGGAGGGGGAAGTGCACGTTCGCACGCTGCGGGACGGCCGAGGGGTGTGCCTGGCTATCAGCGATACGGGGGTGGGTATTCCGGCCGAGGACTTGCCCTACCTCTTTGATCACTTTTACCGGGGGCAGAGCGCCAGCCAATTGAACGTGCCAGGGGCCGGTCTGGGGTTGGGCATCGTCAAGGAAATTGTAACCCTGCACGGGGGGCAGGTGGAGGTGGAGAGCCAGGTCGGGGTGGGCTCCACTTTTCGGGTTTGCCTGCCAGTGGTATGATCTACGGCTATCGAACCCCGTAGGTAGCGACGACCGAAGGGTATAAGATGGACAACACCTCGGCCTGCTGGCCCCGGCCGTCCTTCTCGAACTGGGTACCTCCAACCTGGGGCTGGTGAACGTGACCCGCTTTGGATATGTGCCCTTGCTGGTAGAATGAGGCGATTCACCCGTTTCTGGATGGGAATGGGCGGATCGGCCGGTTGCTTCTGACGTTGTTATTGGTTCATTGGAACCTGCTGCCCTTGCCGCTTCTCTACTTGAGCGATTACTTTGAGAGCCATCGCTCTGAATACTACGATTTGCTGCTGGCGGTGAGTATCCAGGGCGCGTGGCGAGAGTGGCTTCTGTTCTTCCTGCGTGGCGCGGCCGAACGGGCGCAAGACGCTGTTACCAGGGCCAAACAGCTACAGGATTTACAGCTTGCCTGGCGTCAGCAACTACTACAAGCACGCTCGTCAGCGTTATCGCTCCGTCTGGCCGACAGTTTGTTTGAATCGCCTTTGCTGACAATTCCCCAGGCAAAGAATATCCTGAATGCGACCTATCCCAGCGCCAAACGCAGTATAGAGAGACTGATAGAAGCAAACATCTTACAGCCATTGAACGACTCTACTGCTTACGGCAAGGTATTCTGTGCCTCCGAAATTTTGCGGATCATTGGCGAAGCGGAGAGCACAGGATAAATTATACTTTTGTGGCGAAAAGTATAATTCTCGCCGGGCAAATTATAGTTAGCGTTCAATCTTGATTGTACTTTTCGACCTAAAAGTATAATTCCTGGCCGGCAAATTGAAGTCAAGCACAATTCTCAAGAGGAATTACATGGACGAACTCATTACACAACTAAACGGACGGGTCGCGGCCGCCCGCGACGACATTCTCCACTTCTTCCGCGAGATTGTCGCCATTCCCAGTATGGATAGCGACATTGGCGCGGTCGGCCGCAGGGTGGGCGAGGAGATGACCCGCCTGGGCTTTGACCAGGTGTACTTTGACAGGTATGGCTCGATTGTCGGCCGGATCGGCAACGGGCCGCGTATCCTGCTCTACGACAGCCACCTGGACACGGTGGGCATCGGCGACCCGGCCCAGTGGCCCTGGCATCCGTTCCAGGGGAAGGTGGAAAATGGGTTGCTCTATGCGCGGGGGGCGTTGGACGAAAAGGGCAGCACGCCAGGGATGGTCTACGGCCTGGCCATCGCCCGCGACCTGGGGCTGCTAGACGGCTTCACCGCCTATTACCTGGGCAACGTCGAGGAGTGGTGCGATGGGATCGCCTGCCAGGCTTTCGTGGAATGGGAGGGGATCAAGCCCGATTTTGTGGTCATTGGTGAGCCGACCAAAATGAAGGTCTATCGCGGCCACAAGGGGCGGGTGGAACTGGAAGTCGTGGCGAAGGGCAAGAGCGCGCACGCCGCCAGCAACTTTATGGGTGATAACGCCATCTACAAGATGATGCCGGTGGTAGAGGCGATTCGAGATATGGACGCGACGCTGCCGATGGATGAATTTTTGGGTCAGGGGCGCATCACCGTCACCCGCATTTCTAGCCTCAGCCCCAGCGATAACGCGGTGCCGGATGAATGCCGGATTTTTATTGACCGGCGGGTGACCTTTGGCGAGACGAAAGAGGGAGTGGTGGCGGCGATAAAGGGGCTGGTTCCGGCCGCTCATCAGGCTGTCTTCGAGGTAAGGGAGTTGGTGCATGACGCGCCGAGCTATACGGGGGCGGTTTTTGTCTACGACAAGTATTTCCCAGCCTGGGCGTTAGAGGAAGATGACCCATTGGTGACGGCCGGGCAGCAGACGATACAGGCGTTGTGGGGGCGGGCGGAGGCGGCCGGCAAGTGGGATTTCTCCACCAACGGCAATTATTGGCGGGGTAAGGCCGGCATCCCGGCGATTGGCTTCGGGCCGGGCGACGAAATCTACGCTCACGCGGTCAATGAACACGTGCCATTGGCTGAGGTGGTGGAAGCGACAAAATTTTACACGTTGTTACCCAAGAGGCTTCAGAAGATCGGCGATTAAAGAGGTGATCTCACGCAAAGACGCCAAGAGCGCAAAGGTTTCTCCCAACCCTCAGCGTCTTTGCGCCTTTGCGCGAGCCAGAAGTGGAGGATTTTATGCAGACGGATTTGCGCGGCCGTGACCTGATCACGACCCAGGAATGGACGAGAGAAGAAATTGATACGATTTTGGACGTGGCGATGGAGTTGAAGCGCAAGCGGGCGTTGGGCGAACCCCACGCCTATTTGCGCGATAAGGTGCTGGCGATGCTGTTCTTTTTCAGCAGCACGCGCACGCGGGCCAGCTTTGAGGCGGGCATGGCCCAGTTGGGCGGCCACGCCCAGTTTATTGAAAGCACGACGACCCAGATCAGCCATGGGGATACGGCGAAGGAGATTGGGGAGATTCTCGGCCGCTACAATGACGGCATCGCCATCCGTCAGTGCGACTGGAACTATGGCAACCAGTATATTCGCGAGGTGGCGGCCGCTTCCCGCGTGCCGGTCCTCAACATGCAGTGCGACGTGTACCACCCCTTCCAGATATTGGCCGACCTGCTGACCATCTTTGAGAAGAAGGGCGACCCACGTGGTTTGACGATAAACGTTAGCTACGCTTACGCCAGCAGTTACCAGAAGCCGATTAGTGTGCCGCAAAGCCTGATTTTGCTGATGACCCGCTATGGGATGAACGTGCGCCTGACCCACCCGCCGGAGTTCAAGCTGATGCCGGACATTGTGGAGCAAGCCCGCCAGAACGCCCGTCAGCACGGCGGCTCATTCGAGATTCTGGACGACTTCGACGCCGGTTTCAAGGACGCCGACGTGATTTACGCCAAGAGTTGGGGGGCGATGCTGACCACGACGGACAAGGAGGAAAGCGCACGGATCGGCCGGCAATACACGGACTGGATTACGGATGAGCGGCGGATGGCCCTGGCGAAAGAGGACGCGATTTATATGCACTGCTTACCGGCCGACCGCAATATCGAAGTGACCGATGGCGTGATTGACGGCCGGCAGAGTGTGGTCTATGATGAGGCGGAGAATCGCCTGCACGTGCAAAAGGCGGTGATGGCTTTGACCATGCGCTAGGGACGGTGAAACGTGAAGGGAGCCATCACGTTTCACGTATTTCTTTTCGACTCTTCCAGAGTAATGGCCGCCTCCCCACCCCTAATCCAAGTACATCGTATTTCAGCAGGTAGCACTGCAAGACGGCGTGGAGTCTCCTGTGACGCTACCTCTGGACTCCACGCTATTCTGTTGTGCTACCCTGCACCACTTTTCGCCCTAAAATGGAATGTCCTCATCTGAATAGGATGCAGGCGGAGCGATGTACCGTAGACGGGAAGAGAGTTTATTCTCTAGTTCCTTCAGTCCTTCATCGTTTGCCAAGTACTTCAGAACGCGGTGGTGAGTGAGATCAAATGGGACATCATCCAGCGATTGCGATATTGGAACGACGTGTTTGCCTAGAGTGTGAGCGATCCCCGTCTCGTACATTACATTGGGATTCTTGCCTGTGAAATCGACAATGACGACCTGAGACCTGAAGACGAGATTGAAGATGTCTTGTACAATTGCGCTCTCTTCCCAGATATCGTCGGCGCGAAGGCAGCGAAAGCCGGTGATTTTACAGGCACGTAGAATTGCCTCGTAAATGGGGCTGAATTCTGCCCGCAGAGGCATCATAACTGCCGCCAAGTCGTCTTCGACTGAGAAGTCCGGTACTTCGAAGACGTTTGGGGCGAATGTGATGCGACGTTCAGCGGGCTTCGCCGACACATATTCAGAGTCTCCAGGGAAATTCTCGTTCATGTACCGCTCGAAGATGTGGAATGCATTAGGATCAATTTCTGCAATCCGTCGAAGGACACCTAAAACGTTGCCACTATAATCCTCATCACCCCAACTCAAACTGCGAAGGAGGCGGGGATAGTTGTCGATAGTGCTCGAATGCCCGGTTAGTAATCCAACTTCCTCCCAGTTCCCAGCATTGAAATTTGCAACGACCCTTTGTCTTAGACCAATTATCTTCTTGCCTAGTTGCTGATCCATGTGTACATCCACTGACTAAGTGACCGTCCAGAAATAAGTTCGTAGTAGCGACTTTAGTCGCCAGGCGGCTGAAGCCGCTACTACAAACCCAATCAGGAAGTTGTTTTTGGACGATTACTAACCAATTTCGGATGCTGTGTCATACTTCGTTCACCTACACAAAAGTCCAGAACGTACAATTTATCTTTCTCAATAATCCCCACTCCCTGCTCATTCTACCGTCTCCGGCCGCAAAAGTACAATGCTATGCTACCGTGAGCGGCTTGGCCATGTGAACCAGGGTTGACCCCAGATAGGACTCTCGACCTGTTTCCTCGTAACCCAGGCGGCGGTAGAGGGCGACGTTCTCCTCCATCAGCACATTGGTGTAGAGGCGAATGAGAGTGTAGCCGGCCCGTCGCGCTTCCTGCTCGGCCCAGGCCAGTAAGCGCCGCCCCAATCCCTGCTTTTGGTGGGGCGGGCTAATAGCCACGCTGTAGATGAGTAGGGCTTCGGCTTCGACTATCAGCACCAGTACCCCGGCCGGCTCGCTGCCCAGGTAGAGCAGCCAGATGGGGTGTTCGGCGACCATTTGGCGGTAGTCGGCCGTCATGGGCTGAGGCAGGCGACCCAGGCGGGGGACGTGCCGGCTGTAGGCAGCGGCCGTCAACTCCGTGATGATGTCGGCGTCTGCTAGGGATGCCCGGCGGATAATGACCTGATCTTCGTAATGATTCACTTTTCACTCTTCACTCTTCACTCTGCCATTCCCGCGCCAGGCCAATCAAATCTCCCAGCACCCCGGCCGCCGTCATGCCCACGCCCGCCCCTTTGCCGCAAATCATCAGGGGTGGGTCGTCGTACAGGCGGGTGCGGAAGCTGATGTATTTCAGGTTCGCCAGAGGACTTTCCATAGGCACCGGCTTCAACCCCACCGACCCCTTACCTCCCTCTAATTCGGCCACGTAGCGCAACACCTCGCCGGCCGCCCCGGCCGCATTCACCCGGTCGCGCAACGAAGGGTCTATAGCCACGCTGGCGGCCATGAATTCGCGCACCGACAGGTGAGCCAGGGCGCGGGGGTAGAGCGATTCTACCTCCAGGTCGCTCTCCTCCAGCGGCCAGCCGGCCATGCGCCCCAGGATCATCATCTTCCGCATGACGTCGCGGCCGCCCAGGTCTTCACGGGGGTCGGGTTCGGTGTAGCCTTTGGCCTTCGCCTCAGCCAACGCCTGGGAGAACGGTACGCCGTCGTCCAACCGGCCGCAGATGAACCCCAGTGTACCGCTTAACTGTCCCTCGATCCGTAGGGGTGGGTCGTTGGTGTCTAGTAGGTAGCGGAGGGTGGCGATGACCGGCTGGCCACCGCCGACGGTGGATTCGTGGCGCAGGCGCGGATTGTTGAAGTAGCCTTGGGCGGTGGCCCAGGGGCCGGCCAGGGGCTTCTTATTGGCTAAGACCACGCCGTAGCCTAATTCCAGGGCGCGATCTAGCACTGGCTCCATGCCGTCGGCGGCCGTCACGTCCACGACGATAGCTTCTTCCAGCCCGGCCGTCACTGCCTGGTCTAATAGTTCCAGGTCAGGCGGCCGGTCCGCGCCCCATGCTTGTCCCTTTTGTTTGGCGGCGATAGCCGCCAGCAATTCCTCGTCGGTCAGGCCGTCCGGCCGCCACAGCCAGCTTTGGTGGTCACAGAGGGCTATTACGTCCAGGCGTAACTGGTTGCGGCCGGCCACCACCGGCC
>JBFMFT010000118.1:0-11905 GCA_040751925.1 Chloroflexota bacterium
GTCATCTGACGCCCTTATCAGAGTTGCAGCAGCGGATTCTGTCCCTGCTGGAATTTCCGCCAGCCATTTATACCTGTCTGCTTTCCGGGTTCTCCGAACCCTCAGGAAATATGACCGAACCTTGAGTGGCAATTACCAATCACCAATTACCAATTACCAATTACCGCCCAGACACGCGCTGTATCTCACCGTCTACGTCAATGAGCAGGCGTTGGAAGCTGGCAGCGGGGACTTTGAGGTTGAGGGTCTGGATGCGGCCGTTCAATTCCTCCACCTGTTGGCGAAAGAGAGTATTAGCCTGCTGCCAACGGGTGTCGGCCGAGTTTTCCGGTTGGCCGGCGGCTACTGTATGCTGCCGGTAGCTCCAGGCCAGGGTGAGTCGCTCGCGGGCGGCCGCCAGGGCCGTCTCCACCTCCTTGCGCTCCTCCATCCAGGGCCAGCTAAAGCCGTTCTGGCGCAGGAGGCGATTGGCTATGCGCCAGGAGGGGTCTTCGTAGGGGTTCTCCTCCAGGTCGAGGGGCCGGCCCCGGCCGGGTAGCTGGTCAAAGTCGCCAGCGGCCATAGCCTCCTCAATGATTTCTTCAATAGCGCGTTCTAAACTCACATTCTTTCTCCCTGGTTTAGTCTTTAGCGTGAGGCAGGATCAGGCTTTGCCCTTCGCTAGCACAGATCGCCAGAAAATTGGTTGGTTACCGACCTTCGGCAGGCGGATGATGACCAGCGCGTACCCAAATTTCACGCGCAGCGACGACGAGAGGGTGATTGAGCCGGAGGGCTTCAATAGTTGCCCGGCCGCCGGCGGTCAAGCCAACGATGCGTGTGCCATCTTCACTCCAGGCAAAGTGGTCGTGCCACGACTGTTGTCGTGGATGAAAGAGGGGGAGTTCTTCGCCTGTGTCTGGGTCTAACCCACGTGTCTTGGCTTTCTTGAAACCATTACACGACGGACAGGCAAGGCATAGGTTGTCGGCTGTGGTTTCTCCCCCAACCATGCGAAGGACAATGTGGTCTATTTCGCACCGTAAACCAGTCAGCCAGCTTTGAGTCTGGCAGTATTCACAGCGTTCTTGGCCGCGCTCGTAGACTAGCTCACGCAGCGGCTTCGGGATCCATGGGCTCGTCATGGGGGGACGCCTGTACTAGAAGAGCCGGGTGAATAGGATGTCCGCGTTGGGCCAGGATAGCTAAAGCCTGGGCACGGCGCAGGGCAGAACGATAATAGGCTGTTAGGAGGGTGATCTGTTCGGCCTCCTCTGCTCCAGTCAAAGTTCTTTCCCCTGCTGTGTGGTTGATTTGTTCCAACCGGAATTGCTCGGCCGGGGATAGAGAGGGGCGAACAGCAGCCCACAATGCTTTGTCGCTCAAAAGGCGCATGGCCGCCAGTTCATCAGCCAGTTCCGGTGGTAAATCAGCCGGGGCGATCAATGTGGCGTCAATGGTTGCTGCCAGCACTTCGTCCACAGAGCGATAAGTCATTTCGGCCGCTCGCTTCAGCTTTCGATAGGTTGTCCGGGGAAGCTGGATAGTAAGTGTTTCTTCTAGCATAGGTGTAGCCTAATTGCTCTGTACTCTGTAGCAGCATATAGCGATATGGTATCATTTTTGCCTTGCTCAAGCAAAACCGGCAGACGAGACGCTCTTGCGGAGGGCCAGGTCGCCCGCAGCAAAGATACGAACTTACTGTTGCAGGAAGTCCATCGCACCTTTCAGGAGAGAGCCTTCCTCCCGGCCGCGACCACCGGCGGTCGGCGCGTTCTGCAAGATACGGTCGGCCAGGCGGGAGAAGGGGAGCGATTGTAGCCAGACCCGCCCCGTGCCTTGCAGGGTCGCCAGGAACAAGCCCTCACCGCCAAAGAACATGGACTTGAGGTTGCCGGCTCGCTGGATGTTGTAGTCAATGGTGGACTCAAAGGCCACGATGCAGCCGGTGTCCACCATCAGTTTGCTGTTGACCAGTTGCTTCTCGACAATCGTGCCGCCAGCGTGGATGAAGACCATCCCATCGCCGCGCAGCCGTTGGAGGATGAAGCCCTCGCCGCCAAACAGCCCTGCCCCCAGCCGCTTGCTGAAGGCGATGCTGATTTGCGTACCCAGGGCGGCGCATAGGAAGGAATCGCGCTGGCAGATGAGTTCGCCCTGGGTGGAGTCCAGGTCAACGGCAATGATCTTGCCGGGGTAGGGCGCGCCGAAGGCGACGTGCTTTTTGGCCTGGCCGCGGTTGGTGAAGTGGGTCATAAAGAGGGATTCGCCGGTGATGGCCCGCTTGCCGACGGCCGCCAGTTTGTCCATAAAGCCGGCCGAGGGGTTGGAGCCATCGCCCAGGCGGGTCTCGAAGGTCACACCGTCTTCTAAATACATCATCGCCCCGGCCTCGGCAATGACTGTTTCGGCCGGGTCTAATTCAACTTCGACGAATTGCAGATCGTCGCCAAAGATTTGGTAGTCAATTTCGTGGCTTTTCATGGTGAACACTCCCGTGGAATGCTGAATGATGAATGATGAATGATGAACGGTTGGCTATGGACGGTGAGCTTCCGCGCATCATTGAATCCTTTGCTGTCGAATGATAACACCAGATGGCTCTGTTTCCAAACGTGACCGACTGAGTATTAGGGCTACCGCATACTCAATTGTACAGGGCGGTCTGGACTGGTATCCCACGATGTTTGCACTTTTTACATTTTCCTCTGGCGTAGAGACGTTCCGCCGGAACGTCTCTACAGTGGCGCATCCCAAAAAGTGCAAGGATAGTGGTCCTTTCAGCGAGTATGCGATAGCCCTAATCTTCCGTCACTTCTATTTGTCATTTCTGCGCTTGTCCATTATCATCCTGACGTTCCCTGACGTTCAGGAGTGGTGAATGGATTCGCGGCGGCGCACGTATACAATTCTCATTGGTCTCATTCTGCTCACCTTGCCCTGCTATTGCGCTGGTATTGCCGCCATTTCGCTGGCCCCGGGGCCAGTACCCACCTTGCCCTCCGTTTTGTCGCCAACCCCATCGCCTGAACCGACCATCGCTTCGACACTGGCCCCTTCACCAGCCCTGCTCACCCCGCTACCGACGGTTACGCCGCGGCCGACGGCCACCCCCGGCCCCGCCACCGCCACCTTACCCTCTACGCCGGATCAATTCTTGACGCCGACTCGCCTGCCTTCGGCCACGCCGACCGATACGGCGACGGCCACCGCCACCCCGACGGCCACTAGCACAGAAACACCCACTCCTACGGAAACGGCTACCGGCACAGCTACGGCCACCGATACGCCTACTCCCACCGAAACGGTTACGCCGACGATGCCGGCGGCCACCTTGACACCAACCCCTAGCGATACCCCTGCGCCGACCGTTCCGGCCGCCACCGATACGCCGACGGCCGAACCAAGCCCCACGACGGAAACCGGACAGGTTTTTAGAAACCTGTCCGGTCTGCAAGAGGTTCTATGAACATCTACGAGTTATTGAAGACCCTGACCGAAACCCCCGGCCCTTCGGGGTTGGAGAATCAAATCGCCGCCGCCATTCAGACCGCCTGGCAACCCCTGGTAGACTCACTATCGGTTGACCGGGTGGGCAGCCTGGTAGCCATCAAGCGCGGCCGTCCGGCTAACCCGGACACCCGACGCAGCCTGCTCCTGGCCGCCCATGAGGATGAAATCGCCCTGATGGTCAAGAAAATCGTGAGCTTCCCCGACGAAGAAGGAGGCAATGGCTTTTTGCGTGTGTCCAGCGTAGGGGGAGTGGACATCCGCCACCTCTACGGCCAGACGGCCGTCGTTCACGGCCGCCGCGACCTGGTGGGCGTCATTGGCTCATTACCTGCTTTCATGCTGCCGGAGGAGCGACAGGACAAGGCTTACGGTTACGACGACCTGTTGGTGGATGTGGGCTTGCCGGCGGCCGAATTGCGCCAGCTTGTGCAGGTGGGCGATTACGTCAGCTTCCGCCAACCGCTACGCAAGCTGCTCAACAACCGGGTGACGGGCAAGGCGTTGGACAACCGGGCCTCGGTGGCGGCCGTTACGGTCTGCCTGGAACAATTGCAGGGCCGCCAACACCAGTGGGACGTGGTGGCCGTCGCCACCGCCCAGGAAGAAACCGCTTTACTGGGGGCTTTCACCAGCGCGCACGCCCAACGGCCGGACGCGGCTATTGCCATTGACGTAACCTTCGCCAAAGGGCCAGGCACGTCCAACGATTCGACCTTTGAGCTGGACGACGGGCCGGTAGTTGACCTGGGGCCAAACGTTCACCCCGGTATGTACAAGGCATTGATGGACGCGGCCGAAGCCCTGGAAATGAAGGTAAACACCAGCACGCACGCTCGCCATAGCGGCACCGACGCCTATGGCTTGCAGATTGCCCACGAGGGTATTCCCACCGGCCTGGTCTCGATCCCCCTGCGCTATATGCACACGATGGTGGAGACGGTGACGACGGCCGACGTGGAACGGGCTGGCCGGCTGCTGGCTGAAGTGGTCGTCCGCCTGGATGATAAGTTCCTGGAGAAGCTGGCGGCCGGGCTGATGGCGAAGGATGAAGGCTGAAGGCTGAGGTGCTTATGAATGAATTACTCAAGCAACTGACGGAAGCGGTGGGCGTCTCTGGCGAGGAGAAGGAGGTGCGCCTGCTCATACGGGATTTGATTCGGGACTACGTGGATGATTGGTGGGTGGACACCATGGGCAATCTGTTAGCCATTAAGAAAGGCGCGGGCGTGCTCAATTGGCGAGTCATGGTGGACGCCCACATAGACGAAGTGGGGCTGATGGTGACGGAGATTGACAGCAATGGCACGCTGAAGTTTGATCCGGTGGGGACGATTGATGATCGAACGTTGCTGGGCAAGGTGGTGCAGGTGGGGCCGAAGAAGTTGACGGGGGTGATTGGGGCGCGGCCGATTCACCTGCTGAAAAGCAACCAGCGCCACAGTGTGGTCAAAGCCGAGGATATGCGAATTGACATTGGGGCTAAGAACAAAGAGGCGGCCGGCCGCCAGGTCAAAATTGGCGACCGGGCGGCTTTTGTCACGGAGTACGAGGAGATAGGTTACACGGCCGTTGGCAAAGCCTTTGACAACCGGGCCGGCTGCGCCGCCCTGGTGGAATTGCTGCGCGGCGAGCCTTATCCTTTCGACCTGTGCGCTGCTTTTACCGTCCAGGAAGAGGTGGGGTTGCGGGGGGCGCGGGTGGCTTCTTACGCCCTGCGGCCGGACGTGGCCCTGGTGCTGGAATGTACGCCGGCCTACGACCTGCCCAATGAGCGCGACGTCAGCCCGAACGTGGCTCTGGGGCGCGGCCCTTCGATTTACGTGATGGATTCGCAAACGATTCAAGACCCGCGCCTGGTGGCCCATATTACCCGCACGGCCGCCTCCCACAATATCCCTTACCAGATTCGCCAGCCGGGTGGCGGTGGCACCAATACCGGGGCCATCCAGCGAGCGCAAGCTGGCCTGCCGGCGGCGACGATTGCCGTACCCGGCCGCTACGCCCACACGCCAACCATCATGATCAATCTGGACGATTACGCCAACGTCGTCAAGCTGGCCGGCGTGGTATTACGCGAATTGACACCCGAGATACTCATGCGTAATGCGTAATTCGTAATCCGTTACGCATTACGCATTACGAATTATGCTCTTCGCAACAAGGAAACTATGAACGAACTCATCAGGAAATTGGTCGAGGCCTACGGGCCGTCTGGATTTGAGGACGGGGTGCGGGAGTTGATTCGGGCAGAGATTGCTCCTTATTTCAATGAGATAAGGGTGGACGCGATGGGCAATCTGATTGCCCACCGGCCGCCTGATGCCGATGGCCCCGGTCTCAAGGTGCTGGTGGCCGCCCATACGGACGAAATTGGTGTCATGGTCACGCACGTCACCGAAAAGGGCTTCCTGCGCTTCACCAACATTGGCGGCGTCTTCCCCCACAACCTGAGCGGCAGCCGCGTGCAATTCGCCGACGGCACAATCGGCGTGATTTATTGGGAGCGTTTGGACGACCACACGAAGGTTCATCCCCTCAGCAAGCATTACATTGACGTGGGAGCCACCAGCCGCCAGGATTGCCCGATTGGGGTGGGCAGCGCGGCCGGCTTCACCCGCTCGTTTGTGGCCCAGGGCCGGCGACTAACGGCCAAGAGTATGGATGACCGCATTGGCTGTGTGGTGATGATCGAGGCTCTGAAGCGTCTGACCAGTTCACCCCACGACCTGTACTTCGTCTTTAGCGTACAGGAGGAGGTCGGCACACGGGGCGCGGAGGTGGTCGCCAACGCCCTGACGCCGGACGTGGGTATCGCGGTGGACATTACGCCCACCGGCGATATGCCGGAAGCGCCCACCCTGGCTGTCGGCTTGGGCCAGGGAACGGCGATTAAGGTGAAGGATAGTGGCATGATTGCTCACGCTGGCCTGGTGCGCCTGATGCGCCAACGGGCTGAGGAAGCAGGCATCCCTTACCAGATGGAAGTGTTGGAGCGCGGCTCTACCGACGCCCGCTCGATGCAGATTGCCGGGCCGGGCTGCGCGGCCGGCTGCATCTCGGTCCCCTGCCGCTACGCCCACTCTACCAGTGAAACGGTGGATAGCGAGGACGTGGAGGCGTCTATTCGTTTATTGGTGGAAATGGTGTCGCGGCCGATACAATTGTAAGGAAAATTTTTCTCGAGGTTTAATCATCAAGATATGGGGGGGGAGGCCGTTTTTGTCGGTTGGTGGCTAGATATGGCGGTCATGGGCGATGTTTAAATTGGTTTAATCATCGCGGCCGGTGGGACGGCCGACGACTGATGGGAGGGGATCCACGAAGAACACGAAGGGTCACGAAGAAGGGGACGCGGATCGGGCAGATGGGCGCGGATGGTTGTGGTTGGGTGGGTGACATCTCTCATTTGACGCCGGTTTCTTGAGATTAGTGTACAACGAGGGGTTAAACAGGCTGTTTAATGGGGTATAATGTAGAAAGGACGTTCGGGTTTTGGAACTGAGGAAACAGGCATGAATTACCTGAACCAGATTCTTCAGGGCGATTGTGAGGAAGTCTTGAAGGAACTGCCCGACAACTCCATAGACTTAATTTTCACCTCGCCACCCTACGCTGACCAGCGCAAGCAGAGCTATGGTGGCGTTCACCCCAACCATTACGTCGGGTGGTTCATGCCCAAAGCTGCCCAATTTTGGCGAATCCTGAAACCCACCGGCACCTTCATCCTGAACATCAAAGAGAAAGCTGTTGACGGCGAGCGGCATACTTACGTCATTGAATTGATCCTGAAAATGCGGGAGCGGGGATGGCTGTGGACGGAGGAGTTTGTCTGGCACAAGAAGAACTCTTATCCTGGCAAATGGCCTAATCGCTTCCGCGATAACTGGGAAAGGCTGATCCAGTTTAACAAAAGGAAGCAGTTCAAGATGAATCAAGAGGCGGTGATGGTGCCGGTGGGCGATTGGGCGAAGGAGCGGCTGGCGAATCTGAGTGAAACGGATAGGATGCGGGATGAATCGAGGGTGGGGAGTGGTTTTGGCAAGAATGTTTCTAACTGGCTCGGCCGCGACCGAGTCTATCCCAACAATGTGCTGCACATGGCGACTGAGTGTTATAACCGCAGCCACAGTGCCACCTTTCCGGTGGCCCTGCCCACCTGGTTCATCAAGTTGTTCACCGAGCCTGGCGATACGGTTCTGGACCCCTTCGTTGGTTCAGGTACGACGGCCGTGGCGGCCTTGCAGAATGGCCGTCACTTTGTAGGTATTGACACCAACCCGGAATTTGTGGAGGTGGCCCGCCAACGGTTACAGAATGTCCAGGTACCTTTGCTTACTCTGGCTGAAGAGCCGGCCGATTATGAGATCGAATAGACCAATTGGGGGCAGCCAATGAACGCACTCGATCTTGACGAAGTTCGAGTTTATGTGAATGAGAACGTCATTCACTTTCACCAACAGCGCCTCGATTCGCTACGCAGATTGGGCCTTTCCCGACTGCTGGCTAAGAACCCGTATCTGTTCAAGGCCAAGCATATTACCACGGCCGGCGACTTGATTGCCGGCCTTCTGGAAGCTTTTCTCTCATCTTCGGAGGAAAAGCTATTTGGCGACTTCCTAGAGGGGTTGGCAATCTTTGTGGCGGAGAAAACCTGCGGCGGCCACAAGTCAACGGCCGCTGGTGTAGACCTTGAGTTTTTCAATCAGGGCGTTCATTACGTTGTGTCGGTCAAGTCCAGTACCAATTGGGGTAATAGCTCCCAGCAGAAGAAGCTAGAGCAAGATCTGAGGGAAGCGGTCGTGCGCGTCAAGCAATCCAGGCGCGGAGCGAATGTCCAACCCGTCCTGGGTATCTGTTACGGCAAGGCGCGAACGGGCTACGTGCGCGGTTATCTCAAGATCGTCGGTCAGAACTTCTGGTATTTGATCAGCGAGAACAAGAACCTCTATACCGACATCATTGAGCCAATTGGCTATCGAGCCAAAGAACACAACGAGACATTCATTGAAGAAAAAGGCAAGCTGATCAATCGCTTTACCGGACAATTTATTGAGGAGTTCTGTGACCCGGCCGGGGCGATAGATTGGGTCAGGCTCGTTCAATTTAACAGCGGCAATTTCGACCTTGACCAGTTCTTACCCTGAACGAGAGTACTAAATGTCTGTTGCCCAGGTCTTAAAGGGCAATTGTGACTCTATGCCCTCGACAATAGGGAGATGACCATGTCATCCAATCCACCTGAGATGAAAGAGGCTATCCGGTTCCTCATCGGGGATTTGATGGATAGAGTGATGAACAGGGTCTTGATTACAGATCCGTTCATCCAGGAGGAATTTCGGGCAACTAAGCCACTCTACACCGCTTTGGCTCCCATTGAGATTTTCAAAGGCGCGCACTTCGAGGGGAGGTTTGTAACGCTGCTTGAGAATGTCTGGAAAGACCTGGCAGTCACGGCCGCTGGATTTGGCTTAGGATACGGCGTAAAGGATCATCGCATCTTTGGGAAGGTGAAATCCGGCCGCCTGCGAAGAGTAGCTCAAGTGCTAAATGCTTTAGGGCGTCCAGAACGGGGCCAGACATGGACGAAACCTGACTGGAATTCTGAACTAGCTTACGTCTTGGCTGGCCGCGGTGAAGACATACCAGTGCAGATAGTCTGTGACGTTTTTGTTAAAGACACAACCAACGACAGGAAATTCGCCTTTGAGTTAAGAAAAGACCCGGCCTCCAACAGCGACATAACCAAAGTGAGTAAGGAAAAGCTGCTGAAACTCCACGCCATGGAGCCAAAACAAGTGGACGGGGCGTATTACGCGCTTCCTTACAACCCTTATGGGAGAAGGGAAGACTATAGCTGGAGTTTCCCGGCGCGCTGGTTCAATATGAAAGAGGACGAGGTGGTTTTGATCGGTGATGAGTTCTGGGACAAGATAGGCGGATTGGGCACTTATCAAGCCTTCATTGCTGCGGTCAATGAGATCGGTAGGGAGTACAAAGAGCAAATTTATCGGGAGTTTCTAGGGATTGCGCCACCGGGCGACATGAGCCGAAATGAACTCCGATAGTGACTGTTCATCCCCCGGCCAAAGCCCGCCAGACGAAGATGATCAGGATGAGCAGTCCGCCGCCTAGCTGGATGGCCTTGGCGATACCCATGCCGGCCAGGCCGCCCAGGCTGGCCTTGAGAGCCAGGTCCCAGTCCTTGAGTTTGAGGTACTGGCCGAGTAGAACACCTAAAGCGTAGCCGGCTATCGAGCCGAGTGGTCCGCCCATCAATAGCCCGACCAGCCCACCGGCGAAACCCAGGGCCATCGCTCTTTTGGACGCGCCCGTTGTCTTGGCTCCCAGGAGGGGTAGCCAGAGGTCGGCCGTGCCGGTGACCAGCGCAATCACGGTCATCACGCTAAAAGCAGCGAGACCCACCGCTTCCATACCGTGCAGGAGAACGTAGAACAGGAGGGTTAGCCAGATGAGCAGGATGCCCGGTAGGATTGGCACGACGGTGCCAATCAGGCCGACCACCATAAAGGCCACAGCCAGGCCAAAGGAGATGGATTGGAATAAGAGGGACAAGCCTGTTCCTATTGACCGCGCAGGCGGCGGAGTTCAGCTTCTAGCTCGCGGATACGGGCTTCGGCGGCCGCCCGCGCCTGGGCCTCGGCCGCCCGTGCTTGAGCCTCGGCCGCCCGCGCCTGGGCTTCCCGATTGGCTCGCGCCCTGGTCTGGGTATAGTTCTCAAACGGCTGGCCGGCTTCATCGTAGAAAGCCAGTGTGTCCTGGTATGCGCCCAACGACAGGGCCACCGGCTCTAGCCACAGCCGCCCCTGTTCATCCAGAGGCAAATTCACGTAACCGGCCGGGGTCAGCCGGTAGCCCAGGATTTGTAGAACCTCCCCGTGAGTATCCACGATCACGTAGAGGGGGACACCAACCCGTGCGTACTCCTCCATCTTCTTAACCAGGTCTACGACTCGCGTGCTGGGAGAAGTAACTTCCATAATCAAGGCTGGCTTTGTTCCCTCAGCCACCGTACTGAAGGTACTCCAATTGCGCCGCCGGCGCACATTGAAGATGACGGCAATGTCGGGCGCGTGGGGCTTGGGCCCCTGGCGGCCCCAGCCGATGCGAACGTCGTTGAGGACAACGGCCCCCGGTGTGGCGCCTAACCAGGCCACCAGGACGTAATAGAGGTAGGTACACAATTGCTGGTGTAGATCCGTATGCACTTGGAAGTCTCCCAATCGGGGGTGCAAAATGTCTTCCTGGGTCAGCGGTATACGCTTCCAGGTGATTTCACCACTGGCTAGAATGTGGGGCACGTCGCGCCAGCCGTAGACGTAGGGATCGTCCGGTATGGTCTGCTGCTCTTCCGCTATGGGCGGCCGTTCCAGGGTAAGGGTAGTCATGGGTTTATCTCAGTTGGTCACGTTGGAAACGTAACCTACTCAATCAGGCATCTTGAGCAGTCAAGGCAATCATAATTTCTGCCTGTGGCTTTGTCAAGTAGGAGGCAATTGTAACGCAAGCCGCTGGCTTGCGCGGGCAAACTGGCAGTTCGCCCTACAAAGGTATCTCTATTGTGAACGTCGCGCCGCGCCCTGGCTCACTTTCGGCCGTCATACGGCCGCCGTGCGCCTGAATCAATTGTTGGGCAATGGCTAGACCCAGGCCAGCCCCCGCCCCGGCCGCGTGGGAACGGGAGCGGTCGCCGCGCCAGAAGCGGTCGAATATAAAGGGCAAGTCTTCGGCGGCAATGCCCTCCCCTGTATCTTGCACAACGATACGCACAGACCCGGCCGCTGGTTGCGCGCGCAGGGTAATGACGCCGCCGGCCGGGGTGTGGCGCAGGGCGTTGACCACCAGATTGCCCAACACTTGATCTAAACGGCCGTAATCGGCGGTGACGGTCAACCCGGCCGGGTCGCCCGTCGTTTCCACCTGCAAAGCGATACCGGCCGCCTCCGCCTGGCCGCTGAAGCTGGTGGCGACGTCGGCCAGCAACTCGGCTACGTTGACTGGCTCCCAGTGGAGGGGTAGTTGGCCGGCCTCGGCCAGGGAGAGGGTCTGTAGGTCTTCGACCAGACGGGCTAAGAGGCGGGTTTCGTCCAGGGTGGCGTTGAGGTGTTCGGGGTTTGGCTCATAGACCCCATCCAAGATGCCTTCCAGGTTGCCCTGGATGACGTGGAGGGGGGTGCGGAGTTCGTGGGCTACGTCGGCCGTCAGGTTGCGCCGCTGCTGCGCGGCCCGCTCCAGTTCGCTGGTCATGCGGTTGAAGGAGCGGGCCAGCCGGCGGAAGGCGCGGTCGCCATGCTCTGGCACGTGGACGGTGAAGTCGCCGGCGGCCACCTGATCGGCCGCTTCCATGACGGCCGCCAGGGGGGTAGCGATGCCGCGAAAGGCGCGCCAGGCCAGG
>JBFMFT010000119.1:0-11891 GCA_040751925.1 Chloroflexota bacterium
CTGGTCGCCCACGCCGGGGATCAAGTCACAGTTGGTATTATCCCCCACCAAATTGTAACCAAGCGAGTTCAATGTCCCGTAGCAGTCTGGTGAATCACTGTCGTTGTTGCCGGCGATAGCCGTGTTTTGCAAGCGCAGGCTAGTCGCGCTGTCGCTATAAACACCGCCACCACCGCCGCTGGCTGTATTGGCCGTGATGGTTACGTTGTGCAGGGAGAGCTTGCGTGACCCAATCAGGCCAAAGTTATAAATGCCGCCGCCCTGTCCGGCCGTGTTGCCGGAAAAGGTGCTGTTGATTACAATAGCCCACCCATCATTAGCCAGCCCGCCTCCCCAACTGCCGTAATTATTAGCAAAGGTACTGGCGCGGATGACGAGCAACGACCCCCCATTGTAGACGCCACCCCCATGATAGGCGCCGTTGCCGTTGCCGCTGACCGTACTATCTTCTAGCGTGACCCTGGACAACGCACCAAAAGTAGCCAGACCGCCACCGGTGTGGGCACTGTTATTGGTTAATCGGCTCTCACGGATAGTCAGGGTACCGCGGTTGTAAATCGCGCCACCGGAGACGTCACCCATATTGTACGGACCAGATTCAGCGTGGTTGCCGGAGAAGATGCTGCGGAAAATGGTCGCGGTTCCCCGGTTATAGATGGCCCCACCTTGACTAGTGATTTCGTCGGGCTCGGTGACGTAGGTGGAATTGCCGGAAAAGGTGCTATTGTACACATTGAGCGTGCCTGTGTTGAAGATACCCCCGCCCCAGGCTAATGCCCAGTAGCTATCAACCTCGTTGTCACTGACCTTTACGTTCTTGAGGGTCAGGGTGCCACTGTTGTAGATGCCGCCCCCCTTTTCTCGGGTACCGCCATTAATTACCTCGCTATTTTCCAACGTCAGGGTGCCGCGGTTGTTAATCCCACCTCCCACTCCCGGGGAAAAGTTGCCCGATGAAAAGCGGACACCACTGATAGTTGTGTTGGCATAATGATTCTGCAGGAGCCGGTCTGCGTCATGGCCATTAGTATCATAACTAATGACTGTTACCATGGGGCCGGCCCCGAGAATGGTCAAGTTGTCACGCACGTCCAGATCGCCCGTGGCCGACTGGTTTTCGTTCGTGCCTGGAATGGTCAAGGCGTACGTAGTTGAGTAGGGGTTGGCCGGTAGGATGATAACGTCGTGGCCAGCCAGGGCATTGGCCTCCTGGATAGCAGCGCGCAGGCTACAATCACCTGTACTGGTTGCACATTCGCCGTCACCGGGCGAGGCGTCTACAGCGTCAGCCCTGGTGTTGACGGTGAAGATCGTGCTGGCGGCCAGAGCGGCCTGGGCTACGCCCAGGGCAACACTAGCCACCAAACAGACCAACAGAAGTTTGGCTATGTTACGAATGAAAGGATGTGCGTTCATTAGCTTTCTCCTGCCGGCCGCCCTCAGTCGGCCGGTTACAACGATTCCAAGACACCATCACCGTCGCCCTCCGGTAGGGTCAGGCGGGAGACCAGGGGTTACATGCCCGTCACGTGACTGCATTAACGTACAGTATAAAAAAGAAGCGTTTACTTATCGTTTCCGAAAGCGTTTCCAAAAGCGTTTACCGGGGCTAAGATGATTTCCTCGTTCGTGACCTTTTAAATCGCCGTTTGGGTTGAATTCCAGCCCACCGCCCGGCCGGGGACAATGGATGGTTAGTCGCTCTGTCTCAAAGCTGTCAGAAAATTCTCGTAGAATATCTTGCGTATGCGCTTCGCAACACAACCCGCCCGGAGGTTAAGAACCTCCGGGCGGGTAGAGTTTTGGCAGATAGCCACTACGGTACAGGCACATTAGTGAGGCACGTCGGGGGCGACCACCAGCAAAAGTCCAGCCTCCCCGTCAGAGTTTCTATGCGCCAGATATAGCCGCCATCTCTTCGCAATAGCCACCTCTGCGGCCCACTTAAGCCTGGACTGGGCATCTGAGCGCATACTACTTGGTTAAGATTGTCATTGTAGCAGTATTCCAATTCTCCTGTAACAGTCTCGATGCGCCAAATGGATTCCGCAAAAGGCTCGCTCACTTGCCAGGGGTACTGCCTAACCGGTCCAAGTTCTGGTTGCTCACCCGTCAGGGAAATGACGGAGGGCGTCCCAGGGCTGAAAAGCAGGGCGACGGCAACAAGCACCGCGCCTAGAATGATGGTGCGTGGGTAAATTGATTGGGTGTTCACGTTGTTCTCCTCGTTGCAGTTGAGCGATTGTCCAAATCGCCCTACCGTAATTACAGTTGTCTCCATACCTGAGCCAAATAGTGGGTAGGTGAACCATCAGCGGCCGTGCCGTTGACTTCATGCAGAACCACACCATTGGACAAGGTATAGAAGGCTTCTGAGCCGTAGACGCCTACCCCGCGATAGGCATTGACGCGCACCTTACCGGCCGTCGCTTCTTGCTTGAGTTGCTGGATGAACGGGTGGCCGCCGGGCGCTATCGAGCCATCCACGTTGACAATCGCAATTTCGTATCGCATCATTCACCTCCTCACGTTCAGACAACCTCATGCCACCCACCCTCCCGGCGGTTCCGAACCGTCGGGAGGACTGTGGGAACAGGGCTCACCCCTACTCTGCTACCGTAAACACCGCGCTAACCTCCGCCACACCCTGGGTCATCCCATTGATGCTGATCCACAGGGTGTACTCGCCGGGCAAGACATTCGCCGGGATTGCCAGCACTTCGGTAAGCGAGAGTTCATCACCCTGATGTATGGCATGAGCCCTTGATTCCCGGCTGACCAACACGTTACCGCTCAGATCCTCAATCCAGACACGGAAGCCCCGGTGAACGGTGGCGCTGTCCGTGTGATGGAGATAGACGTCGAAGGTCAGGCTTTCCCCCGGCCGCACCTCGGAGTTGCCCAAAACGACCTCCAGCTCACACTCATCAGGGCAGCCATCATCGTCCTCGTAACCATTGTAGGTTTCTGGCTCTAAGGGGCACTGGTCCTCGCCATCCCAGAAGTAATCGCCATCGGTATCAGGGTTACAGGGGTCCGTGCCATAGAAGTCCTCATCATACCCGTCCGTGAGGCCATCGAAGTCGCTGTCCGGATTGGTGGGGTCGAGGCAATTGGGAAGAAAGGCCTCATCCCATCCGTCAAGAAGGCCATCGAAGTCGCTGTCGGGGTTACAGGGGTCCGTGGGATAGATGCCCTCATCCCGTCCGTCCCTGAGGCCATCGAAGTCGCTGTCCGGATTGAGCGGGTCAAGGCAAGTGTAACTGAAGACCTCATCCCATCCGTCCAGAAGGCCATCGTCGTCGCTGTCAGGATTACAGGGGTCCGTGAAATAGGTGTTCTCATCCCATCCGTCCCAGAGGCCATCGGAATCACTGTCGGCAATGAGCGGGTCGAGGCAACTGTAACTGAAGACCTCATCCCATCCGTCGGAAAGGCCATCGAAGTCGCTGTCGGGGTTACAGGGGTCCGTGAAATAGGTGTTCTCGTCCCATCCGTCCCAGAGGCCATCGAGGTCGCTGTCCGGATTGAGCGGGTCGAGGCAACTGTAACTGAAGACCTCATCCCATCCGTCGCTAAGGCCGTCACCGTCGGTGTCTGGGTTGAGGGGGTCGGTGCCATAGTCGAGGACCTCATCACAGCCATCGGAAAGGCCATCGCCATCGGTGTCCGGATTGAAGGGGTCTGTGCCATAGATGTTCACCTCCGCGTCGTCAGTGAGGCAATCGCCATCGCTGTCGGGCTCGGGTGGCGGCGGTACATAGGCCGTGGCCGCGCTGGCCACCGGGTTAATGCGAATGCGGGTGACACCTGTGGGAACCGAGCAGGAAAATCGGATCGGCCGTATGCCGTTACCCTCATTATCTGTCCCTTCTATGCGGTGGGTCACAGGCATAGAGGGACTGCAAGAAAGAGGGTCTCCAGTCACGTCATCAATGATCTCAAAGCTCACCGAGGCAAATACCGAATCAATGCCCAGGATCCCGAAGGCGTATTGACCCCTGATTTGCCCCCGGAAACCAGGCGGTAGAGTGATGGATTGGCTGGCCCCTGTGGAGTCCATTTCTATGAAAATGCAGCCAATGTAGGCGGCGGCCGTGACATCGTGCGTTTTGTAAGCCAAAACGTCACCACTGGGCCCGCTAGTGATAGTACTGGTCGAAGCCTCCACGTTCCCCTGGCACGACCCTTCCTGGACAAGGGCCTCCTGGAGCCGGGGGTCGCCATTGTTGACATACCCTGCCGGTAACGTCACAGAGATAGCGATTCTTGCCAGGGCCAGGGCCGGGTCCTCTGGATCGGCACCGGCCATCATTCCGGTGGCCTCGCTACCCACGGGTAGAGACGGTGATAAAACATTGGCAGCGGCCGGGCCGATCGGAGCGGCGTGAGCCAGGCTGCTCAAGCCAAAGATCAACAGCACTATCACGGCCGTCAGACCCCCAATCAGACCGAACCGGCGGCGCCACGTCCTATATTGAACCACATGTAACTCTGACATTTTTCACTCTCCTTTTAATAGCATGAACTGTCCTCTAAAGGATCAAAACCATCCGGCCGACCACCAGCGGTCGGCCATCTGGTGTAGAAACTGGAAAACACCGACGGCCGGCCCTCTCACTCTCACGACCTGCATCAGACAATGGTGGGTAGCCCCGTCGCTGGTCACATCATTGACCTCGTGCAGAACCGTGCCATCGGCCAGAGTGTAGAAGGCCTCCGAGCCGTAGATGCCAATGCCACGATAGGCATTGACGCACACCATGCCGGCCACTGCTTCTTGCTTGAGCCGCTGGATGAGTGGCCGGCCGCCGGGGGCTATCGAGCCATCCACGTTGACAATCGGAATTTCGCATTTCATCATAGCCGCTCTCCTTAATCTTGAAACGCCTGAAGTTCACTAGACCCAACAAAAGACCTATTGCCCTTACGCACACTACTATAGGGAAAGCCAACTCATCCTTGAATGGAAGGCTCTGTGCAAACAGAGAGGGAAAAGTGGTCTTACCCTCTGCTATCGCTTAAAATATGACGCAATTATTGGGGGTTCTGACTGTGAATGACGCAATTCTATTGGCTCTATCGCCAGGGGAATGGACAAAGCTGGTCAAGGAAGCCTTTTATTGCTGCCGAGACGGCCGCTGGTTAGACCTGGCCAACTCCCTCCTGGCCCAGAGTTCTCTGGTCGAAGTCTGTTTCCTGGACGGCGAGCCAATCACCGGCGGCCTGCGGGGGCGGCTGACCCAATCTCTTCTTCATTGGGCCGTAGATCAGTTGCGGCCGGGCGAAGCTCATAGTTGGCTTTCGGAGTCCTGGTCCGCCTACAATATCTTGCTCTATTTTTTCCTGGAAAGGAAACCGCTGGCCGCCCTGGCCGAGAAAATGGCCCTGGCTGAGGATACTATTTCCGCCACTTCCCGGCGACGGGGAGAGGCCTTTGCCGCCGTGGCTGGGCACCTGCAACGGGAATTAGTGAACCCCCGGGATATAGACGGCCGGCGCCAGCGCGCTCTGACCGCCCGCTATCAATCGCTGGCACAGGAGGCGCAAGACCTCCTGCGCCTCCTCTCTATTTTCCGCCACCCGTTGCTCTTAGACGGGCTTTACCAGGTAGCCGGTAGAATGAAGGTCGCCTCTATCCAGCCTTATTTACAGCTTTTGGTAGAAACCCACCTCGTCCTCTTCCAGACTGAGGGTGAAATTTCTGTGCGGCCGGAAATACGTCCATACCTTCAACGGCTATTGATCCCTGATGAGCGACGGCCGTGGCATCAGGCGGCCGGTGAGTATTATCTAAAGGAGCGTAACTACGTGGAATCAGCTTATCATTGGCGTCTGGCTGGCACAGCAGAGCGGGCCGCCACCGTACTCCTGGAACATGACGAAGAGATACTACACGCCCGGCAAATAGAAGAGCTAGCCACTCTGCTAACTGAATTCAAACGGGCCGGTCTATCGCAGACGGCCTGGTGCCGCCTGAAAATCCTGAGCGGCCGGCTGGCCGAAGTCAGACAGGATATTGAAACGGCTCTGGCCGAATTCGATCAAGCCCTGGGCGCAACTGACCTGCAGATAAAGGCAGAGGCCTACTATCATTACGCTCGCGTCCTGAAACATCGCAACGTGGCGGAAGCGATGGCCTATTACAATGCCATCATCCAGCAATTGGAACAAAGACAGGCCCGGCTCACCATCCTGGCTCAGTTATACGTGGCTCGCGCCTGGCTTTTCTTTCACGAGCAGCACGACCTGGACAGAGCGGCCCTGGACCTGCAGCGAGCTGACAAACTGACCGGCCGGCAGCATCCGGAAAGCTGGGCTGAGTTACAACTCGCCTGGAGCCAATACCACACCTTTAGAAAAAACCTGGATCAGGCTGGTGAACACCTCTTGCAGATTTTACCCATCGCCCGTGAATTGCGAGACGTGAATCTCGTCCTGAAGTCCCTGTATAACCTGGGCCAAAACTACGACGAAGCCGGCCAGCATGAGCGGGGATTGTTCTACCTGCAAGAGTGCTGGAAACTGGCCAGGGAGGTTGGTAATCGCCGTTTGGAAGGGGCGGCTAATAAAGGGATTGGTAGTTGTTACTTCAGACTGGCTCGCCTACCCGAGGCGATTGACTATTACCTGAAGGCGCAGCGCATTTTCGTGGAAATGGGTGAGCAAGCCTGGTTGCCAGCCATTGATTACGACCTGGCTGAGGCCTACGCCGTCACAGGGGCATTGAGTCAGGCTAATCGTTTTCTGGCCGAAGGGTGGGCCACCGCGCTGGCCCTGGAACAAGAGCGATGGCAGAGGGAGTTGATCGAGTTGGCCTCTAAATACCCAGGCTTGCGCCCACTACACGTCGTCCTCCACCCGCGCCAATTATCGGCCCTGGATTACGTCAGGCAACACGGCCAGGTCACCAACAAAACCTATCGAGAGCTGGCTGGCATTTCGCCCAAGCAGGCCGAACGTGACCTGGCCGGCCTGGTGGACAAAGGACTTTTAGTAAAAGCTGGCGACGGCCGCGCTACCCATTACGTCATAAAGGTAGAATAACGAGGAGAGACCCTCCCGTCGGCGCAAAACCGCCGGGAGGGTGGTGTCGAGCTACTCGTCTGGCCTGGCAATATCCAGTCCATCCAAAACAACGTCCTCGCCCAGGCCATTGGCGTCGCCGTCCCAATAGAGGCTGAAGGCGCAAGCTACACCATGGGGCGCGCAGATGAAAATATCGTTCCCATCGCCGCTTAGATCCCCCACGCTAAAGGGGCCTTCAGTGGTCAAATAGATCTCGCCGGTTGAAGCCTCTATCCAGACGCCCGTCACGTCCTCCGTGTCATCGGCTAGGCCCTTGCCTGTCCCGTCAAAGTAGAGGGAAAGCGTACCACTGGTTACCTCACCGAAAGAGATAGCCGTAAAGCTCAACAAGTCTTCATCCTGGACGGGAAGGCCTTCTGCGTCACCCAGAACGCTGATCACCAGGTCGCCTTCTGGCGTGAAGTCTATGGCGTCCACGTCGGCCGCCTCGTCCATCTCACCCAGTCCTACGTCTGAGCCATCAAAGTACATCTCGAAGGCCCCAGTGGTTGGATTGAACTCGACTACATCCGAGTCATCCACGACACCCAGGCCAGGAAAGTCAAGTGTATCAGTGACGAAGCTCATCAGAATAGTGGTGTCGGTCAGGATAGTGAAAGCGTCCACATCCATATCTTCGGATAAACCATTAGCAGAACCATCAAAGTACAGACTGTAAGCGGCCGACCGGGGATCGAACAGCAGGATATCTTCGTCGGCGTAGCCTATCCCATCCACCGTGCCGTCTGTGGTCGCGCTGAAGTAGATGAGGTCGGGATCAGGCGGCGGCGCCGGCACAACTGGCAGGAAGAGCGGCCGGCGTATGCGGCCGTCGGCCTGCGCCATCGGTGATCCGCCAGGCATACCCGCCCCCTGGTTTAACCCAAAGGTTAGCCTATACCCAGTCGCGTTGGAGCCACCCTGAACCGCTATCAGGTAAGACCCGTCCTGGGGGGCCGCGATTTCCAATAACTCACCAGCCCCGGCCGCCCAGCTTGGCCAGCCATAGCCATTGGGATACCAAACCGACAAATCAGTATCTTGGCTGCGCTCGTCCAGATAGAGTCCAATTTTGTCACCACGGCCGGCCGTCACCTGATAGTAGTGCAGTTCCCCACTGCCGATGGCTGTGGGCGCGGGGGCGTAATTGAAGGCGACGGTGGCGAGTGAGGAGGTCAGGCGACCATCGAAGTAGCCCCACAGGTGAAGTATGACCTGCCCCGCCTCTACCGCCTCTGGTAACTCTAGTTCACATTCTGTTGTCACGTCGGGCGGTGGACACCTCAGTTCATCCAAGAGATAAGGTTCATAGGTCGACGTCTCGCTATTGAGGGCGAACTGGTAAACTTGGGCGGTGATCAGGTCAGGCTCGGCCGTATACTCTAACTCAAGGGTAATGTCCCGGCCGGTCGTGTAGACGGCGTCACCAGCCAGAGAGGCGGCCGTGATCGCTGGGGGCGGGTCCAGCAGAGCGACGCTATAGGACTGCGCCAGGCTGTTGTCCCCATTGTTGGTTTCTTTCACGCGATCATCGCTGTCCACCGTAACCGTGAGGGTAAAGTCGCCCGGGCCTGGAATCCACGATTCGGCCGCGTCAATCTGGTACGTGCCATTGCGTAGAGAGCCTGTTCCCACCGTGTGGTCAAAAACGGGGGCGCCGCCTTGTTCCACCCTGAAATTGACCAACGGGTTCAGAACCGTTCCCTCAACGGCCACAGCCACCGAAAAAGTCACGGGTGTTCCTTCCACCAACGTGCCGGCCACCGGCGAAACGATGCTTTCGGCGGCCACTTCCCCACAACTAGGCACCGGGGGAATGATGGGCAAACAGGCGGCCGTCCCCAAAGGATTGTGGTCAGGCACGTAGTCCATCCAGTAATTCCAGAATCTTAGAAACACCTCGTCCCAGCCGCTGTTGCCAAAGAGAAACCCAAACGGGTGTTCATTATGAAGCGTCACGCCATCCGTGTTGTCGTTATCCGTGTACCAGGCCGCCTGGTAGTTGACGTAATCTATACCCTCTTGGGTCATGGTTATCTGGAAATCCGTGTAGAGGGCAATTCCAAACAGGGGGATTCCATCGTCACCCTCAAACTGCCAGTACGCGCTCTCCTCACCTTCGGCAAACCAGGGTATCCCATTTGTGTGGTAGCGAACGACGACAGCCTCATCTACCGCCTTGCTCACCGAATCAACGTCATCACCGAGGTCGGGCCATTCCTCCGCCAATGCCTCGGTGAAAGCAAGCAGGTCAGATAGAGCGTCGGGCGGAGCCAGCGGCCAGTCAGTCTGGCAAAAGGTGGTATCGTAATATCTGTTCCTGGCTGTATTTTGGTAAGCGTGGAGAACTTTGTTGTACAGGTCGGCCGCGGGCTGGGCTAACAAGTAGTCCGCAACGGCATCCCAGGCCACCTTGATAGCCTGAACCTGGTTACTATCTACCGCAATGAGGAGGTGGGGATGGTCGGCCCCCTCATTGCCCAGGGCCACCAGGGAGTTGTGATAAGCTGCCACCATTTGGGCGGCCACGATGGGCGCGGCGTTGCCAGGCACGGCCGCTGCCAAGGCCGCCCCCAGCATGGATGGCTCGAAGAAGGTGTAGTTGGGGGAGGCCGCCATCGCCTCGGCGTAGGGGGCCAGTTCGTACAACTCCTCGATGGAGGCCGCAAAACAGTGTAGGACGTCCAAAACGTCAAGACCGCTGCCTCCTGTACCCTGGTCAATGGCTGTAGCCAATTCGAAAGGAGAGATGATGTGTCCCTCGGTCAGCGCAACTCCGGTGTGGACGTCGGTGAAGCCTGGGTCAACCCCCAGGTGGCTGGGCAAGGGAATACCTCTTTCGGTTGGCTGACCGGACAGGCCGTGCTCATCCAGATAGTCGTTGAACCCGGCCGGCACCAGCGGCCCACCATGGCCCACGTAGGATAGAATAGTCATCTCGGTTTCGTCCGCATACGTGGCTAACGCCCATTTTATGAACCCACCCAGGGTGTCCCCGTCAGTCGTGTCGTATTCCCGAAGCTCACTGAAATTACCCATTGCATCAGGCAAGCCGAGGATGGGTACCTCGCGGCCGTCGTGTACGTACACGATAAAGGTATCCCCATCTCCATCCAGGTCTACCAGGACAACCGCCTCTTTGTTAGGGTAGCTTTCGGTGGTCCCGACAATGCCCGCCATTACTTCTGGGTAATAGGAAGCCAGATTCACGCTGCTGGTCTCCGCATTGTCGAAAGCCAACACGTACAGAGCCAGGATGGCGTTGGCCCCACCGTTGTAAAGGTAGGCCTGACCCTCGTCGGCCGCCCCGTACAGCCCCGCCCCCACCATGACGTCGGCATAGTTATCATCGTTGGTACGGCCGGCCGTGCCCACCGCCACGCCAAACTCATCGCCGCTCTGTCCATTCTGGTCACTTCCTATCCAGGGGGCGTTGGCAGGGTCGCCGGCAACGTTGCCATTGACGCCGCTGGCCGAACCGTACCAGACCAGGGCGCGTCCCTGGTTACTGTTGTACCCCGGCGCGCCGGCCACGACGTCGGCCAGGCCATCCCCATTCAGATCCCCGGCCGCGCCTACCGACCAACCGACTTTCTCGCCACCCTGGTCCCCACCGCCGGTCCAGACCTGGGTCTGGTCTGGGCCAGCAGCCGAACCAGGAAAGACGAACACCCCACCCGTAGCCAGGCCAGGTTGCGATGGATAGCCGGGCGCGCCCACGATGACCTCACTATAGCCATCGCCGTTCACGTCGCCGGCCGTGCCTGCGGCGTAGCCAAAGTTGGCGCCAGCCTGGCTGCCTTCGGCCGACAAGGTAATCATCAGAGTCAGGCTTATCGCTGACCCCTGGTAGACGTAAGCCCGCCCTTGGTCGGCCTGGTTGTCGTCAAAATAGGGCGCGCCCACGATGACGTCGGCATAGCTATCGTCGTTGACGTCGCCGGCCGTCCCGACCGACGCGCCAAAACCATCGTCGGCTTGCTCTCCCCGAACCGTCCAGTCAGGAGTGGAACTGAGACCACCAGGGGAACCGTAATAGACATAGACCAATCCGATAGTGTCCGTCATGGTTCCGGGAGCCCCTACCACTACGTCACTATACCCATCGCCGTTTACGTCACCGGCCGTGCCGACCGAAAGGCCGTAGGTAGGCGATATAGAACTGGTAGCCCAGTCAGGAGGGCTGTCTGGGTTGAGGCCAGTGGGTGAACCAAGCCAGACGAAGGTGCTGCCCGATTGGGCGCCGTTGGACGGCGCGCCGACGATTACGTCATTGAAGCCATCACCATCCACGTCTCCGGCCGTGCTGACTGAATAGCCAAACCAGTTATCGGCGGAGCTACCCGTGGCCGTCCAGCTTGGGCTATCAGGAAGACCCGTTGTTGAACCATAATAGACTTGAACGAGTCCCACGCCCGCCATCTGCGTGAAACCATAGCCTCCAATGATAACGTCGTCAAAACCATCGCCATTGACGTCGCCGGCCGAAGCCAGCGCGTGACCCAAATAACTTTGGGACTGGTCACCCATAGCTGTCCAATCGGCGACAATACTCACCCCTTCCAACTGGCTCGCAGCCACTGCCGGCATCATAGACGCGCCATGACCTCCATAAAGGCCAGCCACCATCAACAGAACCAGTAGCAAGCGAGGAACCAAGTAATGACGCTTACTCATCTTATACCTCCCTGGAAGCTATCCGAAACAACTTCACGAAATGGCTGGGAGATGGGAGATAGGTATCTCCTATCTCCCAACCTTAGCTGCCACTCCCCATACGTGACATCATAGCAGAGATCGGCCGGCTATTAAATAGGTGCGTC
>JBFMFT010000012.1:0-25251 GCA_040751925.1 Chloroflexota bacterium
GGCAGATTGCGTTACATGTAGTGCAAGCCAGCGGCTTGCCTGGGCGCAATCTGGCAGATTGCGTTACATGTAGTGCAAGCCAGCGGCTTGCCTGGGCGCAATCTGGCAGATTGCGTTACATTGTAGCGCAAGCCAGCGGCTTGCCTCTTACATCTCTTCCCGATAGACCAGGCGATGCTTCTGGCGGGCATCGAGGATGGCCCGGCGCAGGATTTCGTGGACGGCCTGGGGGTCGGTGATGTTGCGTAGCTCCAGAACTGGGTGGCTGGCGTCGTGGCTGCGGATAACAATGTCGCCCAGGTTCAACAGCCGCTCGCGGAAAGCCTGCTTCTGGTCAATATCTTGAATACGGACTAATTCGATATCTTCCCGCTCCTTACCCAACAACCCCTCGATGATGCGTACCCGTTCGTTGGTGATGACGTATTGGGTGACGAGGGAGAGGAACGGCCGCCCCTGCCACAAAACTTCTTCTTCACCGAGGCCGGTCAGGGTGTCGGCCGCCCCTTTGTTGGTCTGACCGCCCAGGGATTCCCCCATCCGCTCATCCAGTTCCATCAGAGCGGCCTCTGAGGTGAGGTCAATGAGGGCGTCCAGGGTCGGCCGAGGCACGGCCGCCAAATCCAAATCGCTCTGGGCTACCGCCTGCCAGATGCGGGCCTTTATCTGCGCCTGAGATTCCTTCAGAGAGAGAGACATTTTTACCTTCCTTCTTCTTATACGAAACTAACACAAATCGAGTAGCATAGACCCCTAAAAATGGTTTGCTAATTCATAGGCTTATCACTACAATTCGCGCCGAGGTGAATGAATGCCGGCTTACGTCTACAAGTGCAACAATTGTCAGAGTGTCTTTGAGCGCCACCAGCGCATGACTGAACCGCCCCTTACGGATTGCCCCATCTGCCAGGTGGGTCAGGTGAGACGCTTAATCAACAGTGTCGGCGTCATTTTTAAGGGGAACGGCTTCTACGCCACTGACAACCGGCGCAATGGCGTTGTGCGGAGTGAGGCTAAGGTGGACAAGACCGGACAAGAGTCTGCTGGGCCAGAGAAGGAGGGGGCTAAGGCGACCACACCGGCCGCCAGTCCTGGCCCTTCGACCAGCCCGGCCGCCAGCCCTGGCTGATCCGGCGTTCACTGCCTCCACGAAAAGTCTGCGTAACTATTCAGGCCCTCTGAAGAAACCAGGTTTTTTGTTGCCAATCATCACGCTCTGCCAGGGAAAAACCTGGTTTCTTGCTGAATAGTTACAAGTCTGCTGGCTAAAGCTGAAATCCTCCGGTAGCCCGCACCACTTTTTGGCTGAAATTATCAACCAGCTTCTTGAGCTTATCGCGCAAGCGCGTCCATTCCTTGCTGGCTAGAACTCGCCGCATCTGATCTTCTGTTTCGGTAATCCCACTTACCAGGATTTGCTCGCAATCTCCGTAGATGGTATACCAGGCTTGAATCTCGTTGATGCCGAGTTTACTGACTCCAGGGATGAACTCGCTGACGACGAACTCAAAGTATTCGGCTTCGGCTTCTTGCCGGATGTCCCAGCGCATCATGAGCTTAATGGGCATAGTTACTGGCCTCGTTTGTCGCAAAACCCTGTAGACCTACGGGGTTTTGCAGATGATTAGAGCCTGGGCGCGAGAAGGACAACCTGGGTTTCCTCGGGTAACGAACCGGCGGCAATTTTCAAGCTGTTTTCCGGGCTGGCTTCTGTCACCCCCATTTCCTTGAGGAAGCGTTCGACACCGTCTAGTTCAAGGCGCAGCCCAGGCAGGCGGTAGTGCATGGGGATAACGATGCTGGGTTCCAGCATGGAGACCAACTCGGCCGCCTGCACCGCGCTCAGGCTATTGCCGCCGCCCACCGGCACCAGGAGGACGTTTACCTGTTCCAAAGCCTCAATCTGGGTTTGGGTGGGTACTTTCTCCATGTCGCCCAGGTGGGCCACCGTCAGTCCGTCGTAGTCAAAGACGTACAGCACGTTCTGGGTCGGCCGGGCTTCCTGGGAGGTGGCTACGCCGGTGATGAAGACGCCGCCAATCTCGTATTCGCCGGGGCCGTTGAGGGTATGGGTGTAGCCGGCGACGGCCGCCACGTGGTTATGGCCGCGTGCATCGTGGCTCACGGTGACTACGTCCCCTTTCAACTTCAGCAAGGGCAGCCCCAGGCTCGGATCGTAGGGGTCGGTGACAATGGTGGCCTGCCCCCGTTCGACCAAGCGAAAGCAACTTAATCCATACCAGGTCAGTTCCATAAGACGGGATTATACCTGATAATTGCGTATTGCGTAATCCGTCACGCCATACGAGTAACTATTCAGGCCCTCTGAAGAAACCAGGTTTTTTGTTGCCAATCATCACGCTCTGCCAGGGAAAAACCTGGTTTCTTGCTGAACAGTTACCCATACGATTCATGTTATACTGCCAACGGTCATAAACTGGCATTTTCTTCACCTTGTCACCCTCTCACCTTGTCACCTTGTCAGGTATAGATTCTCCTCTCACCCGTTTGCAAATAAACGGCGGGGTGGTGGTGGAGGGGCCGCCCCTCCGCCTGAGTCTGCCGCCTACTGCCAGGGGTTACGCCGACGCCCAGGTGGACGATTACCACCGCCGCCGCCGGCCGGACTACCCCTGGCGGCCGGGGGTTGAACTGCGGCTGCGGGCGCGTTTCTCCCACCCGGCCGGTGGACTGGTGGGGACGGCCGGCTTCGGCTTCTGGAACGCTCCCTTTGGCGACCCGACGGTGAGATGGCCGGTTCTACCCCAGGCGGTATGGTTTTTCTATGCCTCAGCCCCCAGCGATCTGCCTCTGGCTGCGGCCGGGCCGGGGCGGGGTTGGTTCGCCGCCACCCTGGACGCCACCGCCGGCCGCGCCCTGGCCCCTCTCGCGCCGATCATCCTGCTCCTCAATCAGAGCGGCCGGCTGCGGCGGCGGCTGTGGCCGGCCGTGCAGCGACGGCTAGGTATCTCGTACACCCAGTTGGACACTGACCTAAGTGAGTGGCATGATTACTACCTGGCCTGGCGCAACGAGGGTTGTCTTTTTACGGTGGGCGGCCGGGAAGTGTTGCGGACGTCGCGCAGCCCGCGTGGGCCGCTCGGCTTTGTCTGCTGGATGGATAACCAATACCTGATTGCCACGCCGCGCGGCCGGCTGGCCTGGGGCGTATTGCCAACGACCGCTCACCAGTGGATGGAGATCGAGGCCTTGACGATTGTTAAGACCTGACAGGTCTCAGAGACCTGTCAGGTCTGGTCTTTGGCCGCTTTGATCGAACCCCTAAATGCTTTATAATGGATCAATGGGTGATCTGAGATGAAAGACGGCCGCGCGCCAGTCTTCACATCTCTTATTGTTCCCCAGACGCTACGATGCTCGATACCCTGGCGATTGTCGCGGCTATCGCCCTCCTGGTTTTCGTCACCGCCTTCTACGTGGCGGGTGAATTTGCCACCGTCTCCTCACGCAAGACACGAGTGAGCCAAATGGCGGCGGCCGGCGACCGCCTGGCCGGCCGTCTGGCCCCCGTTCTCGAAGACCGCCGCAAGCTGGACAGCTACGTGGCTGCCTGCCAGCTAGGGATTTCCGCCTCTTCGCTGGTGTTAGGGGCCTATGGACAATCGGTGATAGCCCCGCACCTGGTCCGGCCCCTGGCCGCCTTGATTACCTTTGTCCGCCCGCTTTTAGGGCAGGCAGTTGAGCCAGATGGAGTGACTCAAGCAGTGGCCGCTTCCATCGCCGCCACCGGCATCCTCATCCTCCTCACCATACTGTCCGTTGTCCTGGGCGAACTACTGCCCAAATCCATCGCCGTGCAATACCCGGAGGATGTCGCCCGCGCCGTCGTCGTACCTATGCAATGGTCACTATGGCTTTTTCGCCCGTTCATCTGGTTCTTCAATGGCAGCGGCAACCTGATTCTACGCTTACTGGGGCAAAAGGACGCGCCGGGGCAATCCCACGTCCATTCGCCAGAGGAGATCGAATTGTTGGTGACGGAAAGCCACCAGGGAGGTTTGTTGGATGACACCGAACGGCGAATGTTGCGTAATGCTTTCCGTATGCGCGACCTGACCGCCCGCCAGGTCATGGTTCACCGGACGCGCCTGGTGGCCGCCCCCGTCGCCAGCAGCGTGCGCGAATTGATGAAACTCTCCGTTGAGGAAGGCTTCACCCGCATACCTTTATATAAGGACACGATTGACAATATCATTGGCTTTGTCCACGTCAAAGACCTGTTCCGCCTGCACGTTCTCGGTCGCGAAAACCTGGCCGAGATTCTGCGCGAGGTCGTTCACGTGCCAGAAAGCCTGCCCATTTCCGAGGTTTGGGAAACCCTCAATAACAACCGGCAATACATGGCTATCGTCTTTGATGAGTTTGGCGGCACGGCCGGGCTGATTACCTTCGAGGACCTGATTGAGGAGATTTTTGGTGAACTCCAGGACGAGTTCGACGAAGGCGAAATGGCGATCATCGCCCTGGATAAGCAAGGGCGCATCTATTTACGTGGTGACGTGCTGGTAACAGACGCGAATGAATACCTCGATCTTAAATTGCCGGAGGGAGAGGCGGATACGTTGGGCGGTCTCGTCTTGAGCGAATTGGGCCGGCCGCCCGTCGTTGGCGACGAGGTGACGGTGGGTGACACGGCCATTCGCGTCGAAGTGATGGATGATTTCACGGTTACAGAACTCTCTCTGCAAACCACGCCAACCGGCGCGGTTTCCCACATTGGCGAATGGGAAGTCATGCAACATGAGTGAAGGCTTGCCTGCCCTCAGCACGTTGACCGTGCCTTCTCTGGTTATCCTCTTGCTCGTGTTGGTCAACGGCTTGTTCGTGGCGGCCGAATTTGCCATCATCAGTGTCCGCCCTAGCCAGTTGGAGCAGAAGGCGCAAGAGGGGGTCGGCCGGGCGGCCCAAGTCCTGGCCGTTCTCGATTCGCCGGCCAAGCAGGATCGCTACATTGCCACCGCCCAATTGGGCATTACCGTCGCCTCCCTGGGTCTGGGTATGTATGGTGAACAGCAAGTGGCCCACTTCGTGGAGCCTTACCTGGCCTATTGGTTGCAGGCGGAGCCGCCGGCCGCTTTCGTCCACACGGTGGCTTCGGCGGCCAGCCTGGGCCTGTTGACCTATCTGCACATTGTGGTTGGGGAGATGGTGCCTAAATCGCTGGCCCTGGCGGCCTCCTTCAAGGCGGCCCTGCTGGTCGCCGCTCCCATGCGCCTCTCGGAAGCGATTCTCGTTGCGCCGGTGCGCCTGTTAAACGCCATCGGCGGCGTCTTGTTGCGGCTGCTACGGGTGCCGCCGGCCGAGGGCCACGCCCGCCTGCACTCCTCGGAAGAATTGGAACTGATCGTCGCTGAGAGCGCAGAAGGGGGAATGCTCAATGAGGACGAGGAAGAGATCATCCTGAACATTTTTGACTTTAGTGAGCGACAGGTGGGCCAGGTGATGACGCCGCGGCCGAAGGTGCAGGCCATTGCCCACGACGTTCCCCAGGCCGAATTGCTCAAATTGGTCACGGAGAGCCGCCACAGCCGTTTTCCCGTCTATAAGGGCGACCTGGATCACGTTCTGGGCATCTTGCACGTCAAGGACCTGGTGCGCCAGCAGATTAGCACGAAGGGTCAACTGGACGTTCGCCTGCTGCTGCGGCCGGCTCTGGCTATTCCTGAAGATTATCCGGTGGAGCAGTTGCTGGCCGCTTTCAAGCGCCAGCGTATGCACATGGCCGTCGTGCTGGATGAGTTTGGCGGCGTGGCGGGCATTGTCACCCTGGAAGACCTGGTGGAAGAAGTGGTGGGGGAGGTGCGCGACGAGTTTGACGTGGAGAAGGAGCCGTTGGTGGAACTGGGGCCGGGGCTTTTGGAGGTAGCGGGCAGTTATCTATTGGACAATCTGAAGGATTACGTCTACCTGGGGCCGGATGAGGATTTGCCAGACGTGGAGACGGTGGGTGGCCTCATCGTGACGCGGCTCGGCCGCCCGCCGCGCATCGGCGATAAATTGATCTACCCTGGCGATTTGCACTTCACGGTGCTAGACGTAGACGGCCGGGCGGTGGCCCGCGCCAAAATCGAATATCCGCTGCCGGAAGAAGAAATGCAGAACGATGAATGATGAACAGTTTCTTCCATTCATCATTCATCATTCATCATTGGAGAGAGAATGGACTGGATAACGAACCCCGAAAGCTGGATTGCTTTGCTAACCCTGACGACGCTGGAAATTGTGTTGGGGATTGATAACCTCGTCTTCATTTCGATCTTGGCTGGCAAGCTGCCAGGCCACCAACAGGCTAGGGCGCGCCAGACGGGGTTGGCTTTGGCCCTGCTGACCCGTGTGGCTTTGCTGTTATCTCTCAGCTGGATTATCCGGCTGGAAGAGCCGCTTTTTTCGATTGTCAGCAACCCGATTTCCGGCCGCGACCTCATCCTGCTCATCGGCGGCCTGTTCCTGCTCTATAAGGCTACCCACGAAATTCACGACAGGCTGGAAGGTAAGGAGGGGCACGCCAACGCTAAAGTAACGGCCACTTTTACAAGTGTGGTCGTCCAGATTATGTTGCTGGACGTGGTTTTTTCGCTGGATTCGGTGATTACGGCCGTCGGCATGGCCAACGAACTGGCGATTATGATTACGGCGGTGGTCGTTGCGGTCATTATCATGTTGTTCTCTTCGACGGCCATTAGCGAATTCGTGAACGACCACCCGACGGTCAAGATGTTGGCTCTCAGTTTCCTGCTGCTGATTGGTATGTCGCTGCTGGCCGAAGGGTGGGGACTGCACATCCCCAAGGGCTACATTTACTTCGCTATGGGCTTTTCGGTGTTCGTGGAAATACTGAACCTGCGCCTGCGGGCCAAAGAGGCGGTCGGGCCGGTCTCCCTGCGCCAACCTTATAGCAAGGGCGCGTAGCGCGGCCATTCTTGTACGTGTCCATCCAGAGCGACAACAATCCCTAGTTTCTGGGCTTGTTGATTGGCTTCGGCCAGGATGCCTAGACCGCCCACAGCCCCCACCGCCAGGTAGCCTAACTTCTGCATAATGCCGGCCCGTTCGTGCGCCCACTCCACGTCCGAGCTATCAATGGTCGTAGAAACTTCCAAAGCCACGAACAGTTCGCGGGTCGCTTCCTCCTGGCGACTAATCCCCCGCAGTAAAACGTCCAGGGCCATCAGCGATTCCCATTCCTTTTCGCTCAATTGCCTATTGGTGTAAGCCTGGTCTATTTTGTCCAGGTCAGTCGGCCGGACAACCCGGCCGCGCCGCAGATAGCGGCCGAAGTAGGATGGGGCCCGCTCACGGTACTTGGCCTCCAGAATCCAACCCCGCATATCACCCAGTTGGTCATCGTGCTTCTGCAGGTGGCCGTCAATACGGGCCATGTGTTCACTGTGCTGTTGCAGAAGGGTGTCAATGTGCGCCAGGTGTTCATCCATCCGCGCCAGGCGTTCGTCGTGTTGCTGCAAGAGCGCGCCCTGTTGTTGCAAGAGTGCGTCTAAACGCTTCAGGTGAGCCTCAGTCTGCTTCTGGCCCTCGACGAGAGCCTGCACTGCTTGTTCCAGCCTGGTAAGACGCTGTTCAACCGACTCTTGCCGCTGCATGATACGGCGATAGATTTCGTTGGTTTCACGCTGGATAGCCCGTATTTCGGCCAGATCGTCGGCAATCAGCAGGTTACGCAACTGCCCCCGCCACTCCGGGTGGGTGTTGAGCAGTTGAATCAGGTCGTTGTACTCGCCGACGGTGAAAGCCATGGCGCGCCTCAGACATCGGATGTCTCGAAGACATCCGATGTCTTATCCCATTATACCAGGATTTCAGCCTTCATAGTGCGTAGATTTCGCCGAATTTGGTGTTGACGTAGGCCACGAAGGCGGCCGGGGAGAGCGGCTGCCCGGTAGCCCGCGTGATTAGCTCACCAGGGGTCAGCTTGTGGCCGTGTTGGTGGATGTTCTCGCGCAGCCAGGCCAGCAGGGCGGCCGTCTGCCCGTTCGCCAATCCTTCACGAACAGCCGGCTGTTGTTGGGCCGCTTCGGCGAATTGGGCAGCGTACAAGTTGCCCAGGGCGTAGGTGGGGAAGTAGCCAAAGCTGGGGGCCGACCAGTGAACGTCCTGCAAAACCCCCAAGGTGTCAGTGGGAGGTGTGACGCCCAGTAGTTCGTTCATCTTGTTGTTCCAGGCGGCCGGCAGGTCGGCCACCGCCAGTTCCCCGTTCAACAGGGCCTGCTCCAACTCAAAGCGCAAGATGATGTGCAGGTTGTAGGTTACTTCGTCGGCCTCGACGCGGATCAGCGATGGCTGCACCTTGTTGATGGCCTGGTAGAATTGATCCAGGCTGCACGAATTTAACTGGTCGGGGAAGTAGGATTGCAAGGTGGGAAAGTGGGCGCGCCAAAAGCCGCGGCTGCGGCCGACGATGTTCTCCATCATCCGCGATTGGGATTCGTGAATACCCATCGAAGCCCCCCGCGACAAGGGGGTGCGCGACAGGTCGGGGTGCATCCCCTGTTCGTAAAGGGCGTGACCCGCTTCGTGCAATGTGCCGAAGAGGGACTCGTTCAGGAAGTTGGGATTCCATCGGGTGGTGATCCGCACGTCGTCGCGGGAGAAGCTGGTGGCGAAGGGATGGACGGCCGTCCCCAAATGCCCCCGCTCAAAGTCGTAGCCAACGGCGGCGGCGATGTGGTAGGCGAAGGCCTTTTGCTTTTCCACGTCGTAGGTCTGGTGGAGAAGGGCGTCGTCTACGGCCGCCCCCCGTTCGACGATGGCCTGGCGCAAGGAGACGAGGGCCCCTTTGACCGCGCTGAAGATAGCCCTCACCTCGGCCGTCTTGATCCCCGGCTCGTAGCCGTCCAGAAGCGCGTTATACTTTTCGTCCTGGTAGCCATACAGTTCGGCCATTTCCTGGGCCAAGCCAACCACCTGCTCTAGCCAGGGCCGGAAGCTGGCGAAGTCGTTATCCTGGCGGGCCTTGACCCAGACGACGCGGGCCTGGCCGCTGATGGTACTCATGCGGGCGACGAACTCCGACGGCAGCTTGCGCGCCCGCTCATAATCGCGCCGCAGGACGCGCAGCAGGCTGGCCTCCTGGCTATCGTAACCGGCCCCGTCCACTTCGGCCGCCGCCCCTGCCATCAATTCGCCGATCTCGTCGGCGATAAAGAGGCTATGGGTCATCTGGCGCAGGGTGGTGATTTGCTGGATGCGGGCGGATGCCCCCCCTTTGGGCATCATCACCTCGCGGTCCCAGCCCAGTACGGCCGTCGCTTTTTCCAGGTCGTTGATTTCGTGTATCTTTTCTAAGAGAGTAGAGTAACTGGTCATTTGCTTTCCTTTGTTGTCTGCCAAGCTGTTCTAATAGGAACTGGGGGAACTTGAGGGAACTGAGGCAAGTTCTTTGAGTTCCTTCAGTTCCCCAAGTCCCCTCCTACAGTTCATAAATCTCGCTAAACTTGCGGGTGGCGTAGCGGACAAAGGCCTGGTGGCCGAGCGGCCGGCCGGTGGCCCGCCAGATGAGTTCGCTGGGGGGGAATTTGCGGCCAGGCCGGTGAACGTTCTCCCGCAGCCAGGCTAACAGGGGTTCAGGGCGGCCGTTCTCCAACTCTTCGCCGATAGTGGGGTCTTGGCTGACGGCCGCTTCGTACAATTGGGCGGCGTACAGGTTGCCCAGGGCGTAGGTGGGGAAGTAGCCAAAGTAGCCCCACGACCAATGCACGTCCTGTAGCACCCCTTCGCGGTCATCGGGTGGGGTGAGGCCCAACGTCGCTTGCATCTGCTCGTTCCAGGCGGCCGGCAGGTCGGCCACGGCCAGGTCGCCGTGAATCAGCCCCTGCTCCAACTCGAAGCGCAGAATGATGTGAAAGTTGTAGGTCAGTTCGTCGGCTTCCACCCGAATCAGACCAGGCTTGACCTTGTTGATGGCCCGGTAGAAAGTGTCCACGGTGCAGTCGCCCAACTGCTGGGGGAAGGTTTCTTGCAGCCTGGGGAAATGAACCCGCCAAAAGCCGCGGCTGCGGCCGATCATGTTCTCGGCCATCCGCGATTGGGATTCATCAAAACCGGCCGAGGTCTCACGGGCCAGGGGGGTGCGGGTCAATTCGGCGTCGGTGTTCTGTTCGTAGATGGCGTGGCCGGCTTCGTGGAGAGTGGCGAAAACGGCCATACCCAGAAAGTCGGGGTAATAACGGGTGGTGATTCGCACGTCATCGCGGGCGAAGCCGGTGGAAAAGGGGTGGACCGACGCGCCCAAATGCCCACGCTCGAAGTCGTAGCCAACGGCCGCCGCCAGGTAGTGGGCAATGGCCTTTTGCTTCTCCACGTCGTAAGGCTGGTGCAAGCAGCTATCATCCACCCACGCGCCGCGTTCGCGGATGGTCTGGTAGAGCGGCAGGAGGGCCCGTTTGGTCTCCGCAAAAGTGGCCCGCACGTCGGCCGTCTTGGCCCCTGGCTCCCACTTGTCCAGCAGGGCGTCGTAAGGCTCGTCCTGGTAGCCTAATAATTCGACCACTGCTTGCTGCAAGGCCACGACTTTCTCTAGCCAGGGTTGAAAAACGGCGAAATCGTTATCGCTGCGGGCCTGCTTCCAGGCCGTCCCCGCCTGGCCGGTGGTGGCCGTCAGGTGGGCAAAGAAGTCGGACGGCAGCTTGCGAGCGTTGTGAACGTCGCGCCGGAGAAAGCGCACCAGGCTGGCTTGTTTACTCTCGTAGGCGACGCCGTTGAGTTCGACGGCCGCCGCTTCGACCAGGTCGCCCATTTGATCGGAGGTTAGCAGAGTGTGGCTGAGACGACGCAGGGTGGTCAACTGCTGGATGCGGGCTGTATCGCCTCCCCTGGGCATACTCACCTCCCGATCCCAACTCAATACCCTGGCGGCCTTTTCTAAATCGTAGATTTGGTGAACTTTGTCTAAAAGGGTCTCGTACACGCTGGACATAATTCGATAATCGTGTTGCGCGTTGCGTAATCCGTTACGCAGTACGCAATACGCCTTACGCCAGAGTTTACCGCAAACACGGCCGCTCATCAAAACCCCACAGTTTGGCTAGGATAGGCGCGCTATGGGCAACCGGCGGCTATCGGCTATAATAGGTAGTCATGGGCAGAATACGCGGGGTTATTTTACGTTGGCTAATGGTCTTGGTGGCTCTGGTGGCCCTGACAACCAGCCTTCTGGCCCATAATCTGATTCTGGCGGCGGCCGAACCAGGGGTCGTCGCTGGCGATGGGGCAAATTATGGTAGCGAGTGGACTGGCTTGGTCACCGTCGCTCCACCACCGGCCGGGGCTACCACCACCCCTGGCCCGAATTGCCGCTATGGGGCTGTGTCCTGGGAAGCAGAGGACACCGCATGGTTGCCGGAATTGGGGGTTGGCTGGCGGTTGAACTTCACCGCCGACGAATACGTGACCAATCCCGGCGACGTTGAATTTGTGCCGGTCATCCGCGTCAAGCAGGATCGCGACGCCAACGGTGGCTACTTGCCCACTTACACAACCACCCCCCCACTAACCGAAAGTGGCCTGGGCAATCGCCTTGCCGGCCGACCAGGCGCGTTGTGGATCGTGGGCAACGAGGTGGATCGCGTAGATGTGCAGGACGACACCTACGCCGACGTTTACGCTACCGCCTACCACGACGTTTACACCTTCATCAAAGAGCGCGACCCATCGGCCCAGGTTGCTATATCGGGATTAGTACAGGTGACGGCCGGCCGGTTGCAATACCTGGAGCAAATGTGGGCAGCCTACCGCGAGCAATACCACGCGCCGATGCCTGTAGACGTGTGGAATATGCACGTTTACATTCTGCCGGAAAAGCGGGCCGACGGCAGCGGCACAGGGGCGCACATCGCCCTGGGAACTGACCCAGAACTGGCGATTCTGGAAAGCGGTGGCGACCCGGCTCTTTGCCCCCTGGACAACGTTTACTGTTACGCCGAACACGACGACCTGAACCTCTTTGCCGAACACGTGGTGGCTATGCGGACGTGGATGAAAGAACACGGGCAGCAGGACAAGCCGCTCATCCTGTCCGAGTTTTCCATTCTCTACGTCTTCATAGACTATGACAATTATCTAAACCCCACCACCTGCTATTTGCAAGATGAGTATGGCAATTGCTTTACCCCCCCGCGCGTCTCTGACTTCATGGTGGGGGCTTTTGATTATTTAGAAGGAGCGGCCGACCCTGACCTGGGCTTCCCCCGCGACGACGACCGGCTGGTGCAGCAATGGATGTGGTTTAGTACCTACGTGGACGTGGGGGTGACGGGTGGGGCCAGCAACCTGCTGACAGAGGACCTGACCGGACTGACGCAAATGGGGCAGACCTTCCGCGACGAGGTGGTTGCCCGGCCGCTTACCCTCAACCTGACCCCCGATGAGCTGGCTCCGTCAGTGGCCTTCACCAGCACTCCAGGGGGGACCGTAGACGTGTCGCTAGAAGCGGCCGTCCGCAACAACGGCAACACGGAGGTCACGACCCCTTTCCAGGTCTCCTTCTATGCCGACCCCGACCTAACCCAACTGATTGGCACAACCACCATCGGCAGCGTGGGCGGCTGCGCCCGCCAGCCGCAGGAGGCCACGGTGGTATGGCCGGGGCTGACCAGTGGTTACCACCACTTCTGGGTGAAGGTGGATAGCGCGGCTCAGGTCAGCGAGAGTGACGAGGGAGATAACGTCACCAGCAGCTTTGTCCTGGTCAATCCTTACCAAAGTTCTCTCCCCCTGCTACAAAACTAGAAGGCAATTGAAATCCGTGTGGGTTTTCTAAAACCTACAGGATTTAGTATAATGATCCCCAGGAGGTAATATCGTGACCAGAATGGGGATTGTTCGCCGCGCCTGCTGTGTGTGGCCGGTTGTCTTGCTGACCCTATGGCTATGGGCCGCTCTCCCGCCCGGCCGGGCGGCCGCCTTGCCCGACGTAGCGGACTGGACGGCCGAAGGTGACGAAGCCTACAGCCACTACGGGTGGTCGGCGGGGACGGCCGGTGACGTGAATGGCGACGGTTACAGTGACGTGATTGTGGGGGCCAATTGGTACGATAATGACCAGACCTGGGAAGGCCGGGCCTTCCTCTACTATGGCTCGGCCAGCGGCCTATTGGCCGCGCCAGCCTGGACAGCCGAGGGCAACCAGAATTACGCTAACTTTGGCTACGCCGTCGGCACGGCCGGCGACGTGAACGGCGATGGTTATAGCGACGTGATTGTAGGGGCTTACCAGTACAGCAACGGCGAAACGTCTGAAGGTAGAGCTACTGTTTATTATGGCTCGGCCAGCGGCCTCAGCTTGACGGCCGATTGGACAGCCGAAGGCAATCAGGCCAACGCCAGCTTTGGCATTGCCGTCGGTACGGCCGGCGACGTGAACGGTGACGGGTACGGTGACGTGATTGTGGGGGCGCACCGTTACAGCAACGGTCACACCCGCGAGGGCCGGGCTTACGTTTACTACGGCTCGGCGGCCGGGCTTTCGACGACGGCCGCCTGGACAGCCGAGGGCGACCAATACCTGGCCGGTTTCGGCCGGGCGGTGGGGGCAGCCGGCGACGTGAACGGCGACGGCTACAACGACGTGGTGGTAGGGGCGCAATACTATGACAACGGCCAATACGACGAAGGGCGGGCCTACCTCTTTCATGGCTCGGCCGCCGGTCTTTCCACCACCGCCAATTGGACGGCCGAGGGCGACCAACGCTATGCTTATTTTGGCTACGCGGTCAGCACGGCCGGCGACGTGAACGGCGACGGCTACGCCGACCTGGCGGTGGGGGCTTACTATTACGACAACGGTGAAGAGGATGAGGGGCGGGCCTACGTTTATTATGGTTCGCCCGGCGGGTTAGCCGCCACGGCCAACTGGACGGGCGAAAGCAACCAGGCGTCGGCCTCTTATGGCTGGTCGGTAGGGGTGGCTGGCGACGTGAACGGGGATGGCTACGCCGACCTGGTTCTCGGGGCGCCAGCCTACGACGGCGGCCAAACCGATGAAGGACGGGCGGCCGTCTACTATGGGGGCCCAAACGGCCTGCCGGCCGCCTTCGATTGGGATTACCAGAGTGACCAGGCCAGCGCGTTCCTCGGCCGGGCGGTGGGGACGGCCGGTGACGTGAATGGTGACGGTTACAGCGATGTGATTACTGGAGCCAACTACTTCGACAACGACCTGACCGACGAGGGGAGGGCCTTCGTCTTTCATGGGGCGGTGGAGGGGCTGTCAGAAACGGCCGATTGGTCGGGCGAGGGTGAGCAGGATAATGCTCAATACGCTTACGCGGCGGCGACGGCCGGCGACGTGAACGGCGATGGTTACGCGGATGTGATCGTGGGCGCGCCGTATTACGACGGCGACCAGACCGACGAAGGCCAGGCGGCTGTCTACCTGGGCAGCCCGGCCGGCCTGCTGACCACCGCCGGCTGGATAGCCACTGGTGACCAGGACGGGGCGGCCTTTGGCTACGCCGTCGGGGCGGCCGGCGACGTGAACGGCGATGGTTACGGTGACGTCATCGTAGGGGCGAAGAATTACGACAATGGGCAGACCGACGAGGGGCGAGTCTTTGTTTACTATGGCTCGGCGGCCGGCCTTTCGTCAACGGCTAACTGGACGGCCGAAAGCGACCAGGCCTTCGCCAATTTTGGTCAGGCCGTCGGGGTGGCCGGTGACGTGAACGGCGACGGCTATGGCGATGTGATCGTAGGCGCGCCCAACTACGACGACGATTTTGTGGATGAGGGCCGGGCCGGTGTCTTTCACGGTTCGGCGGCTGGCCTGGCCGCCGCTGCCAGTTGGCTGGCTGATGGCGAGCAGGCTTCCGCCTACCTGGGTTGGTCAGTCAGCACGGCCGGCGACGTGAACGGCGACAGCTACAGCGACGTGACCATAGGCGCGCCCTACTTCGACAACGAGCAGATAGACGAGGGTAAGGTCTACGTTTCGCATGGGTCGGCGGCCGGCCTCGAGGCCACTCCAAGTTGGACGTTGGAAGCTAACCAGGATGGGGCCCTGCTGGGTTGGGCGGTGGGGGCGGCCGGCGACGTGAATGGCGATGGCTATAGTGACCTTATCCTGGGGGCTAAGGATTCTGACAACGGCCACACCGACGAGGGCCAGGCTTACGTCTATAACGGTGGGGTCAATGGCCTGGCCGATAGTTACAGTTGGATAGCCGAGAGCAACCAGGCCAGCGCCAACCTGGGTGCGGCCGTCGGATCGGCCGGCGACGTGAATGGTGACGGTTACAGCGAAGTGGTAGTCGCGGCCGACCACTTTGACAATGGTGAGACAGACGAAGGGCGCACTTATCTATCCTATGGCGCGGCGGCCGGGTTAGCCACCATTCCCGCCTGGACGCTGCAAAGCGACCACGCCGGGGCCTATTTCGGCCACGTCGTGGGCGCGGCCGGCGACGTGAATGGCGATGGCTACGCCGACGTGCTGGTGGGGGCCTATGGCTATGACAACGGCCAAAGCGACGAGGGCCGCCTCTTTGTCTATTACGGCAATGAGGGAGGGGGTATCAGTTACCGGCCGCAGCAACGGCGCAGCGACGACCTCAGCCCCATTGCCCCGCTCGGACTTGCCGACAGCGAGGCCAGCTTCCGCCTGGCTCTCTTGGGGCGCACTCCCTTTGGGCGCGGCCGGGTCAAGCTGGAATGGGAGGTCAAGCCTTATGGTGCAGCCTTCGATGGCCTGGGTCTTCAAGAAAGCGCGGCCTGGCTGGATACAGGCGTAGCTGGCGTGGAGTTGAACGAAGTGGTGAATGGTCTGGCTGCCCTGACCGCCTACCATTGGCGCGTCCGCTTACGCTACGACCCGGCCGGGCTACCCTTCCAGCCTTACGGCCGCTGGCTGACCATACCCTGGAACGGCTGGCCGGAGATAGACTTCCGCACACCAGACGTGGGTATTACCGGCCTCACGGCCGCCAACGATAGCCCCACCCCTCTAGGCCAGACGACCACCCTGACCGCGACGGTGGCGACCGGGGGCAACGTTGGTTTCACCTGGGACTTTGGCGACGGGTCGGCCGCCGGCTCTGGCGCAGTCGTGACCCACACTTACCCGGCCGGCGTGTACACGGCCACCGTGACGGCGACTAATGTGGGCAGCCGCGCGACGGCCGCCACCCAGGTCGTCGTCGAAGAACCGATGGGTGGGCTGGCGGCCGTGACCAACGCCCCGACGGCCCTGGGTGAGACGACGACCCTGACGGCTACTCTGGATGCAGGTAGTGGGGCCAGCTACGAATGGGATTTTGGCGACGGCAGCCCGCCTGAGTTGGGAGCGGTCGTTACCCACACCTACAGCCTGGGTAGTTACACGGCCGTTGTCACCGCCAGCAACCTAGTGAGCAGGGCCACCGCCGAGGTATCTATCGTGGTCGAAGAGCCTATCAGCGGGCTGGTTGCCACCAACGACAGCCCGACCGTATTGGGCAATGCCACCCGCCTGCAAGCGCAGATCACGGCCGGGACGAACGTGGTCTTCCGATGGTTCTTTGGCGATGGCCAGCAGGGTAGTAAGCGTGTGATGAATCACGTCTATCCGGCGGCCGGTACTTACGTCGCTACCGTCGAGGCCAGCAACGCGGTCAGTACCGTAACCACCACCACCACTGTCACCATCACCGCCCAGGTCATTGAGTAGAAAACTAGCTCTGAAAGTGGGTGTATTTCACTTTTGAGGGAAACATCCGACGTTTGGCAAACGTCGGATGTTTGCTAATACTCCCCCTGACAGTTTCCCTTTTGCCGCTCTACAATGGTTGCCGTATAATGCCCGCAGAGAAAGGATGGTGATATGCAAAGCCTTACGATTTCTTTGCCAGAGACAGTTTACCGCCGTTTGCAGCGAGCGGCCGAAATGGCCGGCAAGCCAGTTGATGAAATTGCGGTCAGGACAATTCAAGATAGTCTTCCCCCTCTGCTAGATACAATTCCCATCCGCTATCAGGATGAGCTACGGACTATGGAGAAGCTCAGTGACGACGAGTTATGGCAAGTGGCTCGTAGCGTCGCGGAGGCGAAAACGCAACGTCGCCATTCTCTTTTGTTGCAGAAGAATACCCAGGGTAATCTGACGGATCGGGAACGCGAGATGCTGGTGGAATTGCGAATGGCGGCCGATCGTCTGATGGTTCGCAAAGCATACGCCTACTTGCTGCTAAAATGGCGTGGTTATCGCGTCCCCAGCCTAACGGAGTTGGAAGCAGGTCATTGAGATCACCTGGCATCCCGGCCCGCCTGCATAGGCAGTTACGGGCGACCAGTGACCGAAGGTGCGCCTATTGCCGAAGTTCAGAGGCCATTACTGGGACGCGACTGGATGTTGACCATATCAAACCTTCTTCTAAGGGCGGTCAAACAGCAATCGGAAATCTTTGTCTAGCCTGCCATCGTTGCAATGAGTATAAAGAAGACCGGACCGAAGCAGTTGACCCAGTGACCCAAGAGCTTGTTGCTCTCTTTAACCCACGAGAACAGGTCTGGTCCGAACAGTTCACGTGGAGCCAGGATGGAATCTATATTATTGGCACAACTCCCTGTGGGCGCGCCACCGTACAAGTTTTGCGACTGAACAACGAAGAAATCGTGACGGCCCGGCGTATTTGGGCGGCCGTTGGCCTCCATCCCCCTCCGTAAATCAGCCAGATTCTTGCACGAATAAGAGCGGTGTTCTGATTAGGTAGCAATGATGGAATCCCTGGTGGAAACAACGTGGTTGGCGGCGCATTTGGGCCAGCCTGGTCTGCGGATCGTGGACGGCCGCTGGCGCGGCGACAACTCCGGCCGCCTGCTTTACCGCGAGACCCACATTCCTGGCGCAGTTCACCTGGACTGGCATCTGGACTTGAATGACGTGGATGAACAGGGGGTGCCTGACCGGATATTGCCGCCGGAGGGCTTCGCGGCCGTCATGCAGGCGGCCGGCATTGGCGACGAAACGTGGGTCATTGCTTACGCGGATACGGAGTATTCGGGCGCGGCCCGCCTGTGGTGGGCTTTACGTTACTACGGCCACGACAACGTATCCGTTCTGAACGGGGGGATTAGCAAATGGTTGGCCGAGGGGCGGCCGGTTGAAGCAGGTGAAACTCCGCCCTTCCCGACGGCCGGGCCGTTCACCCCGCGCCCCCAGGCGCATTGGTTGGCGACGGCCGCCGAAATTGAGGCGGCGGTGGCGGCCGGACCGGCATCCACCTTGATTGCTCTGGTGGACACACGGCCGCCCGAGCAATATGCCGGCCGGGCCGTCTGGACGCCCAACGGCAGCCTGTATTTGCCGCCTGGTCAGGATTGGGTGGAGGTGGACGGCCGCTGGCTGCGCGGTGGTCATATCCCCGGCGCGGTCAGCCTGCCCTCGCCAGATAACTTGAACCCGGCCGATTGGACTTACCTTAGCCCCGCAGCCCTTCGGGAGCGGTTCGTGGCGGCCGGGGTGCGGCTGGAGCAGCGGGTTATTACCTACTGTGGGGTGGGTATCTCTGGCTCGCTGGGGCTTTTTGCCCTCCACCTGGCTGGCTATTCCAACCTGGCTCTCTACGATGCCTCCTGGGTGGAGTGGGGGGCTGACCCCCAACGGCCGATTGCTTTGTCGTAACGGCTCACCGCAGAGGCGCGGAGAACGCGGAGTCTCCACCTGAATTTTCTCGGCGACCTCTGCGTCTCAGCGGTTCAGCCGGGAAGATACCACATAATGATGTTCTCTTTGCAGCGAATCGTACAACGTATCACCTCCAGCCGGCCGGGGGTCTGGTTCTTCTCGCGCACGGCCCATCACCTGGATCGGGTTGCGTTGCGGCTGACAGACGGCCGGCAAACGCTTTCTGGCTTGCTGGCCGGCGTGCCGGTTGTCACCCTGACGACCATCGGGGCCAGGAGTGGGCAGCCCCGCTCTGTTCCCCTGATAGGTGTAGTGGACGGTGAACGGGTAGCCCTGATTGCCTCGAATTGGGGCAGCCTGCGCCATCCGGCCTGGTACCACAACGTGCGGGCCAATCCACAAGCAACGGTGACGATTGGCGGCCGTAGCCAGATATGCCTGGCCCGGCCGGCCAGTGAAGAAGAACGGGAGCGGTATTGGCAGGCGGCCGTGCGGCTCTACCCTGGCTACGCCGCCTACGCCCGGCGGACCGGCGGCCGGGTCATCCCGGTTATGGTGTTGGAGCCACTTTGACTTTGACAGGGAGGCCCGGCCGTGCTATACTGGTTAGGCTTTGGCCCTCACACAATTATGGAGGGAGGGATGGCCGAGTGGACGATGGCAACGGTCTTGAAAACCGTAGTGGGTGTAAGCTCACCGGGGGTTCGAATCCCTCTCCCTCCGCTTTAACATTTTAGAACACGCCCTTCAATTGGGGAGGTGCCAGAGAGGTCGATTGGGGCCGCCTGCTAAGCGGTTACCGGTGATTAAAAACGCCGGTCCAGGGTTCGAATCCCTGCCTCCCCGCTAAGAAACTCGGTTTCTCCGAGCAGAAACCGAGTTTCTAATAATGATCAGGTTGCGCCTGTAGCTCAGTGGATTAGAGCGCTTGGCTACGAACCAAGAGGTCGGGAGTTCGAATCTCTCCAGGCGTACTTGTGAAGCGACCCCCTCCCAGGGTGTCGCTTTTTTGTTGCCAGGATCGTGAGACATCGGACGTTTCCGAAACATCCGATGTCTAAGAGTTGAGGAAATTGGACAAGAGGAAGAAAGTACGAGTTGCTATTATCGGGGTGGGAAACTGCGCCTCCTCACTGGTGCAGGGGGTACAGTATTATAAGGAGGCGGCCGACGACGCTTTTGTGCCTGGTCTGATGCACGTCAACCTGGGTGGCTACCACGTGCGAGACATCGAGTTTAGCGTGGCCGTGGACATTGACGTAGAAAAGGTTGGTAAAGACCTGTCGGAAGCCATCTGGGCTGGCCAAAACAACACCATTAAGTTTGCCGACGTGCCTCACCTGGGCGTGCCGGTCGTGCGAGGGATGACCCACGACGGCCTGGGCTACTACCTGTCGCAGAAGATCACCAAAGCGCCTGGCCCGACCGCGCCGATCCGCGAAATTTTACAAGAGACTAAAACGGACGTGGTGGTGAATTACCTGCCGGTGGGCAGCGAGGAGGCCACCAAGTGGTACGTGGAGCAGGTGTTAAACGCTGGCTGCGCCTTCGTCAACTGTATTCCGGTCTTTATTGCCCGTGAACCTTACTGGCAAGGGCGATTTCTCAAGCGCAATCTGCCAGTCATCGGCGACGACATCAAAAGCCAGGTAGGGGCGACCATCGTCCACCGCGTCTTGACCCGCCTCTTTGCCGACCGCGGGGTGCGCCTGGAGCGTACCAGCCAGTTGAATGTGGGCGGCAATATGGACTTCTACAATATGCTGGAACGGGCTCGCCTGGAAAGTAAGAAGATTAGCAAGACCAACGCCGTCACTTCCCAGCTTGACTACGAGATGAAGCCAACCGACGTTTACATTGGGCCGAGTGACTACGTGCCCTGGCTGACCGACCGCAAGTGGGCCTATATTCGCATGGAAGGTCGCTCCTTTGGCGACGTGCCGTTGAACATTGAACTCAAGCTGGAAGTGTGGGATAGCCCTAACTCGGCCGGGGTGGTGATTGACGCGGTCCGTTGCGCCAAACTGGCCCTCGACCGGGGGATCAGCGGCCCGCTCTATGGCCCTAGCAGCTACTTTATGAAATCGCCGCCCATTCAGTACGTGGATAGCCTCTGCCTGGCGAAGACGGAAGCATTTATCCAGAGTGGGGATAACTCCAAGTAGTAGGTGGCAAGTGGCAGGTGGCAGGTAAGACTTGCCACTGGCTACCTGCCACTTGCTACTTCTTCATACCATGTTGACGCCGGCTGGTAAGGAGTGCCGCTTCTACTACGAAGATTACCACCGGGGCCATTCGGTGCAGGAGTGCCGGCTCATCCAGGCTAATCTGCGCTCCCCCCACTGGCAGCCCCGCGACTGTTCGCACTGCCCTGTGCCGGACATTCTGCGGGCCAACAGCAATCCCAACCTGGTGTTGGAAGGGGTGGTGAAGGCGGGCGTCCTGGGTTTCGGCCGTAAAGTGGAAGTGAAAGCCTTTTGCAGCCGCCACCTGGTAGACGTGGAAGTGCCGGAGGTGGGTTGCCCCCAATGCGCCAGCGAACGGCCGGGGCTTCAGGAGCTATTCGATAAGAGGTAATTGGTGATTGGTGATTGGCAATTGGTAATTACCAGTTATCAATTACCGGCCTATCTATGCAAGACGCTCCACCTGTCCCCAAATTACTGGAGCGATTGGCTCGCTTTGCCGAGGATGTGGAACGGCTCTTGTCTGGGTCAGGCGTGGTCTGGTATGCCCGGCCTTCAACCCCGACAGAAACCGCATTACCACCCCCGGCCGGCCACGAGTGGTCGTTGACCGAGATTCTGTGCCACCTGCGCGACGTAGAGCGGGAGATTCACCAGGAGCGGTTTCGCGCCCTCATCGCCCAGGATAATGCTTTTATCCCTGGGGCCACTCCGGATGACTGGGCGGAGAGGCGCGGTTATTGGTGTCAGTCGGGGCCGGCCGCTTTAGCCGACTTTCTGGCTGCCCGCCAGCAAACCCTGACCACGTTGCGTGGGCTAGATGAGAAAATGTGGCGGCGGCGCGGCCGGCACGCCTTCTTGGGCCTGACCTCCATGCACGAACTCCTCTACCTGGTGGCCAACCACGACCAGGCCCACTGGGAGCAGATTCAGGCCCTTTTGTAGGACAAGATTTCATCTTGTCCTACAGATAGCCACCACGTCTGCAGGGAGGAAGGAAGATGAAGACCGATACGTTATTCCACGAGTTCTTCCAGGTAGCCCCGCACGCCCTGTTTGAATTGCTGCAAATTGCGCCAGGTTGCAGCTATCACTTTGAGAGTCCAGTCGTCAAGGCCAGTGAGCGGCGCATGGATGGGTTGTTGGAACCGGCCGAAACAGGACATCCACGCTATTTCGTCGAAGTACAAGCGTACTTGGACAAGGCGATCTATTGGCGCATCCTGCACCAGATCAGCCTTTACCACACCCAGCGGCCGGAACTACATGGTCAATCGTGGCTTGCTGTGATACTCTTTATGGACGAGGCGTATGATCCTGGCCCGCAGCAGTTAGGGACTTTAGGTGATGGGCCGCTTCCCTGACTGATACGAGGTGTCATTCCTGCTCTGCTACAACAGCTTGACCAGCCCTCGCCTGTCTTGAATGTTCTGCGGCCGTTCATAACCGGAAGCGAAGATGAAATTCGGCAGAATGCTCCCGCCTGGACGCAACAGATTTACCAATTGCCTGCATTGGATCGGGCTACCCAAGAACAATTACTGACCTTATTAGCCCAGTTCATTATTCAGAAATTTAGCCACCTGAATCTGAAGGAGGTTGAAACGATGTTGCACTTAACGCCTATTGAGGAAACAGTAGCAGGTCGAGAGTTGATCCAAGAGGGGCAGATTTCTGTTTTGTCCAGGCAGGTTGAAGAGAAATTTGCCATTCCCTCCTCTATTGCGGCCGAAAGCCTGGCCTCTTTGACTGTCGAGACTCTAACCGAGTTAGGCCGCCAAATCTTGAGGATCAAGACGGCCGCTCAGTTAGCTGCCTGGATTGAGACCCACAAACCCAGCACCGGCTAAAGAGGCGGTTCATCATGAAACAAGTGGGCTAAGATAGGCCACCTCCTGTCGCAACTTGCCAACCAGTTGGTTGTTGTGAGTGTTCTGGACGGTGGCCTGGTGGCGCTTCTTGTAGGCCAGTTCGCTGCAACGGTGGTAGAAGCGATAGGCGTTCAGGTAGGCGGCCGGGCCGCGTTCCAATAGCAGCGACCAACGGTGGCCGAATCGTTTCCAGGTGGAGCAAGCTATCTCATATTGGGCGGCCGTCAACGTTCCCTGCGCCACTTCGTCGGCCAGATACTCCTTTATCCACCGTCGCTCCTGGGCCAGCGCCCACACGACGATCACCAGGAGCAGTAGCACCCCACCCCAATCGCCGGCCAGGAGAGCCAGGCAGAACGCCCCACCTACGGAAGCCGAGAAGTTGTGGAGGAAGTGGAGGAAGACGGCCGCCGACCAACCCACCACCGGCGCGGCGTAGCGCGTCAGGCGGTTAGCTGTGAGACGGGAGACAGCCAACCCCAATCCCGTCAGGCTGGTAAACAGGGCGTGGTTGAGGCCAAAGACGATAGCCCGCATGAAGATGTTGATTTGCCAGGCTTCCACCCCCTCAGCCTGGTAGACACTGAGAAAGTAAAAGACGTTTTCCACCATAGCGAAGCCCATGCCCACCATCGCCCCATAGATGATGCCATCCAGGGGGCTATCCAGTTCGTGCCGCCAGAGAAAGAAGATACCCAACAGGGCCATCGCCTTGAGTGATTCCTCTACAGGTGGGGCAACCAGACTGGAGCCTACGAACTCGGCCGTCGCCTCATTGCCAATGAGATAGAACGGCAAGCTAAACAGGGTGTTCAGGACGAAGGCGGCAACAATGCTCGGCACAGCCCCCCACAGGAAGGCGGCCGCCAGCAACCACTTCGGCTCCTTCTCGTAGCGGTCAATCCAGTAGACCAGGGCCACGTATAAGACAGTAGGCAGGACAGCGGCGAGGATGGAGAGGGTAATGATCATGGTAATTGGTAATTGGTAATTGGTGATTGGTAATTGCCAATTACCAATTACCAATTACCCTCTTCACCGCCTCCCAGCGAAAGGCATTGACGCGGGCCGGCCGGTCGAAGAAATACTCCTCCAGGTACGGCTCGATTTCCGTGCGCCAGATGCTTTCTAACTGGCTGGGCAGGTCCGGCCGCAGGAAGAAGGTGATGCCCAGGGCGTAGTGGGGGTCGCCAATCTCGTCGTTGATTTGCTGCAAGGTGCGGGCCAGGCCGTCTACGTTCAGGCCCGTCTGCCGGGCGTGATAGCGTTGCAGCACCCCATAGTCGGGATAGACGGCCAGGAAGGCGAAGCGGCGGCGTAGGGCGTAATCCACCAGGGCGATGGAGCGGTCGGCCGTATTCATCGTGCCTAACAAAACGACGTTGGCCGGAATGCTGAACGAACCGCCGCCGGCCAGAGTGAGAGGCCGCTCCCGATATTCCAGCCGGCTCATCACCTCGCCAAAGACCTGGGCCAGATTGGCCCGGTTGATTTCGTCCAAGAGGAGAACGCAGCGGCCAGAACGCAGGCGGGCCTGGCGGCAGAAGGTGAGGAAGCGGCCGGGCAGCAGGGGGTAGTCCAGACCACTCTCCGTTCGCTGCGGCCGGATACCCTGCACAAACTCCTCGTAAGAGTAGGCCGGGTGAAACTGCACAGACTCGATAAATCCATCACCTTCGGCGACCAGGTGTTGGGCCAGTTTCTCGGCCAGGTAAGTCTTGCCTGTCCCCGGCGGGCCGTAGAGAATGGCCTGACCCTTGCGCTCAATGGCTTGCAGCCAGCCGGCCAGGGTCGTTTGGTCAAAACCGGTCTCGGCCGCGCACTCAGCCAGAGTGTAGGCGGGGTTGAGGCTGGCGATGGCGTTGTATTCTAACTCCACACGGTCTTTGAGGGTGAGGCCGCCGGTGGCTTCCTGGCTGGCGCGGTGGGCTACCCAGAGAAGACTCTGCACGTCTACCATGTCGGCCGCCCCATAATCGTGTAGTTCGGCCAACAGGTCGTGGCTCAATTGCCGGATCGTCCGGTAGGCGGCGGCCGTTGGGATGGGTGTATAGACGGCCGGCTGGCCCATGAATTGCAGGAACCAGTGGATGGCCTGCGGCCGGACGTAGATTTCCGTGTCGGGGTGGCAAATGAACAAGAAATAGGTGGCGAAGGGCCACTTGTTGGGCAGGGCGTGGGTGGCGGTGTAGTCGGTGAAGGCTTGCAGGCGGCCGGCGGCCGGGGCCGGGCCGTAGAGCAGGTGGAGCATCCGCTCACAGAAGGAGGGCTTGTCGAGGTGAGGGTGGCTCAGAATTGCCAGGTCGCCGGCCGAGGGGACGCGCCGCCAGAGGAGGTTGTTGTGTTTGCCGATTTTGTCCAGGCGGCCGATGAATTCATCGTACTCACCCAGGGTAATCAGTTCCCGCAGTTCCTTTTCGGTCAACAGTTGGGCGGCTTTGGCGATGGTGGCCCGCTTATAGGCTACCTCATCCTGGACAAACGGGAGATGGGTGAAGCCATCCCAGGCCGGGTAACGCTGGCGCAGGAGGGCGATCAACTCTCTGGTTTTCCAAGATAAGGA
>JBFMFT010000120.1:0-11774 GCA_040751925.1 Chloroflexota bacterium
TGGACAGCAGTCACACACGATGTACCAGAGCTTTTGGCCTATCTTAAGCCATTGGTCCCAGAGGATCAGGGGGAGTAGAGTCAGTTATGGCGCAAAAAGGGAAGAAGCCCCCGCCACGGCGTGCCTGGAATCCCTTCTGGCAACGATGGCTGGGTGGTGGGGTGCTGGCTCTGGCGGCCGTCATTTTCTTTTCGACCGAGTACGAATCCTACGCCTCGCTCTACGACGCCGATTACGTGGGGGCCGAGACGTGCGGCGCGTGCCATAAGATCATCTACGACCAGTGGCAGGAATCGCCCCACGCCAAAATGACCCGCAAGCCTTCGGCCGCCTCCGTCGTCGGCGATTTCAACGATACCACCTGGACGCTCCCACCAGAATACCAGAAATTGCCGGGTGACGACCAACCGGCCGCCCATATCTTCCAGCAGGACGGGGCCTATTACATGGCCCTCCGCCACCCGACTACCGGCCAGTTTGTCCCTTTTCGGATTGATTACGTCATCGGCTACCAATACCGCCAGACCTATCTTACCCTTGAACCTGGCGGCGTGTTACGCAAACTACCCCTGGAATGGTCAATGGGCCAGCAAGCCTTCTTTCCCTATTGGAACTTCCAGGAAGGTAGCACCCCCTCCATCGAGGACTTGTGGGCGCAGATGACCAGCCTCAACTCGGCCTGGAATCTCTTTTGCGCCCGTTGCCACACCACCCACCTGACTATTGTCCAGAAGGACGCTGACCACACCTTTGCCGAAACCTACTGGGTCAATGACGGCATCGCTTGTGAGGCCTGTCACGGGCCGGGCAGCCAGCACGTCAATTACTTCGCCGGTAACTACGTCAACCGCGTCGTGGCCTTTCTGAATAGCAACCTGCGCGGCCAGCCGGTGGCCTTCATCGCCAATCCACCCCAACTGACTAGAGGCCAGGATTTGAGTACCTGCGCCCGTTGTCACGGCCCCGATATTTCGATGTCCACCACCGAAGTTTACCGGGTCTACGAACCGGGCTACAGCCGCGAGGGGCGCATCAATGACCTGTCTGACTACTTCAAGCAGTTCCCGTTGACGCCCGGCCGCACCGACCAAACAGTGGAAGTGTGGCTGGACGGCCGACCCAAAGGGATTGGCATGTTGTTCCGCTCCTTTATTGAGTCGGTCTGCTACGAACAGGCTGAAGTGCGCTGCTACGACTGCCACGACCCCCACAACAACAAGCAACCGGCCCGGCCGGGTATCCTGGAAGCCTCGGCCGTCAGCAATGACTATTGCCTGGCCTGCCACAGCCAACTGGCCGGGCAGATTGCCCAACACAGCCGCCACGAAGCGGGGACGGCCGGTTCATTTTGTTACGACTGCCACCTGCCCCGCCACATTATGAACCTGGGCGATGGCACTTTGCGCTGGACGCGCAGCCATACGTTCAGCTATATTCCACAACCGGAGCTAACGGAGCAATTCGGGCCGGATGGCTCGCCCAACGCCTGTAACGACTGCCACACCGACCAATCGGCCGCCTGGGCGGCCGGCTGGGTAGAAGGGTGGTGGGCGGCCGATGGAAACGGATAAGCGGCTCACTATCGCAGGTCACATTTCAATCGTGACTGACCCTCATTTCCCCCACAACAAGCCCAAAACTGATTTGTAGACAACGTACCAAACGAAAATACCAAAACTGCTGTTTTGGTACGTTTTTGGTACGTTTTTGGTACGTTTGTCTGCTATCATGTAAGCGATAGTCGTATCTCGGTTCGTGTCAACTGGCTTGAATGATGCCCGCTGGAGAGGTCTTTATGCAACGTTACCTGTATGCCTTGCCTTTCTTGTTGACGCTGATGGTGTTCTGGTCGTGGCGGCCGGCGACGACGGCGGCCGTGACGCCGACGGCCGAGCCGCCACCTGACAGTTACCAATTACCAGTTACCAGCTACCCATTGTCAACCGGCGACCTGGCCCTGAGTACGTTCCTGGGCGGTAGCGGTGGGGAGACGGCGCACGCGGTGGTCGTGGCGGCCGACGGCACGATTTACGTGGCCGGCGAGACCTCATCCGGTGACTTCCCGACCACGCCAGGAGTGTTCGATAGAACCTATAACGGCAACACAGACCTGTTCGTAGCCCGCTTATCGAGCGACGGTAGCCAACTCCTATTTGGTACCTACGTGGGCGGTGGGGAGTGGGATATAGCTAATGGGATGGCTGTGGATAGCGACGGCAGTGCTTACCTGGTCGGTACTTCCAGCTCTGGCAACTTTCCGGTCACGGCCGGTGCTTATGACCCCACCTTCAACGGCGACTCCGATGGGGTGCTGATCAAACTCACCGATACCGGCGCTTTGGTTTACAGCACGTTTCTGGGTGGAGGCGTGGGCGACAGCGCAGACGCCATTGCCCTGGATGGAGCCGGGGCGATTTACGTGATTGGTTACACCAGTTCGCCGAATTTTCCCACCACCCTCGAAGCCTTTGACAGCAGCTACAACGGTGGTGATGGGGTCGGTGACGCCTTTGTGACCAAGTTGAACCCGGCCGGCGACGCTTTGCTCTACAGCACGTTCTTGGGCGGCCCCGACGATGACGACGGCAATCGTATTGTGGTTGATAACCAGGGTAATGCCTATCTGACGGGCTGGACGAGTTCGTCCACATTTCCTACGACGCCAGGTGCCTTCGATACTACCTTCGCCGGTATTCACGATGCCTTTGTGACCAAATTGAATGCGGCCGGTAGCGGCCTCGTCTACAGCGGGCTGTTGGGCGGCTTCGGCAATGACCAGCCGCATGGCCTGGCGGTTGACGGTGCGGGCGCTGTCTACGTCACCGGCCATGTCAGCGCCGGCGGCTTTCCGGTTACGCCTGGCGCGTTTGACACCACTCTGAACGGCTCCTGGGATGGCTTCGTCACCAAAATTAGCCCGGCCGGCGATGCGCTTGTCTATAGTACCTTCCTGGGGGGTAGCAGCAGTGATTGCGAATTAGGCGGCGTCTTCCGGGAATGTCCGGTTGCCGTCGGGCCGGGTGGAATCGCCACCGTGGCCGGCCGCACCTCCTCGGCCGATTTTCCCACCACGCCCGATGGCTACGACACCACCTACAACGAAGGTGAGGATGCCTTTGTCGTTCAACTCAGCGCGGCCGGCGACGCTCTGGTCTATGGCTCGTTCCTGGGCGGAACGAGCGGCGATAGCGTCTGGGCCATGGCCGTGAGCGCAGGTGGCGTTACGCACGTCAGCGGGAACACCAGTTCCACCGATTTTCCGACGACCTCTGGCAGTTTTGACACGTCGTACAATGGGGGTTCAGATGCCTTCGTAACCCGTTTGGATCTGGTCAATTTCTGTGGCAATGAGTTTGCTATTCCAGATGGTGATCCGGCCGGAGCCAGCAGCAGCGTCGTCATCACCGACACCGCCTATTTGTTAGACCTGGACGTGAGCCTATCGGTTGAACATCCCTTCGTGGGCGATCTGGTGGCGACCCTGACCCACGAGGAGACGGGGACCACTATTCCGTTGATGGATCGGCCGGGCGGCCCGCCGCCGCCGTACTGCGATGGCGACGACGTGGCGGCCACCCTGGACGACGAGGCGGATAGCCCCATCGAGGATGAATGTGACCCTGGCGCGCCGTCCATTGCCGGCCGCTTCACGCCCCAGACGCCTCTTAGCGCGGTTGACCTGGAGCAACTGGGCGGGACGTGGACGTTGAACGTGGCCGACGTGGAGGCCGATAACGTGGGCCAGGTGACGGAGTGGTGCCTGCTGCCTACGACCACTTATGAGCCGATCAGCCTGGTCAAGACGGTTGGTACGGATCGCCGGAACTGCGCCATGACCAAAGAGGCAGCCGTCTATGCCGGCGCAGAAGTGACCTACTGTTACCAGGTGAGAAACAATAGTCCCTTGACCCTGGGTACGCACGACCTGGCCGATAGTGAATTGGGGACGCTGTTATCCGATTTCAGGTTTGAGCTAGAAGCGGGGGCCACGACCTACGTGACGGCGACGGCCGTCATCACCCAGACGACGGTCAACTCGGCCACCTGGACGACCTATAGCCCGTTGGGCCTGCCCCTCGCCGACAGTGACACAGCCAGTGTCCTCATCATTCCCGAGGGGTGTAACCGGCCGCTGCTGGCGATTCCCGACGGCGACCCGGCCGGGACGACCAACGACCTGACGCTTACGGGTACGGGTCTCATCAGTGACCTGGACGTGTACTTGTTGGTTGAACATACCTGGGTGGGCGACCTGCAATTCTGGCTGCAACACCAGGAAACCGGCCGGGCGGTGGCCCTGATTGACCGACCGGGCCATCCCCCGCCGCCGTCTTGCAGTGGTGACAATATCGAGGCGACGCTGGACGACGAGGCGTTGGACCCGGTCGAAGATGAGTGCGCTTCTAGCATCCCCACCATTGACGGCCGCTTCATTCCCTATAATCGGTTGGCGGCTTTTGACAACGAAACGCTGGCTGGGACGTGGACGCTGACGGCGACCGACACCAGGCCCAACGAAATCGGCCGCCTGGTGCAGTGGTGTGTGGTGGCGACTGTCAGGGAAGCGGAATTGGCCGTGACGCCGGCCGCGCTAACCAGCACGCAAACGGTGGATACCGTCGCTACCTTGCTGCTGACCTTGAGCAACGACGGCGAGGCCGACCTGACCTGGACGATGGATGAACCGGAGGCTTGGGCGGCCGTCACCCCCGATGCGGGTACAATCCTTCCTGGTGACAGCGCGCCGGTAGAGGTGACATTCGACGCCAGCGGGCTGGCCCTCGGCGTTTATACCAGTACGTTGGCTATTCACGGCAACGACCCTGACCAACCCCTGTGGACGGTAGCCATGACGATGACGGTTGAGCCACCGCCGCCCTGCGCCACCAACTGCCTGCGGGTGGAGGATATTCAGATGCGCGGCCGGCAATTTGGCGATTTGACCGGCGCGGAGGCCCGCGTCCGGGTGGTGGATGAAAACGGCGATCCTGTGCCGAACGCGACGGTTTACGTCCGGTGGGAGGTGAGCGGCGGGGGGTGGCCGGAAAATGAGGCGGCCCTGACCAACTGGGCTGGTATTGCGCGCCTGGCGCATATTGCCGGTCTGGGCGCCTATACGATTGTGATGGATACGGTCGTTAAGCCCGGCTATACCTTCGACCCCGACAATAGCGTTTTGAGCGCGTCTATCACCTTGCCCCCAGACGGTTATGTAGGGCAATTCGCCGAATTGCCCTACTAGAAAGAGAGCTATGAAACGTCATCTATTGATCCTGCCCGTATTGGTCGCTACTTTGGTAGGGACGGCCGTTCTTAGCCGTAACCTGGGCCGCCCCTCGGCCGTTGAAGCGGTGACGACAATCCGTGATGGGAGTGGTGACTTGGGTCGGCCGGCGGCCGTCGAAACCATTGCCCTCAACCCCTCCCTGTTCATTGAAAATGTAGGCCAGTTCGACCCGGCCGCCCGCTTCCAGGCCCCTCTGCGCCAGGGGGCGATCTGGCTGGCCGAGGATGGGTTGTGGCTCACGGTGATGGAGCAGGGGAGCGGAGGAGCAGGGGAGCAGGGAAGCAGCATATCACCCCTGCACCCCCGCGCCTCTGCCCCCTTGCCAGGTCGGGGGGGTAACCTCAAGCTGACCTTTGTCGGGGCCAATCCCAGGCCGCGCCTGGAGCCGTTCGGCCGCCTGGCGACCCACGTTTCTTACTTTAAGGGGGACGACCCGGCCGGTTGGCGGCCGGACGTGCCGGTGTGGAGCGGGGTGCGTTACGTTGACCTCTACCCTGGCCTCGACCTGGAAATCACGAGCGACAACGGCCGCCTGACCTGGCGTTGGCTAGGGGAAGCCAATAGCCAATTCCCTCCACAGGGAGGGTATCTCCAGGTGGACGGACCCAACGACCTGGGTATTACCCTTTCTTCCCCAATCCGGGACATAAGATCGCCAATCTTTGATGGTCAAGGAACAGGTAACGCCACAGTAGCCAAAATCCAAAATGAATCCGATCTGCTGTTCAGCGCATACCTGGGCGGCAGCCAGTTCGAGGTTGGCTACGATGTAGCCGTTGACCAGGGCGGGTATTCCTTCGTGACCGGCATCACCTATTCGGCCGACTTTCCCACCACGCCTGGAGCCTTCGATCCGACCTTCGAGGGGGACACCGAGGTTTACGTGGTTAAAGTGAGCGCGGACGGGAGTGAGTTGGTCTACGCTACTTACCTGGGCGGCCAGGCGGCCGACAGCGGCTGGGGTATTGCTATAGACAGCGAGGGCTACGCTTACGTTACCGGCGGCACCGGCTCCGATGATTTTCCAACTACGCCTGGAGCCTGTGACACTACTTATAATGGTGGCCTCAACGACGTTTTCGTAGCCAAGCTGAACATGGCCGGTACGGAACTCGCGTACAGCACTTATCTGGGTGGTAGCGGCAGTGATAGCGGCCGGGGCGTAGCCGTCAATGAGATGGGGCAGACATTCATCACTGGACTGGTTACGTCTACCGACTTTCCTACCACGCCCGGCGCGTTCGATACGACCTACAATGGGGGTGACTATGATGCCTTCGTGGCCAGGCTCAACGCGGCTGGCAGCAACCTGCTCTACTCCACCTATCTTGGTGGGAACGGCGCCGACTATGGCCACGTCATTGGCATAGATAGCCAGGGCAACGCCACCGTTACTGGCGACGTAGAATCAACCGATTTTCCGGTGACGGCCGGCGCGTTTGACACGACGTATAATGGGGGCACGGCCGACGCCTACGTGACGAAGGTCAGCCCGGCCGGGTCAGCCCTGGTCTACTCGGCCTATTTAGGTGGGAGCAACTATGACCGGGCTTTTGGCCTGGCCGTAGACCAGGCAGGTAGCGCCTACGTGGTCGGCCGCACCGAATCGGCCGACTTCCCGGCCACTGTCGGGGCCTTCGATACAACCTATAATGGCGATTATGACGCCTACGTCGCCAAAGTAAATCCAGACGGGGCCAGCCTGGCTTATGCCACCTTCCTGGGAGCCAGTGGCGCCGACGCCGGACAGGCTATTGCCGTGGACGCGACGGGTCGGACTTACGTGACCGGCCGCACAGCTTCCAGCGACTTTCCAACGACGGCCGGGGCTTACGACACCACGCACAACGGCGGCTTCAACGACGCCTTTGCGACCAGCCTGGATCCGGCCGGCGGCAGCCTGCTTTACAGCACTTTCCTGGGCGGTAGCGGCGGCGATTGGGGCTATGGTATCGCCGCCCACGCGCCGGGCCTGGCGACGATTACGGGCCTGACCGATTCGGCCGACTTCCCCACGACGGCCGGGTCTTTTGGTACGAGCTACAACGGCGGCAGCGACAACTACGTGGCTCGCCTGGACATGGGGGCTGCCGGTGGTTGCACGGAAGATTGCCTGCGTTCAACGGCCATCAAGCTGCGCGGCCGGCATTACTATCACCTTATCGGCGTCCAGGCCGCTGTGTTGGTCACTGACGAGAACGGCCATCCGGTGGCTAATGCGGCCGTCTACGTTCGCTGGACGGTCAGAGGCGCGGCCGGCGACGTGACTATCACCCAACCAGCCGACCTGACCAATCACGCCGGCATCGCCCACTTCAATATCGCCGCTGGCCTGGGGACTTACACGCTGACGGTGGAGACGATCACCAAGCCGGGCTACACCTTCGACCCCGATAACAGTGTGATGAGGGGCGCGATTACGTTGCCACCAGATTGGGAATGATGAATGATGAAGGGAGGATTCCATGAATACTCGTCTCTTATTGGCACTCATTTTACTGGTTATTGTGATTGGGGTGGCCGGGCGAACGGCCGCCCAGTCAGCAGTTTCGACCGCCGCCAGCCGGCGGTTGTCAATGTACAATGACCAATTGCCAATGGTCAATGACCAGCCACTTCTCTTCGTCGAAAACGTGGGCCAATGGGACGCCCGCGCTCGCTTCCAGGCCCGCAGCGGCAACGTGACGCTCTGGCTGGCCGAGGATGCCTTGTGGCTGACCATGATCGGCCCGCAGAGCCGCGAGCCAGGGGAGGCTGGCCCCTGCCCGCCGGCCCCCTTCCACCTCTGCCCGCCGGCGCACGGCCGGGGGGTCAACATTCGTCTCAGTTTTGTAGAGGCTAATCCCCAGTTGGAACTGGTTGGCTTCGACGGCCAGAATACACAGGTCTCTTACCTGGTGGGTGAGCCGGAGAGGTGGCGGGCGAACGTGCCCGTCTGGACCGGTGTTCGCTATCGTGACCTTTATCCAGGGTTAGACCTGGAACTGGTGGGGGTGAACGGCCGCTTCACCCCCCGCCTGGTCTGTCGAACAAACTGCCAGTCTGTTCTACAGCAGGTGCAGTTGCGGGTGGAAGGGGCGGAAGGAGTGGCCCTCACCCCGTACCCCTCTCATCACTCATCACTCATCACTCATCACTTATCCTCTCCCTCCCAGGGTGAGGGTAAATGGTCTGACAGTCTTTACCTCTCTACGGCCGTTGGCGATGTATTCCTTCCCCTCCTGCCGGTCATAGCGGCCGAGGGCGCAACCCTTCCCCATAGCCTACCCACCCCGACGATCCAGGGCCAGACCATCCTGACCCCCTTCCGTTCGGGTCCAGCTCCTCAAATGCCGGTTCCTGATGGGCAGAGTCATGGCGCGGCCGTAGCTCCTGAAATCCAAAATCCAAAATCCAAAATCCAAAATGCCGACGACGCTTCCGACCTGCTCTACAGCACTTTCCTGGGCGGAACCAGTACCGAGACGGCCTTCAACCTGGCGGTAGATAGTAACGGAGCGGCTTACGTGGCCGGCGACACCTACTCCACTGACTTTCCCATCACCCCCGGCGTGTTTGACCCCTGGCCCAATGGCTCGGCCGACGTTTACGTGGCGAAATTGGACGAAACCGGCCGCAACCTGATCTTCGCCACTTACCTGGGCGGTGGGGGGATTGACCTGGGCGATGACCTGGCTGTGGATCCCTCTGGCAACGTCTACCTGGCTGGCAAAACCCTGTCCAGCAACTTTCCCGTGACGGCCGGGGCTTATGACACCAGCTACAACGGCGGCTGGGACATCTACGTCGCCAAATTGAACGCCAACGGCACGGCCATCTTCTACGCCACCTACCTGGGCGGGCCCAGTGAGGATTACGGTGAGGGGGTGGTCATTGACGCGGCCGGCTCCGCTTACGTCGTGTCGGAGGTCTGGTCGGCGAATTACCCGACTACTGCCGGGGCCTATGACACGACCTACAATGGCCTGGGGGACATCGCCGTGACCAAACTGGACGCGGCCGGCGGCGCGCTCGTCTATTCCACCTTTATCGGGGCCGGCGATTACGATTGTTGGGACTGCGACATTGCCATTGATCCCGGCGGCGCAACCTACCTGATCGGCTACACCAAGTCGGGTAATTACCCGACGACGGGCGGGGCGTTCGACACGACCTATAATGGTGGATGGGACGGCTACCTGACCAAGCTGAACGCGGCCGGCAGCGCGTTGGTCTATTCGACCTTCCTGGGCGGCAGCGCGGACGACTGCTACGAGGACTGCGACGTGACAGTAGATAGCAATGGCAATGCCTACGTCAGCGGCAACACCTATTCGAGTAACTTTCCCACGACGGCCGGGGCTTTCGACACGACCCTGGGCGGGGTGCGGGATGGCTTCTTGACCAAGCTGAACACGAATGGCAGCGCATTGGTCTACTCGACCTACCTGGGCGGCAGCGATAGCGACCAGGCTCATCACGTGGTGGTGGATGCGAACGGCCGGGCGGCCGTCGTTGGCAAAACCTGGTCGTTGGACTTTCCCACCACTCCCGACGGCTATGACCTGTCGCATAACGGCCTGACCGACGTGTTCCTGACCCGCTTCAATCCCACCGGCGATAGCCTGGCTTATTCGACCTACGTGGGCGGGAGCAGCAGCGATTGTGGCTACAAATGTGGTCTGGGCCAGGATCGCCAGGGCAACTTATACCTGTCGGGCGACACCCATTCGGCCAATTTTCCGGTGACACCCGACGCTTATGATACGACCCTGGATGGTTACAACGACGCCTTTGTTTTGAGCCTGGGGGCGGGTGTTTTTTGCGGGGAGGGTTTCGCCATTCCCGATAATGACCCGGCCGGGGCCAGTAGCGCCATCGCCATTACCAACACCCATCACGTACTGGATATGGACGTGATCATCTCCACCACCCACACTTACGTGGGCCAACTCGTCTACACCCTGACCCACGAAAGTACCGGCCGCAGCGTGACCCTGATTGACCGGCCGGGTGTGCCGGCTACCCCTTACGGCTGCGCTGGAGATGACATCGAGGCCATTCTGGATGATGAGGCGACTGATCTGGTTGAAGATGCTTGCACACCAGCCATCCCGACTATTCAGGGTGAGTTCCGGCCGAACAATCCCCTGGATGCCTTCGACCTGGAACTCCTGGACGGCGACTGGACGCTGACCGTTTCCGACAACTTCAGGGAAGAGACGGGGGAAGTGGTGGAGTGGTGTCTTGTCCCCACCCTGGGGGAGTCTCCCCTCGTCCTGGAAAAGACGGTGGGGATGGACCCCAACGCCTGCGCTACCACGGAGGCCATTGCCACTTACGCTGGCACGGAAGTCACCTACTGCTTCCAGGCCACGAATAGCGGCGAAACGCTTTTGCGGGCGCATGACCTGGTGGATAGCCACCTGGGGACGATCTTCACTGGCCGGCTGTACGATTTAGAGCCGGGGGCCAGCGTCTTTGTGACGCGGACGACGACGGTGAGTGAGTCGGTGGTCAACACGGCCGACTGGACGGCTTACACCGGCAAAGGCACGCCGACAATGGGCAGTGATACGGCCAGTGTGACCATTATCCCCGAAGGGTGCAGTATGCCCAATGCGGCTATCCCCGACGACGACCCGGCCGGGATTACCGATACCCTGGTCATTCCCACCGTCGGGCCGATTGAAGACCTGAACGTGTCGTTGCTGGCCGAACATACCTGGGTCGGCGACCTGGTGGTGCGCCTGCAGCACGTGGAGACCGGGACGACCATAACGCTGATGGATCGGCCGGGCTACCCGCCGGTGCCCTCCTGCAACGGCAACGACGTTGACGCCACCTTTGACGACGAAGCCTTTGACCGGGTGGAAGATGAGTGCGCTTCCAGCATACCGGCCATTCAAGGCACATTCATTCCCAATAACCTGCTGGCGAACTTTGACGGGCAGGAGCTTTCTGGCGCGTGGCAGTTGACGGTCGCCGACGTGGTTCCCCACGACGTGGGCGCGTTGACGATGTGGTGTATGTTGCCGACGGTCAATGAAGCCGATATTGCCGTTGAACCGGCCGCCCTTAGCAGCGAGCAAGCCCCGGATCGGGTGGTGACGGAAACGCTGACCATTCGTAACGACGGGGGGGCTGACCTGGCCTGGACAATAGAAGAGGCGGCCTATGAGGAGAGTTGCGCGACGGCGGCCGACCTCCCCTGGGCGGCCGTTACGCCGATCACCGGCACGGTGGCTGGAGGGGAGAGCGCGAGTGCGGCCGTTATCTTTGATTCGAGTGGGTTGACGTTGGGCGTCTATACGGGTACGCTCTGCGTCAACAGCAATGACCCTGACGAAGCTCTGCTTACTGTCCCTCTCACCCTTACTGTTAGGGCTATCGCATACTCGCTGAAAGGACTTTGACAAGGTATTCGTCATCCCAGGCGGTCAGCATTCGTTTGGCATGGATACCGCCTTTGGCCGTTTTCTCTTGTTTGAGCAAGTTGACCGCCATG
>JBFMFT010000121.1:0-11728 GCA_040751925.1 Chloroflexota bacterium
TTCCACGTGTTCGGCGATCCACTCCCGGTATTCGGCCGCTTCGTATTTGCCAATGCGTTGACCATCGGGGGCCACCACACTCACCCGGCCGTCGTAGAAGTTGACGCGGTTGTTCTCGTCCACCATGCCAATGTAATAGGTCTGGTCGGTGTACACATCGCCCAGGATCAGGTCCAGATATTGGGAGTTCTTCAGCACAACGTCGTTGAACAGCTTGAGCGAGAACCGGGCGAACTCGACGGCCCAGCGGCCGAGTTTCTCGATCTCCTGCCGCTGCTCCTCGGTGATGCCTTTGGTCAAGCCGCCGGGAATCGAAGTGCAGGGGTGGATTTGCCGGCCGCCAATCATCTCGATCACCGTATGGCCGGCTTTGCGGGCCTGGATAACCTGGCCGGCGACTTCCAGCCCCACCTTGTGAATAACCCCCAGGATGTTGCGCTCGGCCACTGGCGCGTCGGGGCCCATGATGAAATCGGGGCCGCCCAGGGCGTAGAAGTGGGTGGCGTGGTCGGTCACGTAGAACGCGCTGTAGAGCAACTCGCGCAGCTTCTTGGCCGTTGGTGGCGGGTCTACGTGGTACACGGCGTCGCAGGCTTTGGCCGCAGCGGTATGGTGGGCCTCCGGGCAGACGCCGCAGATGCGGTTGGTCAGAATGGGCATTTCCTCGACCGGGCGGCCGACGCAGAAGCGTTCGAAGCCCCGTAGTTCGGGAATCTGAAAATAGGTATTGGCGACGTTGCCTTCGTCGTCCAGGAATATCTCGATTTTGCCATGCCCTTCCAGTCGCGTGATCGGGTCAATCGTAATGCGTTGCATGGTTTAACTCCGTAGAGACGTTCCGGCGGAACGTCTCTACCTTCCACCGTGTAGGAGCGAGCCGGCCAGGTTGAAGCGGTAGAACACCCCGGCCGGATCAGGAATCCCGTCCAGGATGCGCTCGATTTCGGCCGGGTCGTTGCTGTCAATGACCGAGGCCACTGCGCTCAAGAGCCGCGCGCCGTAGTCCAACGTGCCTTCGGCCGGGCCGTAGCAGCCCACGCAGGGCGCGCCGGCCAGGGGACACAACGCTCCACAACCACTGCGGGTGGCCGGGCCACTGCACAAAACGCCTTGCTCCAACAGGCAGCGAGCCGTGTCCGGCCGAACGTGTTGCAAGCGCGCAAAGCCGTTAATCTTCTTCTCCTGGCGCAAGCGCAGGCACTCGTCGCAGACGGTGGAGCCACCTGCGCCCAGGACTGCGCCGGGCGGCGGCAAAGTGGCCTGGCCGCGCAAAGCGGCAATAACCACGTCCAAGACAGCGGCAATCTGGCGGGCTTCGGGTGGGCAACCGGGGATGGTATAGTCCACCGGCACGACCTGATCCAGCGTCTTGACCACCGGATAGAACTCGGGGATGTGCAGTTCGCCTTCGGGGGCGGGCCAGGACGGTTGCGGCCGGAACCCTTGCGGGTTGTCCGTCGAGGGGCCGGCGTAGGCCGCCTCGAAGATAGCGTAGGGGGTGGTCAGGTTGGCCAGAGCGGGGATGCAGCCCTCACTGGCGCACGAGCCAAAGGCCACTAAAATCTGCGACTTGCGGCGCAGCAGGTGAGCCATTTCCTCATTTTCGCTGTTGCGGATGGCCCCGTTGAACAGGCAGAGGGTAATCGCCCCATCGGGCAGGGCCTCTACGTCCTGGTACTTGGCGTCCATAGCCACCGGCCAGAAGACGACCTCGAAATTAGCGTCCACGTCCAGAATCTTTTCGTGGATGTTCAGGACGGCGATTTCGCAGCCGCCGCAGCCGGCCGCCCAATACATAGCAAACTTGGGTTTTCCGTTCTCGCTCATCGTGCTACCTCCAGGTTCGTAGGCGCCGCTTCAGCGGCCAAAGGGCGACTGAAGTCGCACCTACGAACCCCGGCAGGCCAATTCAGAGGACCAAGGGCGCGAATCTCCTCCACCATCGCCGTAATTTCCTGGGCCAATTTGGCCCCCTCGGCCGCGCTGGCCCACACCAGCTTGACCCGCTCCGGCTCAATCCCCATCTGTTCCAGCATCCGCCGCAGCAAGAGATAGCGCCGGAGGGCCTTGTAATTCTGCTCGATGTAATGGCACTCGCCGGGGTGACAGCCGGTAATCAATACCCCGTCCGCCCCGCTGGCCAGAGCCTTCAGAACAAAGGTGGGGTCGAGACGGCCGGAACACATCAGCCGGATCAGGCGCACGTTGGGCGCGTACTTGACACGGGCGGTGCCGGCCAGGTCGGCCGCGCGGTAACTACACCAATTGCAGGTGAAGCCAATAATGACTGGCTCGAATGTTCCTTCCATGGTTTGCCTCCATATCAGTCCTAGAAGCCTGGTTTTTCGGAAAAACCAGGTTTCTCGTGAGGGTTACGCGGCCACAGGCACCGACGTCTGCGCCAGCCTATGTCCATTTCTACTCAGATTGAGCAGCAACAGCCCCTCAATCTGGGCCATGACCTGCTCATTGCTGAAGACCGTACCAGTGATAGCCCCGGCCGGGCAAGCCGCCACGCACGTGCCGCAGCCCTGGCACAGGGCCGGGTTGACCTCCGACACCATCTGGTCTTCGTGGAAGAGGATGGCGTTGAAGGGGCATAGGTTGTTGCAGATGCGGCAGCCGGAGCAGCGGTCGGCGTTGATGCTGGCCCGCACCGGCTCCAGGGCGATTTCCTTTTGCTGGATGCGCCCCAGGACGCGGGCCGAAGCGGCCGCCCCTTGCGACACGCTGTTGGGGATGTCCTTCGGCCCTTGCACGCAGCCGGCGATGAAAATGCCCTCGGTCATGGTCGCCACCGGGTCGAGCTTGGGGTGGCGTTCGATCAGCCAGCCGTCCGCGCTGCAGGAGACGCCAAACAGCCGGGCCAGTTCCTTCGAGTCACGGCGGGGTTCCAGCCCGGCCGCCAAAATCACCATGTCTACGGGGATGCGTCGCTGGCGGCCGGCCAGAGTATCTTCGACCTGGATGATGATCTTGCCTTCTTCACCAGCCAGGCGGGCCGCGTCGGTCACTTCGGCCACCCGGCCGCGAATGAACAGCGTCCCTTCTTCCAGCACGCGCTGGTAGAACTCGTCGTAGGCTTTGGCGGCCGTCCGCATATCAATGTAGAAATTGTAGACCGTCGCCCCGGTGCGCTCTTTGACCAGGTGGGCGAATTTCAAGCTCTGCATACAGCAGATCACTGAGCAATAGTTGTTGTAGTTGCGGTCGCGGCTGCCCACGCAATGGACGATGCCCACTGTGCGCGGTTCGGTCACGCCGTCGCGCAGAACGATGCGGCCGTTGGTCGGCCCGGCCGCGTTGGACAATCGCTCAAATTCCAGGTTGGTGAAGACGTTGGCCAGGCGGCCGTAGCCATATTGGGGCACCCGGCGGGCGTCGAACAGGTCAAAGCCCGTCGCCAGGATAATGTTGCCCACTTTTAGGGTGATGATTTCGTCCTGCTGCTGGAAGTCAATCGCCCCCGTCGGGCAGAACTTCTCACAGGCCCGGCAAGTGCCTTTCTTGAAATAGGTGCAATTGTCGCGGTCGAGGACGGGATACTTGGGTACGGCCTGGGCGAAGGGGCTGTAAATGGCTTTGCGATAGCCCAGCCCGGCCTCAAATTCCTCGTCAATGACCCGCGCCGGACATTTCTCCTGGCAGATGCCACAGCCGGTGCATAAGTCGGTGTTGACGTAGCGGGCCTTCTTGCGAATGGTCACGGTGAAGTTGCCCACGTAGCCTTCCACTTGGGTGACTTCGCTCCAGGTGAGCAGGGTGATATGAGGATGGTTGCCGGCCGAGACCATGCGCGGGGTGAGGATGCAAGCGGCGCAGTCCAGGGTGGGGAAGGTCTTGTCGAATTGGGCCATGTGGCCGCCAAGCGAAGGTTCGCGCTCCACCAGGTAAACGGGGAAACCGCTGTCAGCGATTTCCAGGGCGGCCTGGATACCGGCGATGCCGCCGCCGACGACCAGGGTAGCCGGATGAACCGGCACGCGCAATGGCTCTAACGGTTCGTGCAACCGCACCCGTTCCACCCCACCCGACAGAACGGCTTTGGCCTTCTCGGTGGCGACTATTTTATCCGTATGCACCCAGGAGACCTGTTCGCGGATGGAGACCAGTTCGCACAGGTAGGGGTTGAGGCCGGCGCGCTGGCAGGCCGTACGGAAAGTCTGTTCGTGCAGGTGGGGTGAGCAGGCGGCGACCACCACGCGGGTCAACCCCAGGTCGCGGATGTCCTTTTCGATCATCTCCTGGCCCAAACTGGAACACATGAATTTGTAGTCGCGGGCAATGATGACGCCGCGATGCTTGAGGCGGCCGGCCGCCCACTGGGCCACTTCCTCCACGTTGACCACGCCAGCGATGTTGCTGCCGCAATGGCAGACGTAAACGCCAATCCTTTCTTCGTGCTTTGGGGAAGAGTTCGTTTGTTTAGTCATGGAGCTACCTCCAAGTAATGAGTGATGAGTGATGAGTAATTCACTCATTACTCATCACTCATCACTCATACGCGGCATGGGCAGGGCCTCTTTCGGCCGCCGGGCTTTGCGGGCGGCCGGGGCTGGGGCTTCCGTTTCCGGCAGTTCTACCCCGATCCGCGCCAGGGCCGGCCGGGCGTCTACCAGTTCCTTGCCCAAACCCAGGACTTCCGGTTCCAGGCCAAAGGCCAACCCGATTAACTGGGTAAAGAACAAAACCGGCAGGTGGTAATGGGTACCAAAATAACGGTTCGTCTCCCCCTGGTAAGCGTCCAGGTTCAGTTGGCACATGGGGCAGAGCGTCGCCAGCAAGTCGGCCTGGTAATCGGCGGCCGCGTGCAGCAGCCGGCGGATCAGTTCGTAAGCCACGTCGGGGCCAATCTGGGTCATGTGGCCGCCGCAGCAATGGGTCTTGAGCGGGAAATCAATCACCTCCGCTCCCAATAGCTTGAGCAGCCGGTCCAGTTCGTTGGGGTATTCCGGGTTGCTCCACCGCTTCTCGTAGTCCGGGCGGGGCAACATACAACCATAATAGGGCGCGACCCGCAACCCCTTGAGCGGCCGGACGACCTTGCTCTGAATCGTCTCCATATCCAGGTCGTGAATGATCACGTCCAGCAGGTGGCGAATTTGCAGCGTGCCGGGCTTGTACTTCAAGCCGCCGGCCGCCAATGCGCTGTTCACCTTCTGGTTCAGGGTGTCGCTTTCGCGCATATAGTGATCAGCTTTCGAGAGGTTCACGTAACACGCGCTGCACGGGGCGACCAGGGTGTGCGTGCCGTTGGCTTGCCCGGCGGCCAGGGCCAGGTTGCGGGCAATCAGGGCGTAGGCCGGCACCAGGCTGATGGCGACGTATTCCGTCGCCCCACAGCAGTTCCAGTCGTTGACTTCTTCCAGTTCCAGACCGAGTGGCGCCGCGATAGCCCACATGGAGTCCAGGTACGGCCGCGAGGTTCGTTCCATCGAACAGCCAGGATAAAGTAGATATTTCATGTCATCGTCTCCAAATAGGCAAGTAGCAAGTAGCAAGTGGCAAATCTTACCTGCCACCTGCTACTTGCCACCCGCCACCCGCTACCTGCTACCTGCCACCTGCTACTTGCCACCTGCCTCCTCCTCTAGCTCCCTGGCCCGCGCCAGGATGGCTTTCAACTGTTTCACCCCTTCGATCTTGCGTGGAGTGAGGTCCATCCGCCCCCGGCCGAGCATCCCCAACCCCAATGGAGCCAGCCCCGGCAGGCGCAAGGGGTAATGGCGCAAGTAATGGCGAGTGGCCAGGCCCAACTCAAAACTGCGGCCGTAGTTCTCCACGAAGCCAACAAAAGTGCGGGCAAAGTCGGGCGCGGTCGAGTCCTGGTACTGTTTGGCCTCAATCGCCATGCTCTTGAGGGTATACATCACGTCGGTAATGTGGACGTTCTGGGGGCAGCGGACGACGCAGTGATAGCAGGAGACGCAAATCCAGGGGGTGTTGCTGCGGAGGGCTTCGTCGCGCATACCGGCGCGGATCATGGCGAAAAGCTGGCGGGGGGTGTGATCCATGTCGGCCGCCGAGGGGCAGGAGCCGCCGCACGTGCCGCACTGAATACACATCTCCAAGCGTGAGACGCCGGCCGTAGCCGCGCTCACTTCTTCCAGAAAATGTAAATCGGCGATGGGAGCGGCCGGCAGGGGGGGAAGGGCGGCCCGCTCCGTTTCCAACGTTGGTGAGGTCAAGTGACACCTCCTATTGTGCCTTTTTTCACATTGTACGATGGATGGGGGTTGGCAAGTAAGACACAAACGCACTATTGGGCTAGTGCAAACGCATCATTTGTGCCTGGCTTCACAATCGGGGCAGAAACCAGGTTTTTGCCAAAAACCTGGTTTCTTATTCGTTGCCTATCAGGTGGTGTTCGAGGGCGTAGGCAACGGCTTGCAGCCGGCTGTGGACGTGAAGTTTGTTGAGGATGTTCTGGACGTGGTTGCGGGTGGTGGCGACGCTGATGGTCAAGGCCTGGGCAATGTCGGCCGTGTTCAACCCCTGGGCCAACAGTGATAAGACTTCCCGCTCACGGTCGCTCAGTTCCACTTCATCCGGCCGCGAAAGAGCCTGCCACAGTTCCGTGACCACATTGGGGCCTTGCAACAGGGACATGGCGACCGAGACCTGCTCGATGACCTCGGCGTTACGTCGTTTCTCGCTGGCGTCGCGGATCAGGTGAACAATCAGGGGCGGGGACTGTTCCTGAGGGGCGGCCAGGATACTCAAGTTGACCCACCGCCGCTTACCGGAGCGGGCGCGCACCCACATATCGAAATTAGGCAGGTTATCACCGGCGGCCGTACTCTGGACCACCCCGCACTGGAAACGACAGAACAGGAAGCCCTGTTCGTCGCGGCCCTTTAGCACTTCACAGCACGGCCGGCCGAGGACTTCGGCCGCCGTGTATCCCAATAGCTCCTGGGCGGCTGTATTCCAAAAAAGGATGCGCTGGTTCTCGCCGATGACGAACGCGCCATCGGCCGTGTGGCTCAACAGCTTGAATAGATGTGCCGGCTCATCGCTCATGGGCAAATAGCTAACCTGCCAGAAATAGAAATTGCTTTCAGACAGGTTAGTAGACCACCCCTATAGCATAGCATAGATAAGCCGCCGCGAAAAGCCGGTACCGGCGAAATCCACCGGCGTAGGGCATAATTTAGCTTGCCCTTCGCGTCATGCGTAACCCGCAATGCGTAACCAGCGGTGATTACCCATGACGGCGAAGCCCCACAAAATCCTGGAAGAACGAGAGTTGAAAAATCTAAAGAGTTGCTGCATACTTCGGACACCTCACCAGGCTGAAGGTCTCAGGCTCATTCCCAACCTTCAACCTGTAACCTTCAACCTTCAACTCTAACTACCCGAGAGGACACCATGAGCGAGTCATTCAAATACCTCCTGACCGAAAAGGACATCCCTGAAGCCTGGTATAACATCAATCCTGATATGCCGGTGTCGCCGGGGCCGGTGCTCCACCCGGCCACCAAAGAGCCGGTCACGCCCGATTTTCTGGCGGTACTATTTCCCATGAAGTTCATCCTGGAAGCCGTCAGTATGGATCGCTGGATCGAGATTCCCGAACCGGTGCGGGAAGTCTACAAGCTATGGCGGCCGACCCCCCTCTTTCGCGCCCGCCGATTGGAAATGGCCCTGGACACCCCCGCCCACATCTATTACAAGTACGAAGGAGTCTCGCCGGTCGGGTCGCACAAGCCCAACACGGCCGTCGCCCAGGCCTTCTACGCTAAAGAAGAGGGCGTCACCGGCTTCACCACCGAGACGGGGGCCGGGCAATGGGGCAGCGCGCTGGCCTTTGCCTGCAACCTCTGTGGCCTGGAGTGCCAGGTCTACATGGTCAACGTCTCCTACCAGCAGAAGCCGTACCGGCGGGTGCTGATGGAGAGTTACGGGGCGACGGTGACGCCCAGCCCATCCGACAAGACCCATTATGGGCAGAAGCTCCTGGCCGAGTTGCCGGACAGCCCCGGCTCGTTGGGCATTGCCATTTCGGAGGCGGTGGAAGCGGCCGCCACCTCCGGCGGCAAGTACAAGTATTCCCTCGGTTCGGTGCTGGGGCCGGTCTTGATGCACCAGACGGTCATCGGCCAGGAGACGTTGAAGCAGATGGAACTGGCCGGCGAGTACCCGGACGTGGTGATTGGCTGTGTGGGCGGCGGCAGCAATTTCTCCGGTTTTGCTTTCCCCTTCCTGCACGAGAATTTCACCAACGGCAAGAAGACGCGGGTGGTAGCTGTCGAGCCGATGGCCTGTCCCACCCTGACCAAAGGCCAGTACACCTTTGACTATGGCGACACGGCCGAGATGGCCCCCATCGTCAAGATGCACACCCTGGGCCATACCTTTGTGCCGCCGGGCATTCACGCCGGCGGCCTGCGTTATCACGGCATGGCCCCCCACGTCTGCGCCCTTTATGATCATGGCGACATCGAGGCGGTGGCGGTGCATCAGGTGCCGACGTTTGAGGCGGCCGTGCAGTTCGCCCGCGCCGAGGGCATCATCCCCGCCCCCGAATCGGCCCACGCCGTCAGGGTCGCCATTGACGAGGCCTTGAAGTGTAAGGAGGAGGGAACGCAGCGGGTGATTGCCTTTAATCTGTCCGGTCACGGCCACTTCGACCTGGCGGCCTATGACGCCTATCTGCACGGCCGGTTGGAGGACTATGAGTATCCAACCGATCTGGTGCAGGAGGCGATGAAGCACCTGCCGGACGTACAGATGTAAAGCTGACCATAAGAGAGTTTATCGGAATTAAGTGTTTGGACAGGATTGACAGGATTGACAAGATGAAATCTACTCGTGTAAGTCCTGTGAATCCTGTCTATTTCCGATAATGTCTAAGGATTGTCCACAGATTGCACAGATTTACGCAGATAACCTTCTTCAATCTGTGTCAATCTGTGTAATCTGCGGACTTTAAGTATTGGGAGGGCAATTATGAGAGCGGCCGATCTACCACTCACCTACAACGCAGTCACTATTTTGGAGCATAACCTGGCCCAACGGGCCGACAAGGTGGCCTTGTTCAGCCTGGAAGGGGAGATGACCTTCGGCCAGGTGTCCAACGAGGTCAACCAGGTAGGCCATGCCCTCAAGCGATTGGGGATAGGTTACAGTAACTGCGTGGCGATTCTGTGCCTGGACACTCCCCAGTGGGTCACCTCCTTCTTTGCCACCCTCAAAATCGGGGCGGTCGCCCTGAGCATGAACACCCTGCTCAAGCCGCACGAGCACCAATTTGTGCTAAAGGACAGTCGGGCGCGGGTGCTGATTGTGCATGAGGCTCTGCTGCCGGCGATTGAGCCAATTCGCGATGACCTCGGTTTCGTGGAGCAGGTGGTGGTAGTCGGCCGCTCCTCTCACCCCGGCGACCTGGCCTACGCCGACTGGATTGCTGGCGAGTCCACTGAACTAGACGCCTTCCCCACCCACCGCGACGACTTCTGCTGCCTGAACTACTCTAGCGGCACGACCGGCGAACCGAAGGGTATCCTGCACGCCCACAAGGATTTGCCCCTGACGGCCCAGTTGTGGGGAGTGAACGTATTGGGGCTACGCGAATCGGATCGCACTTTTGCCGCCGCCAAGCTCTTTTTCACCTTTGGCACGGGCGGCAACCTGATTTTCCCCTGGCACGTGGGGGCCAGCGTGGTCTTGCTCTCCGGCCCGCCGCGCGTGGTGACCAATGTCCTGATGATGATTGACCGCTTCCAGCCCACGATTCTCTACAACGCGCCCACCGGCTACGCGGCTATCCTGGGTAACGAGGCGTTGCTAAAAGAGTATGATTTGTCTTCGCTGCGGCTGTGCGTCTCGGCCGGCGAAGCCCTGCCCGCCCCTATCTGGCAGGCCTGGAAGGAGAAGACGGGGCTGGAGATTATTGACGGCATTGGCTCGACCGAGAATTACCACATCTTCCTATCCAACCGGCCGGGCGACATCCGGCCGGGCAGCAGCGGCCAGCCGTTCCTGGGCTATGAGGTGAAGATCGTGGACGACGACGGCAACGAAGTGCCGCGCGGCGAGATTGGCAACTTGCTGGTGAAGGGGGAGACGGCCGCCCTCATGTACCTGCACAACGACGAGCGCAGCCGGCGCACTTTTCTCGGCTCCTGGCTCTTCACCGGCGACAAATACAGGGTGGACGAGGACGGCTATTACTGGCACGCCGGCCGCTCCGACGACATGCTCAAGGTGGGGGGCATCTGGGTCTCGCCGGTGGAGGTGGAGAGCGCGCTGTTGAGCCACCCGGCCGTGTTGGAATGTGCGGTAGTGGGGCACGGGGATACGGCCGGGCTGGTGAAGCCCCGGGCCTTCGTCGTCCTCAAGCAGGGCTACACCGCTTCCGAAACGTTAGCCGGCGAGTTGGTGGCCCACTGCACGGAGAAGATGGCGGCCTACAAACGGCCGCGCTGGATTGAGTTCCTGCCCGAATTGCCGAAGACGGCCACCGGCAAGATTCAGCGATTCAAGCTGCGGAATTGGGGCGGGTAGGCCACGTTTCCAACTTGGCATGGCTTTGTAGACGTTGCCGTGCATTTACTCGCCGGGAGGCAGTACGTCAATCGTAGCCAGGGGCAGCGCGTCTATCACCCCGGCCGCCGTCGTGATGGGCAGGCGGGCAGCCGGATCGGTCAAGTCATAGAGACCCAGGAGCAGGGTGTAGCGGCCGGCGGGCGTGGCGGTCGGCACTACTAAGCCATGCCGGTCAACCACCACTTCGTCCGGCCGCCAGGTCGTCGTCGGCCGCAGATCCCCACCAGGTTCACTATCTTGTTGGCCCACCATCGCCCCCCCACTTTCGGGAATCAAGTGTAAAAAGACCTTATATCGCTGGGATAGCGTCTGCTTAGTCTGCCAGAATAGCGTCACTTGCACAATCTCGCCGGCCGTTAGCTCCTGGCCTGAAAGCCTATACCCCTTCAGGGTGATGTGTTCGCCAAAAGCCAAATCGCTGACAGTGCCCATCTCCTCCGTCGTCTGTTCTCCGTCCTCCGTCTCGTACACCACAAAGCGCACCTCCATCACCCATTCATCGCTGGTCTTGAAAGCATGGCTGTTCAGCCAGCTTTCCACCAACCGCTCTGGGTCGCGTTCAGCCTCCCCCCAGAAGATGGCGTAAAGACGGCCGTGCCGGGCGGCAATCTCGTTCAACTCGGCGTCAACGGCCGCCGCTTCTGGTTGTCCTTTGGGAATAGGGTAGACAGGTTGCGGGCCTTTGTGATAATAGGTAAAGACTTCCCACTGGTTGGGGGCATCCAGGATGACGCCGGCGTCGGCTGGCGCTTCGCGGGCGATCCGGCCGGCTATCGTCCGGTAATCCGCCCGGAAATAAGCTGGATTCCAGTACACATTTGCCAGTGAGCGGCCACTGCCCCAGAGGATAAGTGCGGTCAGGGCAGCCATGAGAAGACCGCCGACGGCCGACAGCCGACGGCCGACGGATGAGGTTCGTCGTAATGACTTTAGTCGGCCTCCGGCCGCTGAAGCGGCTACTACAAACCACCCCCTGGCTATTAACAGACAAAAGAATGGCGCGCTGATTAACATAAACTTGAAGTAGGCCGGTCGCGTTGAACCAAGAACCCACATCAGCAAGATGGGAACGAGCAGGCCAATAGGGGCGACCCAAGTCGCTACTGCGAACCCGATGCCGTGGCGGTCAGCCGGCGGCCGGCCGCCGGCCGCCGACGGCCCCAGTCCCAACACCCCT
>JBFMFT010000122.1:0-11696 GCA_040751925.1 Chloroflexota bacterium
ACCACTCACCCATTACTCGAAGTAGACCTACGGGGACTGAGACGAACCAATCATGGTTGCCCAAGAGTTAGCGCCCGCAACTTGGAGTTACCAGGCTGATGGTGGCGTGACATCGGTAGCGGTTTCGGCCGACGGCCGGCGGGTTATCGCCGCCCTTTTGTCCAAGAGCGTCCTCTGCCTGGATGACCGTGGCGACCTGTGGTGGCGCAATCCGGTGGGCAACCAGGCCTGGCGACTGGGCCTCAGTGACGATGGGCAGACCATCGTGGCCGGTACGGGCAGCACCTATCCCTGGGACATGCGTGGGCGCGGGTTGTATTGCTTTGACGGGAGCGGTGCGCTGCGGTGGAAAGCGGAGTTGTCCGCCTCGGTCTGGGGGTTATCTCTAGCAGCCGACGGTCATACCATTGCCGCCGGCACCACGGCTAAACAGCTCCTCCTCCTGGATGATCAGGGCAACCGCCTGTGGCAGCTCGACGTTCCCGGCCTCGGTTGGTATGCCTGGGTGTGGAGCGCGGCCCTCTCAGCCAATGGTCAAGTCGTGGCTGCCGGGGCGGCCGACAAGCGCATCCGCATCCTCGACCGGGCGGGCAACCTGCGGGCCAATCACCTTGCCCGCGCCGACGTTTTTACCGTCGCGGTTTCGGCCGATGGCAGCCGCGTCGCCGCCGCCGATAGTGAAGGCTACGTCTATCTCCTGGACCAGAACGGCCATCTCCTCTGGCAAGAGCAATTAGAGGACGGTGTTTGGCGGGTTCAACTGAGCCAGGATGGGCAGCGTTTACTGGTTGGCTCCAGCGCGAAGGACGTACACTTGCGGGTTTATGACCTAAACGGCCGCCTAGTCTGGCGGCGTTTCGTGGGTGGAACAGCCAGTTGCCTGGGCTTCAGCGCCGACGGCCGGCGACTGGCGGCCGGCACCAACGAAGGAGCGATTTACGTCTTCGACGAAGGCGGCGACATCCTGCACCGGGCGCAGGCCCAGAAGAAAGTGCGCGACGTGGCCCTGTCGGCCGATGGTCGCACGGTAGCAGCCGGCGCCGAGGACGGTCTGGTTTATGGTTTCCGGTTTCCCCACCCGCCTGTGTTGACCGAGCCAGAGGGTTCAGCCGATACGATGGAGCCAGTACCCTTACGGGCGGCCGGAGGGAGATCTTTTGGAGCCTTACTGCGTCACCACCGTTACCAGACCAAGGACCCACAGCGCGGCGGCCGACTCACCCAGGATCGTCTGGCCGAGCTACTGTACTTGGAGCCAAACGGTCCCAATTACTCTTACGCCACGATTAGCAACTGGGAGCGCAACCTATTTCCAATCCCCCATACAGACCGCTACGTCTTAATCACGCTCCTGCGAGTTCTGCATCGCTGCGGCGGCCTGCGAACGGCCGAGGAAGCCAACGAGTTGCTTTTCGCTGGCGGTTATCGCCACCTGGATGGGGAAGAACAAGATAGCATTTTTGGCAAACAAACGTGACATTTGGCACTTGACAGCCGGGGCGAAAGTTTTTAACCTGTTTCTAAACAATTTAGGCTACAATTAGGTTATGGCAAGTCGAACGAACGACGATTGGCTGCGCGCCCTCAAACGGCCGGGAGTGGCCCACGATCAAGCGTTGCAAGAACTACGCGACTACTTGTTGCGCGCCGTTCTCGTCTATTTGCGCGACCACCGCAGCGACCTGTCTAACTATGCCCCGGCCGATCTCCACCAGTTGGCCGAGGACTTGGCCCAGGAAGCCCTGGTTTCGATTCAGGATAACCTCGATACGTTTCGTAGCGAATCGAAATTCACCACTTGGGCTTATCGCTGCGTCATTAACCTGGCTGTCAGTGAGTTGCGCTTGCAGCGTTATCGTTCTTTCTCGTTGGAACGGCTGCCCAACCAGGAGACGGCCGCGCTCATGGCGGTTATCGAGAACACCAGCAGCGCGGACCCGGAACGGGCGGCCGAACAGCGCGACTTCCTGCGAACTCTGCGCCGCATCATCCAGACCGAATTGACCGAGCGGCAACGCCAGGCTATCGTGGCTGTTCACTTCCAGGGCCAACCCATGAGCGCAGTAGCCCATGAACTGAACATCTCGGTCAACGTTCTCTACAAGCTCCTGCACGACGCCCGCCAGAAGCTCAAGGCCCGTTTAGAGGCTGCTCACCTGAGCGAAAGTGACGTGTTGGCTATTTTCGAGATTGACTGGTAAGATTCGACCTTTACAAATCGTCTAATGTGTGCCACGGGAGGACATAACGATTGAACTACGATACCTTTGCCGACTGGATTCACGAGATTTACAGCACCCAGGCCGTTGAGTTAGATTGTGACCAGACTCAGGCTCTTTTGCCTGCTTATGCGGAAGGCCGGTTAGCCGGCCGCCAACTGGATAGCCAGTATAAGCACCTTCAGACTCACTTGAGCCATTGTTCCCACTGCCAGGACGTCTACCAGGTTCTGTACCACGTCCTAGAACTGGAAGTCACGGAGGGCTTGCCGGAAGTGGCTGAACTGCTGGCAGCTTTTGGTACTCTGGCGGCCGTCCCCGAACCTCTGGCCGTTGCCCTCTAAGCTGGCGCGTCGCACGAACTGAGGCGCGCCGCCCCGCCACCTGGTACTTCTTTCCCCCCACATTTTTCCTAAGTAAAAACCGTAAGATTCGGTGTTCTCACCGCGTCTTATCCTGCAAAGGTACGGTACTACGTGACCGTCCGTTACTGGCTTGGCACGTTGGTTATCCAGATAATTACTGAGAACGGGCAGTCGCGTAATAGGTCTTGTAATGGAGTGAAACTAGGATGTATACCTAATAGTGAGGACACAAGATTGGTAAACTGTAGCCGGTCTGTGTCTACCTACGTGGAGGTAGCAAGGCATGACAAAAGCATCAGCCAACTCAATTCTCAAGAAGATTGAACAACTTCAGGACTTGACCGGTTTTCGTGACCTGCATTGGGAAGGCTCCTTTGAGGAATACCTGGACATTGTGCGCCGCGACCCCCGCGTGGCCCGCTCTGCCTTCCAGCGGCTTTACGACATGATTGTCTCGCATGGTGCCCAGGAATACAGCCGGAACCGTGAGACCCTCGTCCATTACAACTTCTTCGACGATCCCTTTGAGAACGGAAAGGACGCCGTATTTGGCATAGATAAGCCCCTGATGGATTTGGCGCAGATTTTCCAATCGGCCGCCCGTCGCTATGGCACAGAAAGGCGGGTGATTCTCTTGCATGGCCCCGTTGGCACGGCCAAAAGCACCATCATCCGCCTCCTCAAGAAGGGGCTAGAGGCGTACTCTCGCTCCGAGGACGGCCGTCTCTACTCCTTCTATTGGCTGCCCGACGGCGGCGAACGCATGGATTGTCCCATGCACGAAGACCCCCTCCACCTCGTTCCAACCGAGTTTCGGCCGGCTGTCCTGGCCGAACTGAACAGTGAACCGAACCATCATGGCCTGGTGGACATTGAAGGCGACCTTTGCCCCGCCTGTCGCTATATGTATAACGATTTGCTGGCAAAAGCGCACGGCGACTGGACGGCCGTCATCCGCCAGGTACGAGTCAAGCGGCTACTTCTCTCCGAGAAAGATCGGGTGGGCATCGGCACATTCCAGCCCAAAGACGAGAAAAACCAGGACTCGACCGAGCTGACCGGCGACATCAACTACCGAAAGATCGCCGAGTACGGCTCTGACTCGGATCCTCGCGCTTTCAACTTCGACGGCGAACTCAACATCGCCAATCGCGGCGTCGTCGAGTTCATTGAAATTCTCAAGCTGGATGTGGCCTTCCTCTACGACCTCCTCACCGCCTCCCAGGAACATAAAATCAAGCCTAAGAAGTTTGCCCACACAGACATTGACGAAGTGATCCTGGGCCACACCAACGAGGCTGAATATCGCCGGCTGCTGAACAATGAGTATATGGAGGCCCTGCGCGACCGGACGATCAAGATTGACATTCCGTATAACTCGCGCTTCAGTGACGAGGTCAAAATCTATGAGCGGGACTTCAATAACCGGCGCGTCTCCGGCAAGCACATCGCCCCGCACACCCTGGAATTGGCCGGTCTGTGGGCCGTCCTGACCCGCCTGGAAGAACCCAAACGGGCTGGTTTGACGCTGATGCAGAAGCTCAAGTTGTATGACGGCCGCTCCCTGCCCGGCTTCACTGAGGACAGCGTGATCGAGTTGCAGGCCGAGGCACGCAACGAGGGGATGTTTGGTATCTCGCCCCGCTATATCCAGGATAAGATTTCCAACGCCCTGGTGAGTGACCAGAGCCGCAGCTGCCTCAACCCGTTTATGCTCATGCGGGAGTTGGAGGTGGGTCTTAAACACCACTCCCTTATCACCAGTGAAGAGCAACGCAAGCGCTACCGCGAACTGTTGGCCGTCGTGCGGACGGAGTTTGATGAGATTGTCAAGAATGAGGTGCAACGAGCCATTACGGCCGACGAAGACGCGATTAAGCGACTTTGCGCCAACTACATTGACAATATCAAGGCTTACACCCAACGGCAAAAAGTTCGCAATCCCTTTACCCGCCAGGATGAACCGCCTGATGAGCGGCTCATGCGCTCTATCGAGGAGAAGATCGAGATTCCCGAAAGCCGCAAAGATGATTTCCGGCGCGAGATTATGAATTACATTGGCGCATTAGCCATTGAAGGCAAAACTTTCGCCTGGAATTCCAACGAACGGCTGCGCCGCGCTCTGGAATTAAAGCTCTTTGAGGATCAGAAGGATTCGATTAAGCTGACCAGCCTGGTCTCTAACGTGATGGATGAGGAGACCCAGCAGAAGATCGAAGTTGTCAAGAGCCGGATGATTAAGAACCAGGGCTATTGCGACGTATGCGCGACGGATGTTCTCAATTACGTCGCCAGCATCTTCGCTAGGGGGGATACCAAGGTCCGCTAAGGAGGTTTGCGGGGATTAGAGGATTAGGGGATTTTTTCGTTCAGAGATAATCGCCCAATCCCCTAATCCCCGCCAGAAAGAGGGGCAACCATGTTTGACGTACACTTACGCATCGAGGAGGACGCCGGCCGCTTCCGCCAGATCGTGCGCGGCCATATCAAGAATAACCTCCGCAAGTATATGTCTAACGGGGAACTGATCGGCCGCCAGGGGAAAGACCTGGTCAGCATCCCCGTGCCGCAGATTGAATTGCCTCACTTTCGCTTCAATGACCGGCAAGCCGGTGGCGTGGGGCAAGGCGACGGTGACGTGGGTGACCCGATTGGGCAAGGTGAACCCGGCGAGGGCGATGGGCCGGCCGGCGATCAGCCCGGCCGTCACCTGCTCGAAGTGGACGTGACCCTGGCCGAACTGGCCGAAATCCTGGGCGAAGAACTGGCTTTACCCCGCATTGAGCCAAAGGGCAAGCAAAACGTGGAGGGCGACGTGGTGCGCTACACTAGCGTTCGGCGGGTCGGCCCAGAGAGCCTCCGCTACTTCAAGCGCACTTACCGGGAAGCTCTGAAACGCCAGATTGCGGCCGGAGCTTACGATCCGCAGAACCCGGTCGTCGTACCGATCCGCGACGATATGCGCTACCGTTCGTGGCGCGTCTATCCTAAGCCACAGAATAACGCCGTCATCTTCTACATGATGGATGTTTCGGGCAGCATGACCCGCGCCAAGAAGGACCTGGTGCGCCTGACGGCCTTCTGGCTGGACACCTGGCTGCGCGCCCATTACAAGAATCTGGCTACCCGCTACATTGTTCACGACGCGGCCGCTAAGGAAGTGGACGCCCACACTTTCTACAACCTCCGCGAGAGCGGCGGCACGCGCATTTCCTCGGCCTATGAGCTGTGCCGGCAGATCATTCGCCAGGAGTATAACCCGGACGATTGGAACCTCTACGCCTTTCACTTCTCCGACGGGGAAAATTTCGGCGGCGAGGACGACCAACTCTGCCTCAACATCCTGCGCGACTCCCTCCTGCCCAACGTCAACCTGTTCTGCTACGGCCAGGTGCGCGGGGGCTACGGCCACCAGTTCATTGATACGCTGGCTTATATCAAGAACGAGAAGCTCATCAGCAGCAAAATTAACGACGACCAGGACATCTACACGGCCATCAAGAACTTCCTCGGCCGAGGTTATTAGGAGGTAATTGGTAATTGGTGATTAGTAATTACCAATTACCAATCACCAACGAGCAAAGGTTGCCATGCCCCTTCCTCCTGAAATGGCTCAGATGCAAGAAACCGTCGAGCGTTACGCTCGGGAGTTTGGCCTGGATTTCACCGAAATCCGCTACGAGATGCTGGATTACCGGATGATTAACCAGGTGGCCGCCTACGACGGCTTCCCCAGCCGTTACCCCCACTGGCGTTTCGGCATGGAATATGAACGCCTGTCCAAGAGCTACGCCTACGGTCTCCACCGCATCTATGAGATGGTCATTAACACCGACCCTTGCTACGCCTATTTGCTCAAGAGCAACAACCTGGTGGACCAAAAGCTGGTGATGGCCCACGTATGCGGACACGCTGACTTCTTCAAGAACAACCTCTGGTTTGCCCACACAAATCGTAAGATGCTGGACGAAATAGCCAATCACGGTTCGCGTATCCGCCGTTACATCGAGAAGTATGGCCTGGAAACGGTAGAGACTTTCCTGGATGCCTGCCTCTCTCTGGATAACCTGATTGATATTCACTCACCGGGGATTCGCCGCCGGCCGTCAGCGGCCGAACTCGAAGAGGACGACGATGAGCAGGCTGAAATTCCCCGCATCCAGGCTAAAGAGTACATGGACTCTTTCATCAACCCGCCAGAGTACCTGGCTAGACAGAAGCGAAAGGCCGACGAAGAAAAGGCTCGCCGCAAGCAGTTCCCCGAACAACCTGAACGCGACGTTCTCCTCTTCCTCATGGAACACGGCCCCCTGGAGAACTGGCAGCGCGACGTATTGGGGATTGTTCGCGAAGAAGCCTATTACTTTGCGCCGCAGCGCCAGACTAAAATCATGAATGAGGGCTGGGCTTCTTACATACACAGCTACATTATGACGCAGAGGGCTATGTCACCGGACGAACTGATTGATTACGCGGACCACAACGCCGGCACGTTGGCTGTTCACCCCGGCCGTCTGAACCCTTATAAGATGGGCGTCGAACTGCTGCGCGACATCGAGGATCGCTGGAATCGGGGGGCCTTTGGGCCGGAGTACGAAGCCTGTGAGAGTATTGAGGCCCGCCGCCAATGGGATAGGAAATTGGGTCTCGGCCGCCAGAAGATATTCGAGGTGCGCCGCATTTTTAATGACGTGGGCTTCATTGATACCTTTCTGACAGAAGACTTTGCCCGCGACCATAAGCTGTTTACCTTCGCTTACAATGAAGATACGGAACAATACGAAATCGCCAGCCGGAACTTCCAGGAAGTGAAGCGGCGGTTGCTGTTCCAGTTGACGAATTTCGGCCAGCCGATTATCGAGGTTATTGACGCGAACTTTCAGAATCGGGGGGAGTTGTACCTGGTTCACCGCCACGAGGGGATTGACCTGGACGTGCCTTACGCAGAGGATACGCTGCGCGGCCTGTATTACGTGTGGGGGCGGCCGGTACACATCGAGACGGAAATCGAAGATAGGGGCCACGTGGTCTTTAGCCACGACGCGCACGGCGGCCGCCACCAAAGGTTGTAGGGCAATCTGGCAGATTGCCCCACCAAAACAATGCGGCCGGGGTATAATAACCTCATCAGGAGGTTGTTATGCCCATGTCTCGCTCGGCCGTCTTCGCCTACACCGTTTTCTTCCTCTTCTTCTTCCAACTTATCACGGACTTTGTGGAGGCTGTTTACGTCTTTGGCCTGCTGCAAACCAGCATCCCGCCAGAGATTGTCAGCGTCCTTTTTCTTCTTTCGCCCTTTCTCCTGCTCTTTCTCCCTCGCTCCATTGCTCCCCTGCTCCTCCGCGCCACTGGCCTGCTCGTCCTCGTCTGTCGCGTCGTTGAAGTGATGTTGGATACGCGCGGCCGGATGCTGGTGACCGGCCTGGGCGTGAGCGCGTTCCTCCTCTGGCTGCCGCTCGTTCTCTGGCAGAGGGGTCAGGAGAGTGACGAAGGGGATACGTTCTCGGTAGGTCTGGGACTGATACTGGCATTGGCGGCGGCCGTCGCTTTGCGCGCGCTCTATTCGGGCCTCGACCTCTCGACCTACGGCTGGTTCCGCCTCTTGAATGTGATCCTGGCTATGCCGGCCGCCTTGTTTCTTGTCCGTCAGCCCTCTGCTATCGCTGAATCTGCGCCAACCCGCGCCAATCCGCGTTCCATTCCGGCGAGCCTGGGGCTGGTGGCCGCTCTGGCACTGCTGTATTTTGCCTTCTCCGCGCCTAACGTGATGGCCCGCTGGACGGAAGCGAGCTATTCACTCGTCGTTGGTTTGCTCGTTTTATCGCTAGTCGCCTTCACCTGGCTGTTGGTGGCCCGGCGGCAATGGTTATTCAACCTTCCCTATTCGGCTATCGTCGTCTGGAATGCTCTGTTTGTCCTGTGCCTGGGACTGGCCGTGCGGGGGCAGCAGGTGAGCTTTTTCACGGATAAAGGAGCGTATCCACAGCCGTGGGCGGCCATCGACCCCTTGTACACGGTTATCCTTTTCCTGGCTTTGCTCCTGTCGCCGGTCGTCCTCTATGATGCGATGCTGTTCATGCAAGGGTTGGCGGCCGGGCGGCCGTCGCTGCGGCGGCTGGGCGCTGGCTTTAGCCTGGCGGCACTCTTTCTGCTGGTCATGATCCTCAGTCACGTCTTCACGACGGTCTACGACTATATTCCGGTGGTTGGGCCGTTCTTCCGCGATAAGTTCTGGCTGGTGTATCTGGTAGTTACTCTGACAATGGCTTTACCAGTCGTTTGGATCGGAGGGGCCGGGATGAGGGGATGGGGGGATGAGGTGAAGAAGGGAGTGGTGACGGCCGTATTCTGCCTGGGTCTGGTCGCTGTGGGGGGCGTGGTGGTAAGGGCAGCGCGGCCGGAACCGCCACCAGAGGATCATTCGCTGGCGGTCTTGACCTATAACATTCAGCAGGGGTATAGCGAGGACGGCCGGAAGAATTATGCTGGACAGTTGGCGTTGATGCGGGAGCAGGACGCCGATTTGATTGGTCTGCAAGAATCGGACACGAACCGGATTGCCGGCGGCAACGCGGATCTGGTGCGCTACCTGGCCGATGAGCTGGACCTTTATTCCTATTATGGCCCTGGGCCAGTGCCGGGGACGTTTGGCATTGCTCTCCTGTCGCGTTATCCGCTTGAGAATCCGCGCACGTATTATCTCTATAGTGAGGGGGAGCAAGTGGCGGCCATTCACGCGCAGATTCGGGTGAGCGGCCGGTTTTTTAACGTCTACGTCACGCACCTGGGGAATGGCGGCCCGATTATTCAGCAGCAGCAGTTTCTCCAACTGGTGACGGGGGATGAGAATGTGATCGCCATGGGTGACTTCAATTTTGACCCATCTACTGAGCAGTACCGGATCACGCGCTTGCTGCTGGAGGACGCCTGGTTATTGCGCTGGCCGGATGGGGTGGACGGGAATGGATTGGCCCCGGCCGGGCGGATTGACCACATCTTTGTTTCGCCGGGGCTGGCCGTCACGGACGCCCGCTACATCGAGAGTGACGCTTCGGATCATCCGGCGGTGGCGGCCGAGCTGGAGTGGTAGGGGGTCAGGGGGGCCGGGATGAGGGGATTGGGATGGAACGCAGATGACGCGGGCGGGGTCGCGCTCTCTGAGGCGGAGTTGTTGGCGGTTGTTATTGGCACGGGAGTTAAGGGGCGGCCGGCGACGGCGATTGCGGCTGACCTGCTGGCGCACTACGGCTCACTGGCCGGTATGTCCAACATGCCACTGGAACGGCTGCTGGAGGTGAAGGGGCTGGCGGACGCGAAGATTGTGCGGCTGTAGGGGTAGGTCATAGTGAACCGGTTTAGCTTTGCAGAAATGCCCGCATTTTGCTTTCAATAGCCGTGTTATAGGAGCTAAACCACAGCAGATGACTCTCGGCTGGCGAAATGAACAAGTCTGCATTGGGAATGTGGTCTGCCGCGTAGCTTGCATGAGAGGCATCCACCGACCCGTCATATTTGCTGGCGATAATCAAAGTCGGCGCGGTAATGCGCCGGAGATCGCCACAGTGGTGTTGCAAGTCATTCATGAAACCGGAGCCAGATCGTGACGCGAGCAGTAAGTCAAGTGATGCTTGCCGTTGTTCCTGGCTCATCGTTGCGATCACTTGCACAGGGTCCAGGCAGGAAAGGCTTCGCATCATCGTTCGCAAAGCACGTAGCGGCGCGACCTGCGCGAAGGTACGAAACGCTGCCCAGGTCAAGCCTTCTACCCAGGGGTTAAAGATGAGAAAAGCGCCCAGGCGGATACCCAATCCAGGAAATACGCCTCCAGTTACGGCATTTTGCAAAATGACCTTGCTCACCCGTTCGGGATGACGACCAGCCAGTTGTAAGGTGGTTGGACCGCCGCCTGAAATACCCAGAGCGATAACGCGCTCAACGCGCAGCTTGTCCAAAAGACTGATGAGTGCATCGGCAAAGGCTTCGGCGCTTTTGCCGGTAGAAGTTGGTGTCTTTCCATAGCCAGGCCGCGAGGGAATGACAAGCTGATAGCCCTCACGCAGAAAAAACGGCGCATGTCCAACGGGGGAATTGCAGTGCGTATGTCCACCGTTGAGCACGAGCACTGCTGGTCCTTGACCCAGGACGCGGTATTCGATTGTTCCCTGCTCCAAGTGAGCAATGGTATTCATGATAATGCTGGCATACCTCGAAAATGGTCTGTTTTCTAAGTGGATTCCATTCTAATTTTATCGCGGGCGGCATGGCATACCACATTTTAACCCATTTTTCTATCTTTTGCCTTGTGCCAGTTAGCCAAAACTAGATTCCACATCCGTAGGCTTTAATCCTGGCCGGCCGCCCTGATTAGTTCGCGGCGGGCGCAGGAGCAGGCTAAAGAGGCTTACCAGGGATTGGTTATGAAGGGGACCGTCGAGAGTCGTTTCCTGTACGCCACGCTGCTGTCTACGGACCTGCTGCCTTTCGGCCACCTGGCCTAGCGGCCGGTGGCGCTGCCGATTGAGCCGGTGGGGAGTTCGTACCGGATGCTGACGGCCGAGCAGGCGCGGCGGCAGGGCTACCTGGACCTGGCGGCGTGGCTGGATCGGGTGCAGGTGGAGTGGGCGCAGCGGCGGGGGGCCAAAGCCGAAGCCCACACGGCCCTGGAATGGCTGGACTATAGCCGCAAGCTAACCGGCCAGAATCCGCAGGCCGCCTACCGTGTCCTATATCCGTCCTCCGGGACCTACCTGTGTGCCAGCGTCGAGCCTCAGCACCCAATTTTCTTTGAAAGTGCCGGACAAAGTGTGTCGGCGACAGGTTTTGCGGTTGATCATGTGACTTACCACCTGGAAACGTCCAACGAAAACGAAGCTAACTTCTTGGCCGCTGTTCTAAACGCACCGATCACAGACCAATTGCTCAAGCCACTTCAGGCCAGAGGACAATGGGGACCGCGCCATTTACACAAGAAAGTGTTAGAGTTGCCTATCCCACAATATGACGAAAGGCGGCCGGAACACGGGCGGCTGGCAGCGTTGGGGCAGGTGTGCAGCGAGAAGGTGGCGGCGTGGCTGGCGGCCGGGGGGCCGGGGCGGACGCAGAGTATCGGCCG
>JBFMFT010000123.1:0-11684 GCA_040751925.1 Chloroflexota bacterium
GGTGGAGAAGGCGCAAACCGTCACCGCCCGCATCATTCGCATTGACCGCGAACAACGCCAAATTGGGTTGAGTCTGAAGCAAGTCGCTTCGGAAGATTATCTCGAATCGGACCTCGCTCTGGCCGAAGGGGACCAGGAAATCGGTTGATAGATAGCTGGTTTGTTAGGTAACGCTGCTATAGTTTTGTCATGGCGACTTTCGACCTTCATATCTAAAACGTAACTATTCAGCAAAAAACCAGGTTTTTCCCTGGTAGAGCGTGATTATTGGCAACAAAAAAAACCTGGTTTCTTCAGAGGGCCTGAATAGTTACTCTAAAACGAGGTGATTTGTCGTGGACTCCAAGAATTGGGAACGGTTTACGCAACGGGCCCGGCGCGTCTTGAGTTTAGCTCAAGAAGAGGCGGAACGGCTGAATCACAGTTACATCAGTAGTGAACATATCCTGGTGGGCTTGCTCAAAGAAGAAGGGGGCGTGGCCGGCCGCGTTCTGCGTGAACTCGGCCTGGAAACCGCCCGCGTCCAGGCCCTCATCGAGCGACAGGCGGGGGCAGCCTCGCGCTCACCATTTGGCAAGGTTGAGCTTTCCCCGTCTACCAAGCGCGTCTTAGAGTACGCGGTGGACGAGGCCCGGCGGATGGGGCAGCATTACATTAGCACGGAACATCTGCTATTAGGGCTGGCCCGCCAGAACGAGGGGATGGCCCTGGACGTACTCAAAAAGTTTGGCGTCAGCGCGGAGCAAGTGCGGCGCAAGACGCGGGCCGTCCTGAAGGAAAACCCCTCCCAATCCCAGGAAAAGGTGCCGGCCGGCGGCCCGCGCCCCAAGAAAGAAAAGAGCAATACCCCCCTGGTTGACCAGTTAGCCACCGACCTGACCCACCTGGCGGAAAACAGCAAACTAGACCCGGTCATCGGCCGCCAGATGGAGATTGAGCGGGTGATTCAGATTCTGGCCCGGCGCACCAAGAACAACCCGGCCCTGATCGGTCAGCCGGGGGTGGGCAAGACGGCCATCGTCGAGGGGCTGGCCCAACGGATCGTCGAGGGCAAGGTGCCCGAAGTGCTGCATGGCAAGCGCGTTCTGCAACTAGACGTGGGCAGCCTGGTAGCTGGCACGATGTATCGCGGGCAGTTCGAGGAACGCCTAAAGCGAGTCATCGAAGAGCTAAAGTCGAGCCGTTCTATCCTGTTCATTGACGAGGTGCACATGCTGGTTGGAGCAGGGTCGGCCGGTAGTTCGGTGGACGCCGCCAACATCCTCAAACCGGCTCTGGCGCGGGGTGAATTGCAGTGCATTGGGGCGACCACCCTGGACGAGTATCGCAAATACATCGAGAGCGACGCCGCCCTGGAACGTCGCTTCCAGCCGATTCAGGTGGCCGAGCCGAGCGCGGATGACACCGTGCAAATCTTACAAGGCATTAAAATTGCCTACGAGAAGCACCATAACCTGCTGATTAGTGACGACGCCATCAAAGCGGCCGTCCAGTTATCCTCCCGCTACGTGACCGACCGCTTCCTGCCTGACAAAGCCATAGACCTGATTGACGAAAGCTCCTCCCGCGTGCGGATGTACCGCGCCCCGCAACCGGCCGACGTGCGCGAGGCTTACGAAAATTTACGTGAGATACGCGACGAGCGAAACCTGGCGATTGAAGACGGCCGCTATGAAGATGCCAACCGGCTGCGCGAGGAGGAGGAAGGAATCCAACGGCGGCTGGACCAGTTACGGGCCACCAGCGCCACCCAGACCAATAGCCTGCTGGTGACCCCGGCCGACATTGCCGAAGTCCTCTCCATGTGGACAGGCATCCCTGTTTACCAACTGACGGAGGAAGAGTCGGCCCGGCTGCTGCACATGGAAGAAGACCTGCGGAAGCTCATCGTCGGCCAGGACGAGCCGATTGAGGCCATGGCCAAGGCCATTCGACGGGCCAGGGCCGGCCTGAAAGACCCCCGGCGGCCGATTGGCTCTTTCATCTTCCTCGGCCCGACCGGCGTGGGCAAGACTGAATTAACCAAAGCCCTGGCGAGGGTTCTTTTTGGCAGCGAGGAATCGTTAGTCCAGTTGGATATGTCCGAGTTTATGGAGCGGCACACGGTAGCCCGCCTGATCGGTTCGCCGCCTGGCTACGTGGGTTACGAGGACGCGGGGCAGTTGACCGAAGCGGTGCGCCGCCGGCCGTACTCCATCGTGGTCTTTGACGAAATCGAGAAAGCCCACCCCGAAGTCTTTAATATCCTCCTGCAAATCATGGAGGAGGGCCACCTGTCCGACGCCAAGGGGCATAAGGTCAATTTCCGCAACGCGGTAATTATTATGACCTCCAACGTGGGAGCGGAGACGATCAAGCGCGGGCCAAACCTGGGTTTCGCCTTCCAGAAGGATGAAGTCGTTGAAGAAGCGCGATCCTACAGCGAGATGCGAAAATCGCTGATGGAGCAACTCAAGCGGGTCTTCCGGCCGGAGTTTGTCAACCGTCTGGATAGCGTGATTGTCTTCCGCCAATTGACCCAAAGTGACATCACCCAGATCGTGGACATCATTCTGGATCAGGTGAACGAGCGGCTCAAGGAGTACGAAATTCACCTAGAAGCGACGCCTGAAGCGAAGGAGTGGTTGGGCCAGCACGGCTACAACCCAGAGTTTGGGGCGCGGCCGTTGCGCCGGCTCATCCAGGCCGAGGTTGAGAATCGCCTGTCCGACGCCATCCTGGCCGGGCAGTTCAAGGAAGGGGATACGGCCGTCGTTGACGTGGAAGATGGCCTGATTATCTTGCGACACCACGAATGGCTCGAGGAGGAGGATATTGAGATCGAGCCAATACCGGAAGCTGTTCCGGCCTTTTAGGAAGGGCGTATTGCGTATTGCGTAACAGAACACGCAATACGCAACACGTATTACGCCTTACACGGCCTCATGTCTACCAGCCAAGTGAATACGGAATCTAAATTGACCCAGCGTTCTGACCTGGCCGAGTTGACCCTGCTCGGCCCAGATCGGGCGCAACCCAGCAAAAAGCTGGAGACCTTTCCCAATCACCACCCCCAGCGCGACTACACGGTGACACTCCAAACGGATGAGTTTACTTGTGTTTGCCCGGCCACCGGCCAGCCCGACTTTGCCCACCTGACAATTCGCTACATTCCTGACCAGCGCATTGTCGAATCCAAGTCGCTTAAGCTCTATCTGTGGTCTTATCGCCAGGAAGGGGTCTTCCACGAACACGTGACCAACGTCATTTTGGACGACCTGGTGGCGGCCCTCTCCCCGCGCTGGTGCCAGGTGACGGCCGATTTCAGCGTGCGCGGGGGGATTACGATTTCTGTGCAAGCGGAGTACAAAAAAGAATGACTATACCCAAACAGCGTTGGTTTCCGGCCATCGCCGCCGTTTTTGTGACCTGTCTCATTATCGCCAATATCATTGCCGTTAAACTGGTCACGGCCGGCCCGTTCATCGTACCGGCGGCTATTATTATCTTTCCCATCTCCTACATCTTTGGCGACATCTTGACCGAAGTCTATGGTTATGGGCGGGCGCGGCAAGTGATCTGGTTGGGCTTTGCCTGCAACTTGCTGGCTGTATTGGCGATCTGGATTGGCGGCCGGCTGCCAGCCGCTCCCTTCTGGAACGCCGGTGTTTACGATTCGGCCGATCAGGCTCAATTAGCCTACCAGGCTATTCTCGGCTTCACCCCTCGCCTGCTGGTCGCCTCTTTCGTCGCCTACCTGGCCGGTGAGTTTCTCAACTCCTTCGTCCTGGCCCGGCTCAAGATCGTGACGGCCGGCAAGTTTCTCTGGCTGCGAACTATCACCTCGACCCTGGTGGGACAACTGGCCGATTCGCTCATTTTTATTGGGCTGGCCTTCGTGGGTACCATCCCCCTGCCGGCGTTGGGGCAGTTGATGGTCACGCAATGGTTGGTCAAGTCGGCTTACGAAGCCCTGGCGACGCCGTTGACCTACCTGGTGGTCAACAAGCTCAAGCAGGTGGAGGGGGAAGATTATTACGACCGTGGAACAGATTTCAGTCCGTTCCACTTCAGCGCGGAGGGGTAACGCGCAATCCGGCGGTGGGACATGCGGCTGGCTTGTCCGAGCGCAAGCCGGTGGATTGCGCCACAGGAGAGAACTGATGATCCGTAAGCTATTGATTCTTGTCATTCTGGTCGTCGTCGCCCTCGTGGTGGCCGGCCGCTTCAGCCCATCGGCCACCGCCGCTACCTGGCAGCAAAAGGTTGACCCCTGGGTGCTGGAAACGGCCGCCGGTGGCCCGACTGAGTTTATCGTCTTTCTGACCGGGCAGGCCGACCTGAGCGGGGCGGCCGGCCTCCGCACCAAGCTGGCGAAGGGGACTTACGTCTACCAACAGTTGACCGAGGTCGCTAACCGTACTCAGGGGCCGGTACTGGCGGCGCTGGCGGCCGAAGGGGTGGCTCACCGGCCGTATTGGGTCGCCAATATGATCTGGGTCAGGGGCGATCTGGCGATTGTCCAGGCTATGGCCCAACGCAACGACGTGGCCCACCTCTACGCCAATCCCTGGGTCAAGCTGCCAGAACCGGCCTTGCAGGGTAATGGCGAGCATGGGCCGGAGACCATTGAGTGGAACATTGATCTGGTGGGCGCGCCGGATTTGTGGGCGATGGGCTACACTGGCCAGGGCGCGGTCATCGCCGGGCAGGATACCGGCTATGATTGGGACCATCCGGCCTTGATTAACCACTATCGGGGTTGGGATGGCAGCGCAGACCACAATTACAACTGGCACGACTCCATCCACGACAACAATCCCAACACGCCGCCCGGCAATCCCTGTGGCTTTGACGTGCAAGAACCGTGCGACGATAACTCGCACGGCACGCACACGATGGGGACGATGGTCGGCGACGACGGGGGAACGAACCAGATTGGTATGGCCCCTGGCGCAGAGTGGATTGGCTGCCGCAATATGGAAGAGGGCTGGGGGACGCCGACGACGTACAGCGAGTGTTTTGAGTGGTTTATCGCCCCCACCGACTTGAACGGCGAGAATCCCGACCCCTCCAAAGCTCCGCACGTCATCAGCAATTCCTGGAGTTGCCCGACGGCCGAGGGCTGCGTTGACCCGAATATCATGCTGACCGTCGTGAACAATGTGCGGGCGGCCGGTATCGCCATCGTCGTCTCAGCCGGCAACAGCGGCTCTTCGTGTAGCACGGTCAGCACCCCGGCCGCCATCTACGAAGCGTCGTTCACTGTGGGAGCGACCGACAGTTCAGACAACATCGCCGGTTTCAGCAGTCGCGGGCCGGTGACCGTGGACGGCAGCAATCGCCTCAAGCCCAATATCTCGGCCCCTGGCGTCAACATTCGTTCCAGCGTGCCAGGGGGCGGCTACGCCGGCGGTTGGAGCGGTACCAGTATGGCCGCCCCGCACGTGGCCGGCTTGGTTGGCCTGCTCATCTCGGCCGAGCCTTCTCTGGCCGGCCAGGTAGATACCCTGGAAGATGCCATCGAGCAATCAGCCGTGGCCCGCACATCCACCCAAACCTGCGGTGGTGTGCCGGGCAGCGAGATTCCCAATAACACCTTCGGTTGGGGACGCATTGACGCCCTGGCCGCTTACGAGGCTCTCCAGCACCACCTGACGGTGGAGAAGAGTGGGCCGACTTACGTCGAGCCGGGCGACCAACTGACTTATACGCTGATCGTTTCCCATACCCACCTGTTCACCCAGACGACCAACGTGGTCTTGACTGACACCATCCCGGCCGACACCACCTTCGTCTCGGCCACCGAACCGTATACCCTGAATGGGGACATGGTGCAGTGGGACCTGGCCGCCCTGGCCGCTAACAGCGCGTGGAGCGTTGACCTGGTGGTGCAGGTAGATGCCGGGGCCAGCGGCATGATCGTCAATGACGACTACGCCGTGCGTAGTGACGACGTAAGTACGGTGCAGGGCAGCGCGGTGCAGACGCCGGTGGTGACACACGGTTTGAGCCTGTCCAAGAGCGCGTCGGCCGCTTCCATTCAGGTCGGCGAGATGTTGACCTATACTCTGGTGGTCACGAACCTACACCCGTTTGAGGCGGCGACGAACGTCACACTGTCCGACACGCTGCCGGCCGGGACGATGTTCATGGAGGCCACCGGGGGAGGCACTTTCGATGGGACCACCGTCCAATGGGAAACGGCCAGCCTGGCCGCCAATGGTGTGTGGACGGTGCAACTGATTGTCCACGTCATGGAAGACCCAGGCGGTGGGATGATTACGAACAGTGACTACTCCGTTGCCAGCGACGAGGCGCCGACCCAGGTGGCGGGTGATCCGGTTAGCACGGCCGTCCTGTCACCGCCAGACGAAGATTACTACATCTACTTGCCGGTCATCCGGTATGATCCCTAACCATAAAAGACCTGCGGGGTTTCGGAAACCCCGCAGGTCTTTTCACTTTAGATCAACAACTCAGGTTTGAAACGAATCCTTACGGGCTATGAAACGTGCTGTCAGCGTCAGTTTAGGTAGTTCTAAGCGGGATAAGCAGGTCGAAATTGACCTGCTGGGCCAGTCGGTCGCCATCGAGCGGCGCGGCACTGATGGAGACGCGGCAAGGGCGACGGCTCTTTTTACCGAATTGGACGGCCGGGTGGACGCCCTGGGCGTGGGGGGCATTGACCTGTGGGTGCAGTTGGGCGAGAAGCGTTACCCCCTATACGCGGCCCACAAACTGATCCGCAACGTCAAAAAAACGCCCGTGGTAGACGGCGGCGGCCTCAAAAACACCCTAGAGCGGCAGGTTGTCCAGACCTTAATCGAGGAATTAGGGCCGGCTTATCAAAGCGGCCGGGTCTTGCTGACGGCCGGGGCCGACCGTTACGGTATGTCCCTGGCCTTCTTCGAGCAAGGCTACGAGGTCGTCTGCGGCGACTTGATGTTTGCCCTGGGGCTGCCCATTACCGTGCGTAAGCTCTCCCAACTCAAGAGTCTGAGCCGGCTGCTGATGCCGGTGGTCGGCCGCCTACCCATCAGCGTCCTCTACCCCACCGGCGAGAAGCAGGAACAGATCGTACCCAAATTCCAGAAGTGGTACGACTGGGCTACCGTCATCGCCGGCGACTGTCACTACATCAAACGCCATCTTCCAGACAAGCTGCCGGGCAAGGTCATCGTCACCAATACGACAACCGAGGCGGATATGGAACTCTTCCACCAGCGGGGGGTGGAGTACGTGCTGACGACGACCCCGCGACTAGACGGCCGCTCCTTCGGAACGAATATGCTGGAAGCGGCGATGACGGCCGTCGCCGGCCACAACCGGCCGCTGACGAACACGGAATTGGCCGTGATGTTGGCCGAGTTGAAGCTGCGGCCGACAGTGCATCGTATCTAATGGACTGCATCGTACTGGCTGGCGGCCGGCCGGCTGCCGACGATCCCCTCTACCCCTATACGCAGGGCCAACTCAAGGCAATGCTGGACATAGGGGGTCATTCCATCCTGGAACGGGTGTTAGACGCCTTGCAGTCCTCCAAGTATATTGACCGCATTCTGGTCATTGGCCTGGAATCGGGGAGTGAGGAGGCTGACAGATTGCACGTGAGTCGGCCGGTGTCTTTTCTGGCCGACCAGGGCGGACTGGTCAGCAACGCGCTGGCCGGGATTGCCTGGATGCAAAGGGAAAATCCGGCGGCTACCTCGCTCATGCTTTGCTCGTCTGACATACCCTGCCTGACGGGTGAAATCGTGGACGCCTTCGTTGACCTGTGCCGCCCCTTTGACCACGCCGTTTATTACCCTGTGGTGACGCAAGAAACGATGGAGGCCCGCTATCCTGGCTCCAAGCGCACTTTTGTCCCCATCAGACCCTACCGGGTGGCCGGCGGCGACGTTTTCATCGTAGACCCCAGCATTGCCGACCAGAATCACGAATTGTGGGAGGCGTTGGTAAGCGGCCGGAAACACGCCTGGATGCTGGCTCGCGCAGTCGGTTTTGGCACATTGCTCAAGTTTCTGCTGCGGCGGTTGAGTGTTGGGGACATCGAGAAGATTGGGCTGCGCTTACTCAGCAAACCGATCAAAGTGGTCTTTAGCCCGTATGCCGAGTTGGGCATGGACATTGACAAGCCCAACCAGTTCGAGTTGCTGACGGCAGACCTGGCCCGAATCGAACATTAGTTTGCAACGGTTGGTGTTTGGTGGTATGAATAGGTTATGGAGAAATCACCAATGGACGAGACCAGGCAACCAGGCATGGAACAACCCACCTCTACACCGGCCGATGTCTATTTTGCCTCGACTCAGGCAGAATGGCAGCCTACAGCCGTACTAGCAGAACCCACTTTTACAGAAGGCCAAGTTCAGCAGTTGGCTCTTACTCTAAATGTAGATACTCCCGGTAAGAACGGCTCGTCGGGAAATGGGATCGTCAAACCAAAATCAACTAGAGGCGCCGTACACCCTAAGAACAAACTGAACGAACTGGCCGGCAACGAATGGGCCTATTTTACGAAGACGGTCGTTCAATCATCCTATCCATCTGAATTAGGCCATCGCTTACGAAAAAGGCATTTTGCCAACAAACCGCCAGTCCTGATGAAAGAGATCATAGGATTCTTTACGAAGCGCGGTCAGACCGTATTGGATCCTTTTGCCGGAGTAGGTGGAACGTTGCTGGGGGCCAGTTTGGGCGGCCGTCAGGCCACCGGCGTTGAACTAGAGCAGCAATGGCTGGACATCTATTTGGAAGTTTGCCGGGCAGAAAAGTTGGAACCCCAGGAAATCATCTGCGGCGACAGTCTGGAAGTCCTGCCCCGTCTCGTTGAGGAAGGGCGGCAATTTGACGCGATTATTACCGACCCACCTTACAGCCCGGCCCTGGAAAAAACGATGTGTGACGACAAGTATGGAAGGGGCAACCGGAAGAGTCCCTTTGAGTCTTTTTCGTCGTCACCTCAAGACTTTCGCAACTCAGCCACGTTTGAGGAGTTTTATGACCGCATGGAGCAAGTTGGACATTGGTTCTTCCAATTGCTCAAGCCAGGTCATTACAGTGCCGTGATGATTCGTGACTCCTATCAGAATGGTGAATATATCCCAGCCTCTTTTCACGTGGCGGAGCGTTTCCGGAAAGTCGGTTTTAAGTTCAAGGGGATTCGCATTTGGTATCAGACTGGCGCGCCTGTGAGACCCTACGGTTATCCATACACCTATGTACCGAACATAGTACACCATAACATCCTGGTATTCCGCAAAGAGCAGTAAGTATGGCGGTCTCGCGCACGTGGTATGTGTCCTGTTCACCACGTAGCCCTGAAAAAATCGGGCCTGAGTTAACTGAATTGGCAAAGCTGGACGGCGTCAACTGGCGAATGACAGACCAAGACGGCCGTAAGGTTCATCAGATTGCCTTTGCTCGTTTCCTCAAGCAGATAGAAACGTTTGAGGGCAGTATTTCGGAGAGCGATCCAGCCTTTTCTGCCCGTGACCGCCTGGCCCCGATGCAGACCTACGGCTTCGCCTTTGTTGGCAGCAACGGTAGGCTAAGGATAACCCCGGCCGGGCATCGTCTAATCGCAGAGGAACGGCCACAAGAGTTGTTCTTGAAGCAATTATTGAAGTGGCAATACCCATCCTGGCAACATGGGGGGAACCCTAGAACACGGCATCTCTACCCACCGGCAGGTCAAACAGATATTTTCCCCTTCATCGAAACGCTCCGAGTATGTCGTGAACTGGGAGGAATTAGTAAGACAGAAATTGCCATATTCTTGCTCCCTGTTTTCAGCCGTGCCGATATTCCAAAAGCTATAACCCAAATCGGCGACTTTCGCACTGAGCGAGAAAAATTCCACGGGCGAGAAAGGGCGGAGTTTGTTGTTGAAGCGCACAAACAGCATTTTCGTCAGGTGTATGCTCAGGAAATCGCACGGGGGGAAGTCAACACACGAGAAACACCAACGCAAACGGCCGACCAGTTTCTTGAAAAGAAGATCAGAAATTCGCGGGACGTGGCCGATGCCGCCATTCGCTACTTTCGAGCGACAGGATTGTTCACGCTTTCGGCCGATTTCCATGGCCTGGCTATTTCCTCAGTATACCGTTACGAAGTTGACCGGATTTTGGATGAATTATCCCTTCGGCCGGTGGAATTTTACGAGGATTCGGATACTCCACCGAGACGTGGTGGATCCGGCTCTGTTTCTGGAATGGAACGCCTGGCGAGTGATCAGTTCGCTAGACGATTTTCGGGAAGTACGCCCAAATTTTACGCTGGATGACGATCTCCAACCATTTACAACTGCGCCTGGGAAGAAGGCTGATTTTGAGGTTGAATATAACAACACGTTTATCCTGCTGGTTGAAGTGACCCTCACCTCTGGCGCCCGCCAATATGATACGGAAAGTGAGCCTGTTACTCGTCACATCGGCCGGGTCCAGTTTGAGGAGCAGAAAAAGGCCAAGCCCCGCGTGGAATCACCAAATCCCCCACGTGATTGATGGCTGGAAAAAGAGCTATGCGCCGGTTTCCTAGAGGGTGAATGTGCCATTGGGGATTGAGCGTAGAGATAGATGATGACACATCAGTACATTGCCGTTGAAGGGGTGATTGGGGTAGGTAAGACGACGCTGGTTCGTCTGCTACAACCCTATTTCCAGGCCTCCATTCTCCTGGAGGTTTTCGAAGAGAATCCGTTTCTGGCTCGTTTTTACCAGGATCGGGAGCGGTATGCCTTTCAGACCCAGCTTTTCTTCCTCTTGAGTCGCTACCAGCAACAGCGGCAGGCGATCCCGGCCGCTCTCCAAAAGGGTCATCTCATCTCCGACTACACCTTCGCCAAAGATGAAATCTTCGCCTGGTTGAACTTGAAGGATGACGAGTTGGCAATGTACGGCCGCGTCCACGCTGCCCTAGGTGAGAAAATTCCCCAGCCCAACCTGATCGTTTACCTGTGGGCCGACCACGACGTGTTGATGCGGCGCATCCTGCTGCGCGACCGCCCCTACGAACGGGATATGGACCCCGCTTACATCCGCGACCTGACGGCCGCCTATGACGCCTGGCTATCGGGCCTGGAGGAGAGCCAGGTAGTGACCATAGACACAACCCAACTCGACTTCCTGGCTCACCAGCAGGATTTAGAATACATTGCCGGCCGCATCCGCCAATCTCTGGTACCAGAGGACTAATTGAAGGTTAGCAGTTTGGGTTACAATTTCCTCTACTCAATCTGGGCAAAGCGGACGATGGCGAATTTCTCACCGGATATCGTGAAAAGTAATCACCACTCTCCAACAGACAATGGGTTGGAGCGATTATACGTGGAAGCGCAGCGCCAGTTGCGTTTGATGGGCCTCTTACACGAAGCAGCCCAGGTGATCAACTCCTCGTTAGACATCCATGAAATCATGCGCTCATTGCTGGCCAAGATGAATGACCTCCTGCACGTGGAAGCCATTTCGATTGCCCTGGTTGACCGACAAACCGGCGAACTGGTGTACGAGGTGGCCGAAGGCATCGGCAGTGAGAAGATTATTGGCCTGCGGCTGCCTTCCAACCAGGGGGTGTCGGGGTGGGTGATGGAGCAGGCTCGGCCGGCCCTCGTCGCCAATACCAGCCGCGACCCCCGCTTCGACAGTCACGGCGACAAGCGAACCGGCTACCAGACGCGGGCCATCATCTGCGCCCCCTTG
>JBFMFT010000124.1:0-11590 GCA_040751925.1 Chloroflexota bacterium
TCTTGCCCGGCCGTCACTTCTTCGATGGCCATGGCGCTCCGCAAGTCTAACCGGCGCATGGTGACACCCGCCTCCTGCAAGAAGGGAACGGCTTCCAGCTTGCGGCCGACGCCGGTGACCATGGCTCCTTCTTCCATGGCCAGTCGTTGGGCCAGCCGGCCGCCGATGAAGCCTGTGGCCCCCGTCACTAACACCCGCTTGCCTTGTAACAACCCCGGTAAAATAGCCATGCGCCGATTGTATCCGCCTGTGACGCAATCTGCCAGATTGCAAGCTGGCAAGCCGGCGGCTTGCGCCACGATGTAACGCAATCCGCTGGATTGCGCGGGCTGGCAAGCTGGCGGCTTGCGCCACGATGTAACGCAATCCGCTGGATTGCGCGGTAAGCCGGCGGCTTGCGCCACGATGTAACGCAATCCGCTGGATTGCGCGGGCTGGCAAGCCGGCGGCTTGCCCTACAAGTCATTGACGCGCTGACAGACGTGTGGCACAATCGGCTCTTATGAGTGAATTGCCTCAGTTAGCTGATAAAGTCGCTATTGTCACCGGCGCGTCGCGGGGTATCGGCCGGGCCATCGCCGAAGACCTGGCGGCCAACGGGGCGCGGGTGGTGGTCAATTACCACGCCAGCGAAACGGCCGCCCAGGACGTCGTGACGGCGATCCAGGCGGCCGGCGGGACGGCTGTAGCCGTGCGCGCCGACGTCAGCCAGTTGGCCCAGGCCCAGGAGTTGGTCAAAGCCACCCTGGACCACTTCGGCCAGGTGGATGTTCTGGTCAACAACGCCGGCACCACCCGCGACACCCTCTTGATGATGATGAGCGAAGGGGATTGGGACACAGTGCTGGACACCAATCTCAAGAGTGTCTTCAATTGCTGCAAAGCGGTATTGAAGCCGATGTTGCGCCGCAAGAAGGGCGGCCGTATCATCACCATCTCCTCCGTCTCCGGCCTGGTGGGGCAGGGCGGCCAGACCAATTACTCAGCCTCGAAGGCGGGCATCGTCGGTTTCACCAAAGCCCTGGCTAAAGAGATTGGGCCGCGCCAGATTACCGTCAACGCCGTCGCCCCTGGCTTTTTCCCTACTGCGCTGACGGCCGTCTTGTCCGAAGAGATGGTCCAGAAGGCTGTCGAGCATATTCCCCTCGGCCGTTGGGGGGAGTTGCCCGAAGTGGCTCATCTCGTTACCTTTCTGGCCTCTGACCGGGCGGCTTACATTACGGGCGAGGTGATACGGATAGATGGGGGAATGGCGATGTAAGAGTTTTGGATTTTGGATTTTGGATTTGTGTCCAAAATCCAAAATCCAAAATCCAAAATGGATTTATGGAAGAACGTGAGAGTATCGGCCGTATCGAAGTGGCTCCCGACGTGCTGACGACCATTGCGCGGGCGGCCACCCTGGGTGTGAATGGGGTGTCCAGAATGGCCGGCGTACCGGCCCACCTCTTCCGCCGGGGCGTGCGCCAGGATGGGATTGCCCTGGTGGTGAACGACGGGCAAATCGCCCTGGATATTTACCTGGTCATGGACCCCCAGGTCAACGTCTTGCAGGCCAGCCGGGCGGTGCAGACGGCCGTCATCGAAGCCCTGGATAAGATGGTTGGCGTGCCGGTGGAGGCGGTGAATATCCACGTAGAGGATGTGGTCTACTCGCAGGGCGAAAGCTCATAACCGTAAGAAACCAGGTTTCTTCAGAGTTGTTGAGTAGTAGATACCGTTATTCTATGAAAACGAGACGTCGAGCGCGTCGCCTGGCCCTGGAGACGCTGTACGAATTTGACATCGCCGACCACCCGCCAGAGGAGGTGATGGAGCGGCGGTTGGAGGAGACGCCCATGGAGCAGACCGGCGTGGAGTTCGCCAGCAAGCTCATTCACGGCGTCGTCCAGTACCAGGCGCGCATGGATCGTCTCATCGCCCGCTACGCCCCGGAATGGCCGCTGGATCAGATGGCCGTCATTGACCGCAATATCCTCCGCATGGCTATCTTTGAGTTCCTGGTTGACGACGAGACGCCGATCAAAGTCGCCATCAATGAGGCGGTGGAACTGGCAAAGCTCTATGGCTCGGATAGCGCATCGCGCTTTGTCAATGGCGTGTTAGGTACGTTGGCCGATCAAGTGCCGCGCCTCAAACAGGAGTTATTGAGGCCGCCGCAGCGGGATGGGGCGAAAAAACGAATGATGAGTCATGAGTGATGAGTGATGAGTCATGGAGGAGGATGAACGATGGATGCGGCTGGCCCTGGCCCAGGCAGCCCAGGCGGCCGGGTTGGGTGAAGTGCCGGTGGGGGCGGTAGCCGTTTTCCAGGGGCAGGTCATTGCCACCGGCTATAATCGCAAAGAGACGGATAACGACCCGACCGCGCACGCTGAGATGGTGGCTTTGCGCCAGGCGGCCGTCCACCTGGCAAATTGGCGGCTAATTGGGGTGACGCTCTATTCCACGTTGGAGCCATGCCCCATGTGCGCGGGGGCCATGATCCAGGCCCGCCTCGGCCGCCTGGTCTATGGGGCCAGGGACGTGCGCTTTGGGGCCGATGGCTCGGTGGTCAACGTCCTGGGCGAAAGCCGCTTCAACCATCGTGTGGCGGTCACGGCCGGGGTGCTGGAAGACGAAGCGGCCGGCTTGCTGCAGGCCTTCTTCCGGCAGTTGCGAGAGGGAGCGTCGTGAAACCGCTGCGGAAATTCGTGAAACGATTGTTACCCATCGCCATTTACACTTTGAGCGGACTGGTGGGTGTGGTGGCCTTCGCTTACCCCTTCTTCTTGCCAGAGATCGTGCATCTGTCGCCAGGGGCGGCCGACGGCGCGGCCGGACTGCGCCTGGCCGACGCGCCCGTTTTAACCACTATCCTGCTCATCCTGTGCTTGCTGGTGTTGCTGGTGGAGATACAGGGCCAGGCGGTCAGCGTGAAGGTCGTGGCCGCCCTGGGTATTCTGGTCGCTATTACCTCGGCCCTGCGTTTTCTGGAAGTGGCCGCGCCAGGGCCGGGCGGCTTCACCCCCATTTTTGCCCCTCTGATTTTAGCTGGCTACGTCTTTGGCCCACGCTTTGGCTTCCTGATGGGCGCGCTAACGTTGCTGGTCTCGGCTCTCATCACTGGCGGGGTGGGCCCCTGGCTGCCTTACCAGATGTTCGCCGCCGGTTGGGTAGGGCTGACGGCCGGTTGGCTGCCCCATTGGCCCCGGCCGCGCCTGACCCTGGCCCTATTAGCCCTATTTGGTTTTGCCTGGGGTTTGCTCTTTGGGGCCATTATGAACCTCTATTTCTGGCCCTTCGTGGTAGGTAATGACCCCACTCTATGGCGGCCGGGATCTGGCCTGGCTGAAAGTCTGGCCCGTTACGCGGCCTTCTACCTGACCACCTCGTTGTGGTGGGATTTGGCGGGAGCGGCCGGCAACGCGGTCTTGTTGTTGGCCCTGGGGCGGCCGGTCATCCGCGCCCTCACCCGCTTTCGCGACCGTTTCCATTTTCATTCGACAGGATTTACAGGATTAACAGGGTGAGAGAAAAGAATCCGTTTCTTCTCTCGCTCCACTTTCGACAGGATTTACAGGATTAACAGGATGAGAGAAAAGAATCCGTTAATTCTCTTGATCCGTTGTTATGACGCCCGCGCCTGGCTGGTGTGGGTAGGGGCGGCGGCACTCCTTACCCTCCGCCTGCACAATCCCTTTTACCTGCTCATTCTGCTGCTGGTGGTGCGGGTGGTGACGGCCGTCGGCGCGCGCCCGGCCGCCAGCCCGCGCCTCCCCTACTGGCGGTTGGGGCTGGTTCTGCTGACCTTTTCCACCCTCTTGAATGTCCTTTCCCTACACATAGGCGAAACAGTGCTGTTCCACCTGCCGGCCGCCTGGCCGCTGGTGGGTGGAATGATGACCCTGGAAGCGGCCGTATATGGGGCGATCAACGGCCTGGTTTTGTTCACCCTCTTGACTGTCTTTACGGCTCTCAACGCCCTCGTTCCCGTGTACGACCTGGTGCGCCTGACGCCCCGCGCCTTGCGCGACGTGGGGCTGGTGGTGTTGATGGCGATGACCTATGTGCCGGAGACCGTGCGCCAGTGGCAGGGGATCCGCGAGGCCCAGGCCATACGCGGACATCAGCTGCGCGGCCTGCGCGACTGGCGGCCGGTAATCATCCCCTTGTTGGTGGGTGGTTTGGAGCGAGCCATGAACCTGGCCGAAGCGATGGTCGCCAGGGGGTATGGGGCGACCCGCAGTAATGACCATCCCTTCCTGACGCGCCTGGGCTTGGGGCTGGGGCTGGCGGCCGGGCTGGCCGGTTGGTTATTGACCTTCTGGCTAGGTTGGCCGGGCTGGATATTGCTGGCGGCCGGGGTGGGCGGACTACTGGGGCTGCTGTGGTGGAACGGCCGCCGTGTTCCTCGCACCGTTTACAAGGCCCACCGCTGGCAAACGGCCGACACATTCCTGCTGCTGATAGCCCTTGCGCCTGTGCTATTTCTTCTCCGGCCGCTGCCCTTCCTCGACCATTCCACCCTCTTCTATTCGCCCTTTCCTCGCCTGAGTTGGCCGGCCGCTGACCCCCTGGTGGCCCTGCTCCTGACGAGTTTGGCCCTACCAGCCCTCTTCACCGGCCGGGCGGTTGAAACCACGCCTACCCCCTACGAGGCCGGCCGTCGCCGACTCCACCCTCCTCAACCTTCAACCTTCAACCTTCAACCTTCACCCCTGATCTACGTCAGCCACCTCACCTACTGCTACCCCGGCGTGGCGCGGCCGGCCCTGGCCGACGTTTCATTCACCGTAGCCGCCGGCGAGTTCATTTTACTGACCGGGGCTTCGGGGGCTGGCAAGTCCACTTTGCTGCGCTGCCTGAACGGGCTGGTACCCCACTTCACCGGCGGGGCGATTAGCGGCCGGGTCTGGGTGAACGGCCTGGACGTGGTGAAGGAAGGGCCAGCGGCCGCCAGCCAGTTAGCTGGCTTCGTCTGGCAAAACCCTGAAAGCCAGGCCATATTGGAACACGTGGAGGAAGAAATCGCCTTTGGCCTGGAAAACGCGGCCGTCCCGCCGGCCGAAATGGCCGCCCGCGTAGAAGAGGTGCTACAGCAACTCAACCTGATCCAACTCCGCCACCGGCCGCTCATCACCCTCTCTGGCGGCGAGCGACAACGGGTGGCGATTGCCACTGCCCTGGCCCTCCGGCCGCCGGTTCTGCTGTTGGACGAGCCGACCAGCCAACTCGACCCCCAGGCCGCCGAGGAGTTGCTCCATGCCCTGGCCCGCCTGAACCGCGACCTGGGTCTGACTATTCTCTTGAGTGAGCATCGCCTGGAGCGAGTGGCCGGCTACGCCGGGCGGATTATCCACGTGGACGACGGCCGTATTTTGGTAGACGCGCCGGCCCATGAAGCCATGGCCCACTTACCTCACCGGCCGCCGTTGGCCCAATTGGGACTGGCCTGGGGCTGGCGGCCGTTGCCCCTCTCCGTCGCCGAGGCTCGCCGTTTTGTGAATGGACACCCTCACCCCCGACCCCTCTCTCTCGCTGGCAGCAGAGGAGCAGGGGAGCAGAGGAGCAGGGGAGGTGAATCATCCCTGCTCCCCCGCTCCCCTATTCCCCCGCTCCCCCGCCCCCTTACTCTCCTGCTCGACGTGCGTGACCTGCATTTTGCTTACGACGGCCGCCTCGTTTTGCGCGGCGTCAACCTGTCGGTAGCGGCCGGGGAAGTGGTGGCTTTGCTGGGACACAACGGGGCGGGCAAAAGCACCCTGTTCAAGTGCTTGATGGGATTGTTGACACCCACCACCGGCGAGGCCCAGCTGGCTGGCCGGCCAACGGCCGGCCGCGACGTGGCCGAGATTAGCCAGCAGGTGGCTTACCTGCCGCAAAACCCGGACGATCTGCTCTTTGCCGAAACCGTGCTAGAGGAACTAACCGTGACCTTGCGGAACCATCACCTGGGCGAGATAGACGTTCCTGTACGGCCGGCTGAACTCTTACGGGAATTGGGGCTGGCGGAGGCGGCCGGCCGTTACCCTCGCGATCTGTCGGTGGGGCAACGCCAACGAGTGGCTCTGGGCGCGGTCATGGTCACGGGGCCGAAGCTGCTGTTGCTGGATGAACCCACACGCGGCCTGGATTGGCTGGCTAAGGAGGAACTGCTAACTCTTTGTCGCCGTTGGCGGGCGGCCGGGACGGGTGTCCTTTTGGCGACCCACGACGTGGAATTGGCGGCTCGCCTGGCCGACCGCGTGCTGATTTTGACCGAGGGGGAGGTTGCGGCGGCCGGGCCGACGGCCACTGTGCTAGGGAACTCCTCCCACTTCGCTACCGACGTGGCCCGGCTCTTTCCCGGCCGGGGCTGGCTGACGGCCGAGGACGTTTTGGCGCGGCCGGCCCATTGAGATAAGGTGGTCTTGAAGATTGGCACTTAACCGCCACTCTCCGTAGACCCCACCAGTTGGTACACCACGCCTCGCCTTACAAGCCGCATATTCAAGAGACTTTGCAGGTTATAATAGCGTGGATCGTTATCCGCCAGAAAGATTATGGATGAAGCTGGAAACGATTCAACGACTCGGTTCAAGTCTACGTCCGGCCCGATTTGTCGCAATCGCACGTCACTTCGCATTCCTTCTACGACTTGCAGATATTTTAGCGTATGAAAAGGTGTATGATCCGCCAGCAGAACGCTATCGCTTGGCAAGCCGAGCAGAGCGTCTTCACCATAATCACGCGCCCCCCAGTAACCGCCCTTACCCGGCCACAGAAAGAAGCTATTTGGCTCGCGGCCGGGCAACTCGCGTATGTGGAGCGGGTTTACGTCTAGCTGGCGAAAGGTGACACTCATACCCCAATACACCAATGGCGGCAAGACGACTATGGAACCTACCAACACCCGGCGCGGAAGGGGACGCTTCAACCAGGGCCACCTGGCGGCAATGAAGTCCCAACCCCGGCCGGCTATCAAGGCAAACGCGACGTAACTGGGCAGATAGAATACATATTGGTCGTTTACACGGTAGCTGAAGGCAAAGGCAATACAAGTTACATAGAGCAATAACAACGCCTGCCACCTATCCTGATCCCTCCTGATCCACTCTCTTACGTCTCCAATGAACAAAAGAGCCAGCAAAATCGCCGGGCTTGGAAACTGCAAGGCGAGAAACATCCCCCAAAGTGCCAGATCACGAGGGAACAAGCCTAGCGAGTAATCAAACAACGACCCACGAAAATCCTCTCCCGAATGGGTAAAGTAGAGAACCAGGGAATGAACCAAATCCGGCGCGAGGATCTGTCGTTGAATGATTATGAGAGCCGGCAGCAAACCGGCCGCAAGAGCGGTGGTTGACAGAAGCCAGTCGCGGAGGGATAACCATTGCTTTCTACGCCAGATCAAAAAGGCCATGGCCGGTCCTAACAACACAGCCATCTGGTGGCCGAGCAAGGTCAATCCGAATAAGGCCAACGTTCCGTAGAGGGGCCATGGGTTCTGCTCGTTCCAGCGGAAGAGCAGGAGCAGTTCGGCGACCATAAGCACCGTGAAGACGGTATACACTTCAGCCCGGACGGCGTGCATCCAGAAAGTATGGGCCACGGCGAGTGTAGCGGCGGCCACAGTGGCCGCCTCCTTCGATAACCCAAGCGACCTGGCTGCCAGAAATAAGCCCGTGATGGTTGCTGTTCCGGCTAGCGCCGATACCAAATTCACTCTGTACGTGATTTCCCCAAAGGGGAGGCGGATCATGAGTCTGGCTAAGGTTAGCCATAGCCAATGCCCGGCCCCATCAGGCCGCAAGCTGGCCTCAAAAGCTGTTCGCTGTAAGTAAGCGTCGTCCCCCCAAAGCACTGTGGGGGCCAGCGTCAACAAATACAAAGCCATCACCAATACGGTTAAGATGATAACCAGTCTGTATTTCGACCACGCAGATAAGATAGCCATCGTCTTACACTTTGTCTCCACCCGCTTAGTTTACCTCCGGTAGAAGAGATATGCCAGCAAGGGAAGGGGTAGCGGTTGCAGATGGGTTGTTCGCGTTTCGTCTAAACATGGATAAACTATAACAGAAGTCCTTCCCAAGCATTTTCTCATTTGTGGCTTACGGCCACTGCCTTGAGGAAAGCAAATGTTAAACACGATTGCTCCGGCCGCCCACCTGACCATCGGCCGCTTGGATTATGAGGCAATGCTGGCCCAACTTCAGGCGGCCTATCCGTTGGAGGCGTGTGGACTGATGGGTGGGGTGAACGGCCGTGTCCAGCGTCTCTATCCGGTGGAGAATATCCGGCAAAGCCCGGTGGAATATGAGATGGATGCCTTACAGCAGGTGCGGAGTTTGTTGGCTATTGAGGCAGAGGGTTGGCAATTGGTGGCGATTTATCACTCTCACCCGGCCGGGCCACCCACCCCTTCCCCGACCGACCTGGCTCTAGCTTATTACCCGGACGCTTTGCAGGTTATTGTATCCTTACAGGATCGGGAGCGGCCGACGGCGCGCGCCTTCGCTCTGGACGAAGGCCAGGTGCGCGAAGTACCCATTTGGATTGTGTAACGATAGAATAGATGCGGTGTTATAAGTGGCAAGTAGTAAGTGGCAGGTGGCACGTAAGCATTGCCACCTGCCACTTGCCACTTGCTACCTGCCACCTGCTACTTGCGAACTTGCTGCATCCGAGGAGATCTATGTCCAACTTTGTCTACGTCCTATTGGCTGCCCTGATTGGTTACGTCTTGGGGGCGATCCCGTTTGGCTTCCTCTACGTGAAGGCGACGCGCAAGGTGGACTTGCGAACCGTTGGCAGCGGCCGGACGGGGGGAACTAATTCGTTCCGGGCGGCCGGGTTGGCCGTAGGCGTCTTGACGAGTATCAGCGACGCCCTCAAAGGGGCGGCCGGAGTATGGATCGTCAATGGCCTCTTTCGGAGCGTTCTGGATAAGAGCTGGCTACCCTGGGCTTTGGTGACGGCCGGTTTGATGTCTGTCGTCGGCCATAACTGGTCGGTCTTTCTGAAATGGGCGGGCGGGGCCGGCACAGGCCCCAACGTGGGCTGGTCGTCGGCCCTCTGGCCGCCTATGCTGCCCATTGCCCTGGTAGTGGTGGTGGGGTTATTGTTGGGGGTGGGGATGGCCTCGGTCGCTTCTCTGGCGGCGGCCGTCGTCGTGCCTGTCGTTTTTGCCATTCGCTACTTCACGGGTCACGGCCACCTGGCTTACCTGGTGGGTGGGGTGGTGACGGCGGCGGTCATTATTTACGCCCTGCGCTCGAATATCAAGCGTATTCTGAATGGCACGGAGCGGCTAGTTGGTCCCCGCGCCCGCCGCCAGGCGCCGGCCAAATAGACAGGATATACAGGATTGGGTGAATTCTGTCTAACTGATAAACCTCAAGTTTACCTGTCCAATTAAACAGGCTGTTTAGTCCCCTGAGTTATCATAGACAGTTGAGTGAAGCTGGCGTTTGATTTGCCTTGCCGGAAGCGCAGGGTGTTCCGGCCGGTTTCACCCTTTTTTAATGGACGAAATAGAACATACGTGCTAATTTGCTGATAAACGTGCCAGGTTTGTCGGCAGAGGATGTGAGCTATGTCGGATAGACGCCAGGTAAAATGTTCTCACTTGACCAGGGCCGGGATGCCCTGCCAGCGATGGGCGACGGTGGGTAGTGAGCCGCCGGCCTGCCCCAGTCACGGGGCTAACCGTCGCTCTAACCAGGCGCGGCCGGACAACCAGAATCCTCGTAAGCGTGGCTTCTACGGCCGTGTGCTGACGGTCCAGGAGCTTGCTGACCTGGTAGATCACGCGAACCAGATGAGCCTGGAGGATGAGATTGCCCTGGCTCGCGTGGCCCTCCATCGAGTGTTGGCTCACCTGAAGGAGAATCCCAACCTGGCGACGGCCGAACTCACCAATCTCCTGGCCCTGGCCTTTCGGGGGACGCGGACGGTGGCCCATTTGCTGCGCGACCAACGGGCGTTGACCGGCGCGGCGGCCGATGGCTTGCTGGGGGCTATCGCTCAGGCTTTGGATGAATTGGGAACGGAATGGGGTGTTGAGTTGTGAGTGCCGAGTAATGAGTGATGAGTCACTCATCACTTACCACTCATCACTGGTGACTGCTTATGAATGGTGAAGAACGATTGCAAGCAACGATTGCCAGGTTACGCCGCCCCTCAACCCCTATCCCCTCTCCCCAGGGGGGAGAGGGCGGCCGGTTGAATTTGGAGCCTGGCACGGCCTTCGAGGCCCTCCTGTTGGCCCGCCTGACTGAATTGGAGAAGGATGTGCGGGAGCTCCAGGAGCAGAATAAGTGGCTGTTGCGCCTGGTCGGTGGGGCGGTGCTAACTGCCTTGCTGAATTTGGTGCTGTAACGCAATCCGCCGGATTGCGGTACAGGGCAATCCAGCGGATTGCGGTACAGGGCAATCCAGCGGATTGCCCCACGTTGAGATGACTAGCGTTGCTGAGGCTGCTCGTTTTGTTCTGGTGGACGTTGAGGGCTTTTCGGAGTGGGTGCTGCAACGGCCGCTGCGGGGCTACCAGCTCGAAGCGGTGCGGCCGGTGCTGGACTCGGTTATCAACCAGAGGGGAATGGAATTTGTCTGGATTTTTGCCCGGCAGTCGGGCAAGAATGAGAGTGTGGCCCAATTGTGTGCTTATCTGCTCAATGTCTTCCAACGCAAGGGCGGCCAGATCATCCACACTGCCCCTACTGGCGATCAAGTCGCCACCGGCAAGAATCGCTTGCAAGAACGGCTGGCTAATGAGTTGAACGATGGCGGCTGGCGCAGCCTGGTCAAACCGACACGCACGGTTTTGGGTAAGGCGGCCGTCGTCTGGTTGAGCGGCCATCCCCAGGCCCAGGTGCGGGGGGCGACGGCTCACCTTATGATTATCTTTGACGAGGCCCAGGATTTTTGCCAGCAGGTGGCGGAGACGGTCTTTGCGCCGATGTGCGCCAGCACCAATGCGACGCGGCTGTACATTGGCACGACCAAGACCGCGAATACCTACCTGGCCCGTAAGAAGCGGGAATTGGAACTGTTGGAGGCGCAAGACGGCCGCCGGCGGGTCTTCGTCCACGACTGGCGCACGGTCGCTAGAGAAGTGCCGGCTTACCAACGCTTCGTGGAAAGTGAAATCGCCAAGAAGGGGGCGGATCATCCGGCCATTGTCACCGAGTTTGGCTGCCGCGAACTGGACGCGGCCGGCGGTTTGTTCGACGCCCGCCGCCAGGCCCTCATGCAAGGCACGCATCCCCCATCCTTCAGCCCCCGACCTTCGGCCCTCTACGTGGCTACTCTGGACGTGGGCGGCCAGGATGAAGGGGCGACTTCTGTAGAGGGTGGCCGGCCGAGCGGTCTAGCCAATCCCGGCCGCGATTACACCGTTTGCTGGGTTTTTGAGGTGGAGTTGGGTGGGGCGGCCGGGCCAGTCTACCGCGCTGTCCACTGCCTGGCTGACCAGGGCAGCCCCCACTTTGGGAAGGAGGAAGGCGGAAGGATGAAGGATGAAAATGGCGATCAGTCTTCAGCCTTCAGCCTTCAGCCTTCCCTGGCTGACCGCTTACTCTCTTACCTTGAATACTGGCGGGTGGCCCACCTGGTGGCTGACGCT
>JBFMFT010000125.1:0-11500 GCA_040751925.1 Chloroflexota bacterium
CTGGGAGCCTTGACCGGAAAAGACAAAGACTAGCCCGGCCGCCAGGGGGGGACGGGGTGACAGGGTGACAGGGTGACGGGGTGCTTCTGTCGCTTTGTCACCTTGCCACCTTGTCACCTTGTCATCTTCTACGGGTGACTGGCTAAATTCATCTAACTGGGCCAGCAAATCGTCCACGCCCTGGAAGACGAAGGCCCGGTGCAGCTTGTGGTGCGTCCGCCGCACGCTGGCCGTGTAACAGAGGGCCATCAGGTAAGAGTGAGGATCAGCTAATCCGGCCGTCTCCTGGCGAATGAGTTGGGCATAGGCGGCGGCCAACGCCCGTAGCGCTTCTGCGCTACGCGCCGAAAGGGGTAGCAGGTGGCAGGTGGCAGGTGGCAGGTCAGAAGCCTCACTGGCCACTGGCCACTGGCCACTTGCCACCTTACCGTATTCTTCAACGACCACATGGGCGTTGGTGCCGCTCAAGCCGAAGGAACTGACGCCGGCGACCCGGCGTTGGCCGCCGGCCGGCCAGGGCGTTGGCTCTTGGGGAATGACCACCGGCACATTGCCCCACGAAATGTGCGGGCTGAGTTGCTGCAAGTGCAAATGAGGCGGAATTTCCTCGTGTTGCATGGACAGGACAACCTTAATCAGACCAGCTACCCCAGCCACCGCGCCTGGGTGGCCGATGTTCGTCTTGAGTGAGGCCACGTAAAGCGGCTGGTCGGCCGTCCGCCCCTCACCCAACACCGTCGTAAAGGCTCGCGCTTCAATCGGGTCGCCCAGGGCAGTGCCCGTGCCGTGCGCTTCCAGGTAACTCACTTCGGCCGGCTTCACGCCCCCATTTTGCAGGGCGCGCCGGATAAGGGTCTGCTGCACCACGCCATTGGGTACGGTCAGGCCGCCGCTGGGGCCGTCGTGGTTGACGGCCGAGCCGCGAATGACGGCCAAAATCCGGTCGCCGTCTTTCTGGGCGTCCGATAACCGCTTGAGGACAACCACGCCGCAGCCCTCGCCCCGGCCGAAGCCATCCGCGCTGGCGTCGAAGGTCTTGCAGCGGCCGTCGGGCGACAAGGCCTGGAAGCGGGACATACTGACGTGCATTTCTGGCGAGAGAACCAGGTCTACCCCACAGGCCAGGGCCAATTGACATTCGCCCGCCCGCAAACTCTGGACGCCCAGGTGAACCGCCACCAGCGACGAGGAGCAGGCCGTGTCCAGGGTCATACTCGGCCCATGCAAACCGAGAACGTAGGAGAGGCGGCCGGAAGCAAAGCTGGCGTCCGTGCCGGTGGCGTAATAAGCGTCCAGGCCGGTCAGGTCGCCCGTCTTCAGGTGCAGTTTGGTATAGTCGTGGGTCATCATGCCCACGAAAACCCCCGTTTCGCTATCAGCCAGGCTCTCCACTGGCACGTCGGCGTCTTCCAACGCCTCCCAGGCCACTTCCAGCAACAACCGTTGCTGTGGGTCCAGGCTAATCGCTTCACGGGGGGTAATGCCAAAAAACTCAGCGTCGAATTGATCTACCTGATCCACAAAGCCGCCCAGGCGGGTCACAATTTTTCCTGGCGTGGCCGGCTTGGGGTCATAATAGTCATCCATGTCCCACCGCTCCGGTGGCACTTCGCTGATAGCATCCACCCCATTGTGCAGCATCGCCCAGAAAGCGTCAGGATCATTGGCCCCGCCCGGGAAACGGCAGCCCAGGCCGATAATGGCTATCGGCTCCGTGCGCGCCTTTTCCAGCGCGTCCACCTTCGCCTGCATCTTCTCCAGGGCAAATAAGGCTCGCTTCAATGGGGAAAGCTGTTCCGTCGCCTCTACTTTATCACTCATAGTACGTCCACCCCAATATGAAGCAACGAGTAATGAGTGATGAGTAATGAGTGACTCATCGCTCATTGCTCATCACTCATTACTCATCACCTAACTCAGCGCCGCCAGCTTCGCCAGCAATAACGCTTCCGCTTCGTCGTCCGATAATTCTTCGATGTGAGCCAGGATAGCCGCGTCACGGGCCTCGGCCGCCGCCCGCTCCTCATCCCGGCCGCTCTCCATTTTGGCTACTGCCTCTAACTCTACCCCCAGCACCTCGCGGGCCAGGTACTCGGCAAAACTTTCGATGGTCGGGTAGTCAAAAATCGTCGCCGCCGGCAAATCCACCCCCAAATCCTCTTGGAAGCGAGTGGCCAGGGCCACGGCCGTCACCGAATCCAACCCGGCCTCAAACAACCGTTGTTGCAGCGGCAGGGGGTACGCGCTGTCAAAGCCCATGACCGTCAAAATCTGGCTGCGAACGTAGCTCTGCAGGAGATTCCGCCGTTGGCCCAACGGCGCATCCACCAGCCGTCTCGCCAGGGCCGACTCACCGCCCGGGGCCAGAACAGCCTGGGCTGCCGCCACCTTCCCGTTTTCAGGAAGTGGCCGGCCGCCATCCACCGGCGGCCGAATCAAAGTCACCGGCCGCACCTCTGCCACCACCTCACTGACCACTGGTAACTGTCCCCCTGGTCGTTCTGGGGCGCGGCTAATCTCCTCCGGCGTCAACCAATCCAGCCAAATCCGGTCGCGTTGCCAGGCGTAATTGGGCAGCGTCACCATCCGGCCGCCGGCGTACAGTTCGGCCCAGGCTATTGGACGGCCGAACGTATACAGCACCGCCAGGGCTTCCAACCCAATCACCCTATCCGTTTCGGACTCTAACCAGCCGGCCGGAACGGTATATCCCTTCTCCATTTGGTAGTCCAAAAGCTGGTTGACGACCACCCCCAGGCGGCCGTCGCCCAGGAGTGATTCGGGTATCGGCTTCGGCTTGCGGTCACCCCCTAACGATCCCGTGTAGAGACCAGGGGCCGCCTGCCCGTCCACGTAGGCGGCTAAACCGGCGGCCAATTCCTGGCGCGAGCGGCCGACCACGGCCAGCCGGTGTTCAAAGTGGCTGCGCCGCGCCCCGGCCGTGTAGCAAACGTCCACCAGGGATAAACGGCCGCCCCGCTCCTCATCCGCCAACCACGCCTGGTAGCTCCGCGCCAGGCCCTTGAGGGCGTCTGGAGTGCGGGCTGAAAGAGGTAGCAAGTAGCAAGTGGCAAGTGGCAAGTCAGACTCTTCACCTGCCACCTGCCACCTGCCACCTGCCCCTTCCAAAACCATGTGGGCGTTGACGCCGGACATGGAGACGACGGTCACGCCGGCCACTCGCGGCCCCTGTTTCTCCGGCCAGGGGATCAATTGGCGAGTAGGCTCAAGCCCTAGCTCGTCGGTGGGAATCTCCGGGTTGACTGTTTCCAGGTGCAAGGTCGGCGGAATCTGCCCGTGATACAGCGACAAAGCCACCTTGATAATGCTGGCTATGCCCGACGCCGACTCCAGGTGGCCGAAATTGCTCTTGACGGAACCCACGTAGCAGGGCTGCTGACGGCCGCTGGACTTGCCAACTACCGCTCCTAGCGACTTCGCCTCAATCGGGTCGCCTTTGGGTGTGCCTGTGCCGTGCAATTCCACGTAATCGGCTTCGGCCGGGTCAATTCCGGCCCGCCGGTAGGCTTCGCGGATAACTGTTTGCTGCGACTCTGGGTTAGGGGCCATGATCCAGGCTCCATGACCACTGTGACCAACGGCCGCCCCGCGAATCAGGGCGTAGACGCGGTCAGACGGCCGCACGGCCGACAAGGGCTTCAAGACCACCACCCCCGCCCCTTCGCCACGATTAAAACCATCGGCGTGGGCGTCCCACGTCTTGACGCGAAAGTCTTTGGCGAACAGACCGGCTTTGGACATGGCGATAAACAGTTCTGGGGTCAGCATCAGATTGACCCCACCCGCTATGGCCATCGTCGCTTCGCCCGTCCATAGGCTTTGGCAGGCGTAATAGGCTGTTACCACCGAGGAGGCGCAGCCGGCGTCGCTGGCGAAGCTCGGTCCGCGCAGGTCAAACACAAAGGAGACCCGGTTGGCGGTGAAGGTGAGGGCGTTGCCGGTGGGGGCGTAGCCATCTAGTTTGGACCAATCGCGGCTCTGCAGCCGCCAATAGTCGCTGCCGGCCACCCCCATAAAGACGCTAGTCAGGCTGCCGGCGGCTTCTTCCAGGGGCAAACCCGCGTCTTCCAGGGCCTCCCAGGTCACTTCCAATAGCAGCCGTTGCTGGGGATCCATGAACTTCGCCTCACGCGGCGAAATCCGCAGGGTGCGCCAATCGAATTGGTCTACCCCTTCAATGAAGCCGCTCCGGCGATTGTGGGTTTTGCCTGGAGCCATGGGGTTGGGGTCGTAGAAGCGGTCGGCGTGCCAGCGGTCGGCCGGGGCTTCCCGAATGGCATCCACCCCATCCCGCAACAAACGCCAAAAAGCCGTCGGGTTGGCCGCCCCAGGGAAGCGGCAACCAATCCCCACAATGGCAATGGGTTCTCGGTTGTAACTTGTCATCAATTGGGTGGTTGGCAATTGGTAACAGGTCATTGGTAATTGGTAATGAATTACCAATTACCAATGACCAATGACCACTGACCAATGACCAGTAACTACTCGGCGGCCGTTTCCAGCACCAGGCTCGTCATTGCCTCCAGGTCCTTGAAATTGTCCGGCACGGCCTTTTCGGGAGCGATCTCCAAACCAAAGCGATCCTGGATAAAGTTGATCAGGCGCAGGAAGGAGAGCGAGTCAATGATCCCCCATTCCAGCAGAGGCGTCGTCGCTTCCAACCCAATATCCTTACCATCCAGAATCTCCTGCGAGATATACTCCTTCAGAACTTGCATAACTTCAGACTGCTGCATCTCAAAATCTCCTATTGTTTGTTATTAAGCTAATTCGTTTCAGGCAGAACTCACAAGACTAACCCAAAACCCAGTCTTGTTATTCCTGTCTAATTGCCAGAAGGCGCCGCCTCGCGGGTTAAGGTGAGACGATCCACCTTGCCATTGCGCGTGCGGGGCAATGCTTCCAGATAGCGAATGTCGTGTACAATCATATAACGGGGTAGCCGTTCCGCGCAATGCCGCTTAATAGCCAGCAGACCCGGTGGCGGGTCGGCCCGGCTGACCGCAAAAGCAACCAGTTGCGCCTCCAGGCCCGAACCAGAAACGACCACCGCTGCCTCACCAATGTCCGGGTGTTGGGCCAATACTGCCTCGATGTCGCCCAATTCTACCCGATTTCCCCGCACCTTTACCATCTGGTCGCGCCGGCCGATATATTCATAATTGCCATCCTCACGCAGACGAACGACGTCGCCCGTATTATAAGGCTTTTTCCCATGGGGTTCCTTGCCCCAATAGCCCATCAGGACGGTGGGGCCTTCACACATCAACTCCCCTTCTTCCCCCACCCCGGCCGTCGTGCCATCTTCCTTCACCGCCCACACCCGGTCACCAGAGCAGGCAATTCCAATCGGCACCGGCTTAATCCGCTCCGGCTCAATCTCCTTCACCTCGTAAAACGTGCAAACATTCGTCTCCGTCGGGCCATACAGATTCAGGAAACGGGCCGTCTGTCCCCAATGCTCCCACAACGGCCGCAACTTGCGAATCGGGAACGGCTCACCGGCGAAGTTGATCACCCGTAGCGGAATAGATGGCAACTCCAGGAAGCCCCCTTCATCCATCATCAGGGTCAACACCGACGGCACTGAATACCAGATCGTGATATTCTCCCGCAAGACAAACTCGACCAGCTTTTTAGGCGAATAGGAAAGCGAGTCAGGAATCAGATGCACCGACGCCCCGTGCCGGAAGGCCACGTATAGGTCTAACACCGACAGGTCAAAATGGAACGGGGCGTGATTCGCCAGCCGGTCGGCGGCCGTCGTCTGCATCTCGTTCCCCGCCCACTCAATGAAAGCCAGGGCGTTCAACTGGCTGATGCACACCCCTTTGGGGATGCCTGTTGAGCCAGAGGTATAGAGAATATAGGCCAGGTCATTTTCGGTCACGTCTGGTTCCGGCAAGGGGTCGGCCGGAAAAGCCAACACCTCCGCCCAACTGGGGCCTTGCCAGGCTTCATCCACGCAAACGGCCGGAACGCCGGCCAATTCCTCGGTCAGAACCGACTGGGCGCGATGCTTCGTTGTCACCACCGTCTTCATCTGGCAATTGCCCACGATGAGCCGGATACGGGCGGCCGGGGCCAACGGATCCAACGGCACGTAAGCCGCTCCCAGGCGCAGGGCCGCCTGCATGGCCGCCACCGTCTTAACCGACTTCTCCAGCCATACCCCCACCCGGTCCCCCTTACCCACACCCAGGCCAGCCAGGGTGCGGGCCAGGCGATTCGCCAGGCGGTCCAATTCACCGTAACTTATCTTCCCATCGGGGGCGCTGACAGCCAGAGCTTCCGGTGTTCGCGCCGCACTTCTCGCAAGAAGCTCCTTTAAGATCATAGCTTTCACTCGCAACGATAAACCACAAAAAGCGCGGAGTCCCACCTGGTAGCCTCCGCGCCTCAGCGGCCAAACTGAAATACCTTCTCGTTCACCACCAATGGTCAGCCAAGAGCCTGCCTTGTGACCAGCCCACAGCAACCAGCCTCAACATCTTACCAGCCGTTCCTTACAATGCGTATTACTTCCGTAATGTAACCTCAAATGCCCAATCCGCTAATCTTGCCAATCCGTGTCCCCGCCAATGCCCTCATCGCCCCTGCAAAATACGCCACATCGCCAAACCCGTAATGCCCCCAATCAAGACGTGATTAGAAACAATCGCCACCGGCAGCCCGGCCGCCCGCTCTAGCGGATACGCCAGTCCGAAGCCCAGCGTCATCGCCACCGTGCATATCGGCGTCCACTGACCACCCAGGCGGAACCTTCGTCCCAGAAATTGACCCTGCCAGATACCTTCCACCAGCCCCGTCACCGCCCCCACCATAGACCAGGCCACAAAAGCCACTGTGTACGTCCAGGTAATCCCCGGAATCAAAGCCCCTTCCCCCAGGCGGCTTTCCTTGTGCGGCACCAATCCCCCTACCGTCCAGCCCACGATAGTCGAAATCGCCCACCAGTGAGCTTGCGGTATGTACGGCCGCAAGAACAACCATTGAGCAATCCCCACCGCCAGACCAGGCAGGGTGTGCCGCACGGCCGTGTGGCGCACTGCGTAGAGCAGGTAGGGCGTATCAGGACTGAGCGGCACCGCGTTCGGGCCGGTCATGCCAATCGCGTCCGACACCACCTTCCCCAAGAAAACGCCCGCCACCACCGCCACCAACTCTACCCCCATCCATAGCGGCAGAAAAAACCGGCCGATCCGCACACCTTGTCCCACCATATTCAACCTTCTCCATCTCGCTAAGAAACTCGGTTTCTTCGTCCAGAGTACGGCTTCACCTTGAGCCAGAAACCGAGTTTCTAAAACTTTTAGATGGCCCGTATCGCAAAGCCGGAAGTTTATCCACGTCCCATCTGCTTGTCCAGCCCCAACCCCGCCGGTTTCCCAAACCTGCGGCGTTTCCGCCCCTGATCCGCCAATCCCGCCCATCCGTGTCCTACCGCACCACCGGCAAATAAAACGCGAAGTCATACGACACGGCCGCCGCCGGCCGCGACCCACTTCTCTGATAGCCGCCCCGGCCGCTCTCCCACAGAACATTGGCCCCGGCCGTCCCCGGCCAGTCATAGACCACCACCCCACTAGCCGCCGTGCCCAAGATGATTTCCAGGTCAGCGTCGCCATCCACGTTAGCCAGCGTCGGGCCGCCCAGTCCCCCATTCCAGTCGTTACCCAACGGCCCTGGCAGCTCCACTTCGTGTAACGTCTGGCCCAGGTCATTCAGCACGTGCAGCTTACCCACCCGGTCATTGCCCTTCTGCGGCCACGAAGCAAACACCACCTCGGCGTAACCATCGTTGTCCACGTCCACCACCGCTGGCTCGGAAGCAAAACGGAAAAAGCCCTCGGCCGGGTCGTAAACCTCAAACGGCCACTCGCCATGCTCCGTCTTGTCCAGCCAGTAAGCGTGGAGGCGGCCGTCGTAAGAAGCGTAAAGAATCTCCAATAGACCGTCCCCATCCAGGTCGGCCGCCACTGGGTTCGGTTGAGCGTTCTCAATCAAATCGTAATCCTCGCTCAACGGCCCGGCTTCACTATCGGGCGTGGGAATAACCGTCCAATCAAAGCCACTCCCACTCCATCGTGTCCGGTCTACGCGAAAGACAAAGGGCATGTAGTAGAGGCTGGTGTAGGTGTCACAATCGTATACGTTGCCTACCACCACGATTTCCAGCCAGCCGTCCTGGTTCACGTCTACCAGAATGGGCGCGGAGTGAGCGAAGTTCGGCCGGTGTTCGACCCCACAATTAGCGTAGCCGCGCAAATCTACCGCGTGATCCACGTGAACCCCCACCCGGCTCCATACTTTGTTCGTGCCGTCTGGATTCTGCCCATATAGACTATTGGCCTGCATCTGTTCCCCGTCATCCTGGTAAGCCGTCATATAATGCACGTCCGAGGGGCCAATAATCTCTGCCCGGCCGTCCCCATCCAGGTCGCCGGCGGCCACGTTTTCGTTATAAGCCCCGGCCGCGTAGCCATTGGTGTCAGAATCCGGGCTATGCTGCGGCCACTCGCCGGCCCGCAGCGAGCCATCGTCTTCGTAGACCCACCACTGGTCATCCGACCGCGTCGAGGCGACGATGATTTCCAGGTCGCCGTCCCCCTCTAAGTCATAGGTTGCCAGTGAGCGCAATTCGTAGCCTGGCGTCGGCTGGCGCGACCACTCGACGTCGCCGCCCTCGTCAAAAACGTGCAGGTAGCCCTCGCCGTGCGCCGTCACTACCTCCAGGTCGCCGTCTCCTTCCAGGTCAGCCACCACCACCCCCGGCCAAGCCCGGCCGCCCGGCGGGTCAACGCTCCACTGCACTGTCCCATTTTCGCCATTCAAGGCCCATACCGAATAGGCCGCCCAGATCACCTCGGCCGTCCCATCACTATCCAGGTCGGCGACGGCCGGTGAAGCGTACCAGCCCGTCTCGCACCACGAGCTATAACAGCCGCCCCGCTGCCACTTCAACACCGGCGACTGGACAGGCTGCCCGGTCACGGCCGGGCCAGGAGGCAGAGACCCACAGATAGTCAGTAGGCCGATTCCCAACCACAGACCCGGCCGATGCAACCCATTCACGCTCTTCATTACCCCTATTTTACCCCGTACCCTATAATTGTTAGTGTAGTACCAGAGTAGCAGGGGTGGTTATCGTGACCACCCTCGGAGTACAACGTGGCAATGTCTATGGTTATCATAACAATAGACATAGCCGGAGACATAAGTTATGAGCGAGACAGCCCTTGTGCCAGTGGAACAGAAACTAGTATCGTTTTACGGAGATGAAATTACGGCCGTTCTCGTGGACACGGTCGCGGAAAGGCTTGTGTATGTTCCGGTTAGACCCATCTGTAACCTGTTAGGTGTGGACTGGCCCGGTCAATTTCGCCGTCTAAAACGCGACCCTGTGTTGTCGAAAAAACTGGCAGGGGTTGTCGTTACGTCAACCCCTGACCCCGTGACCGGTGGTGGCGGGCCACAGGTTGCCACCTGTCTTCCCTTGGATTATCTCAACGGCTGGCTATTTGGCATGAATGCCGACCGTGTGAAGTCCGAGGTAAGAGACAAATTGATCCTCTACCAGGAACAATGCTACCGTGTGCTGGCCGACGCCTTCCTGGGCCGGCCGCAACCGGCCGACCTCTCGCCCACCGCCGCTACTCTCATCCAGATACGCGAGATGGGATTGGCTATTGCCCACCTGGCCGAACAACAACTAGCCCTTGAACAGCGCGTCGGCCGCACCGAAAGCCGCCTCGACCGCGCCGCCACTATTGTTGGCAGTCTCGAACGGCGTATGAGCCTCTTAGAAGATCGCCTTTCCCCCGGCCAGCCGATCAGCGACGAGCAGGCGGCCGAAATCAGCCAACAGGTCAAAGCCCTGGCCCAACTCCTCACCGAACGCGACCCTAGCAAGAACCACTACCAGGCCATTTTCAGCGAACTCTACCGTCGCTTCAGCGTTACTTCCTACAAACTCATTCCCCAAAGCAAGTACCCGGCCGTCCTCACCTTTCTCGACGACTGGCGCCAACGAATGTAGGGGCGAGGCAACGCGGAGAAGATTCCGCTCAGAGTGACAAGCTGCCCCCGCGTTGCCTCGCCCCTACTTGCTACAACCGCTCAACAATCGTCGCCGTCGCCATCCCATGCCCAATACACATCGTCTGCAAGCCGAACTGCCCGCCTGTCGCCGCTAACCCGGCTAACATTTTCGCCATTAGCCCCGCCCCACTTGCCCCTAATGGGTGGCCGTGCGCGATAGCCCCGCCCCAGGGATTCACCTTCGCCATGTCCGGCCGGAACTCTCGCGCCCAGGCCAACACCACCGACGCGAAGGCTTCATTGATCTCCACCCAATCCATATCCGCTATGCTCAAACCTGCCCGCGCCAACGCCTTATAAGTAGCCGGAATGACCCCACTCAACTGCAAGGTTGGATCATCGCCCACCACTACTCGCGCCAGAAAGCGGGCCTTCGGCCGCAGCCCATCGGCTGCCGCCACTTCGCGGTTCGCCACCAGCACAGCCGACGCCCCATCGGAAATCTGGCTCGAATTGCCGGCCGTCACGCCCCCATTACCCTGCGGCCGGAACACCGTTGGCAGCTTCGCCATCTTGTCCAGATCAAGCACGTCCCGCACCCCTTCGTCGCGGGTGAGGGTGAACGGCCGGCCGCCGGCGTCCAGCCCCAGCGCAAACACCAACTCCTTATGCCAACCGGTCTGGGCCGCCCGGCTGGCCCGCTGGTGACTCTCGGCCGCGAAACTGTCCATTTCAGCGCGACTGATGTCCCACTTGTCAGCCATCCGTTCCGCGCTCTCGCCCTGATGGATCAACTCATAGCGGGCCAGTAGTTCGGGGTTCAGCACCTCAAACCCACCCCCCATCAGGCTGCTAAACATCGGCACGCGGGTCATGTTTTCCACGCCCGCGCCAATGGCGTAATTCATGTCCCCGGCCGCCACCGCCTGGGCCGCAAAATGGACCGCCTGCTGGCTAGAGCCACACATCCGATCTAGCGTCGTCGCCGGCACGTGGGTTGGAAAACCAGCCAGCAACACCCCCAGGCGGCCGACGTTCGCCCCCTGTTCACCCGCCTGGGTCACACAACCTGTCACCACGTCCTCGATGCGGCCGGGCTCTATCCCTACCCGTTCCATCAGCCCGCATAGGGCAAAGGAGAGCAGCTTGTCCGGCCGCGTCTCCCGATATGCCCCACCCCGCTTACCAAAAGGTACCCGCACCGCGTCAACAATTACAACCTCAGCCATAAAAATCTCCTTTCACACTGCCTACCACGTTTCACGTTTCACGCATCACGTTTCACGCTTCACCGCCGCCACGGGCAAGTCCAGTCTGGCCGCCCATTCCTCCCACTCCCCGGCCGTCCGCGTTCTAAACACCTGCTCCAACTCGGCCGCCGTCGCCTCTGCCAAGCCCAACGCCCGCAACAAACCCTGCCAGAAGTGCGGTTCCAAGG
>JBFMFT010000126.1:0-11414 GCA_040751925.1 Chloroflexota bacterium
CCAGCCAGGGCGAAGGGGAAGTTAAAGGGGGAGATGACCGCCCACACGCCGTAGGGCTTGAGGACGCTGCGGTTGTGGTGGCGGGGGCTCTCCGATTTCATGGGGACGGAGAAGCCGTCGTGTTCCTCCATCTGGTCGCAGTAGTAGCGGATGAGGTCGGCCGTCTCCTCCACGTCGCCCAGGGCTTCCAGGCGGTTCTTGCCTACTTCCAGGCTGACCACTGCCCCAATGTCGAAGAGGCGGTCGCTGATGAGGTCGGCCGCCCGCCGCAGAATCGCCACCCGCTCCTGCCAGGGGGTGCTGGCCCAACCTTTGGCCGCCGCTTTGGCCGCGGCCACGGCCTCATTGGCGTCCTGGGCGGTGCCTTTCTGGAAATAGCCCATGACCATGCGGGTATCCACCGGACTGACCTTGCTGAAAGTTTCGGCCGCCTGGCGTTCGCGGCCGTTGATGAAAAGGGGGAAGGTCTGGGGGAAGCTGGCTCTGGCGTTAGCTACCGCTTCCTCGAAGTACTGGTGGAGCAGGGGGTCGGGGCTAGATAGGGTGGAATAAGTTACTTTGATACGTTTACGCTCACTCATATTGCTTTCTCCTCTATTGAACAGGCTGTTCAACCTTTGTTATGCTATGCTGCCGGCGTCACGGTGAAAGAGCGAGTTGCTGACGCCTCGACTGGCCTTATTATATCCAGTATTCAGGAGAGAGGCACACCCAAACACGGAGACCTGACAGGTTTTTCGGAAACCTGTCAGGTCTGGGTTAGTTGAGTTGAGCCGGATTTGGCGACGGCCGTCCACCTATGATATAGTGTGGTCACTGGTGATCGGCAAGCGGAGATGAAGGACACGTTCGCCGAAATCTGGATATGTTTCGGTCTGTGCGTGTTGATGATGAATTGGGTACTCTTGTGTGGGAAAATGGGGCTGACATTGACCCTGATGTTCTTTACGGATTGTATTCGCCTGCCTGGATGGAAACTAAAGAACTGTCCCTGGCGTGACGTCTCCGGTGACATATCAGAGGGGAGTGCACAGGATGAGCACCGAGATCCAAGCCTGGCTTGAGACACTTTCTCAATGCCGCGTTTATCCTTGTCGCCGCATATGATAGACCACCCGGCCGCTCCGTCCCCCGGTCGTCGCCTGTCCACCTTCCTCTACCGGCGGCCGGGTCTCGTGTTGGCTTTGCTGCTGGGGCCGCCCTTGTTGTGGCTGGTGGTCGTCTACCTCGGCTCGCTAGTGGCCCTTCTTTTGCAGAGCTTTTTCCACCTGGACGACTTCACCGGCCTGGTCGTCCGCCGGCTGACTCTGGCGACTTATGGCGACCTCTTCACCCGCGCCAACCTGGACATTGTCGGCCGGACGACGGCGATGGCGGCGGCGGTTACCCTGGCGGCGGCCCTGCTGGCCTTCCCCCTGGCCTACACGATGGCCCGCTATGCCTCGCCCAGAGCGAAAGCCATTCTCTATTTGAGCGTCCTGCTGCCTCTTTGGTCGTCCTACCTGGTGCGCGTTTATTCCTGGCGGCTCATCTTATCAAAAGAGGGTATTTTGAGTTGGGCTTTTAGCCAACTCCACCTGGACGGGGCCCTGAACTGGCTGCTGGGGCTGCCGGTTATTGGCGGGCCGTCCCTATCGGTGTCGCTCATGGGCATCTTCCTGGTTTTCCTGTACGTCTGGCTGCCCTACATGGTCTTGCCGATTCAGGCCGCCCTGGAGCGGGTGCCCCGCTCGCTCTTGGAAGCGTCGGGAGATTTGGGAGCGCGGCCGTTCCAATCCTTCCGCCACGTGATTCTGCCTTTGGCCTTTCCGGGGGTGGTGGCCGGCTCCATTTTCACCTTTTCACTGACCCTGGGTGACTTCGTAGTGCCTTACTCCCTGGGTAATTCCAGCTACTTTATCGGCCAGGCGGTTCTGTCGCATCAAGGCACGTCGGGCAATATCCCCCTGGCGGCCGCCTTTACGACGTTGCCGATGGCGATTATGGCGGTCTATTTGTTGGGGGCGCGGAAGTTGGGGGCGTTTGAGGCGTTGTAGCGGACATGGATGGGCGGGATTAACGGAGAAAGCATGAAGACACCGTGGGGATTGAAGGTGGCAACGGCGGCCGTGATTTTGTTTTTGCACGGGCCGGTGGGGATTATTTTACTCTACGCATTCACGACGGACGACGCAACGTTTCGCTTCCCGTTGCCTGGCCTGACTTTGCAATGGTTCGGGGTGGCCTGGCGCCGGCCGGACGTGTGGCGCGCCCTCTCCCTCTCTTTGCAGGTGGCGGGTACGTCAACGGTCGTTGCCCTCTTGCTCGGCACGCTGGCCTCGGCCGCCGTCTATCGCAGTCGCTTCTTCGGCCGCGAAAGCATCTCCTTTCTGCTCCTATTGCCTATCGCCTTACCAGGCATCGTCACCGGCATTGCCCTCCGTTCGGCGATTGGCCTGTTGGGAGTTCCGTTTACCTTCTGGACAATTGTCGTCGGCCACGCCACCTTTTGCATCGTCGTCGTTTACAACAACGTGCTGGCCCGCTTCCGGCGGATGTCTGGCTCGCAGATTGAAGCCTCGATGGATTTGGGGGCCAATAGCTTCCAAACTTTTCGCCACATTATCTTGCCCTACGTGGCTACGGCGTTGCTGGCCGGGGGGATGTTGGCTTTTGCCCTATCATTCGACGAGATCATTGTCACCACCTTCACCGCCGGCCAGCAGGAGACGCTGCCGATTTGGATGTTTAACCAATTGACCAAGCCGCGCCAACGGCCGGTAACCAACGTGGTAGCCGTCTTTGTTATTGCTATCACCACCATCCCTATCTTACTGGCCCACCGGCTGACTCAGGCGGGGAGTCAGGAATAGAACGCGGATGACGCGGATTGGGGGCGAGGCAACGCGGAGAGGAGGTTGCTCGGCGAGACGAATAGCCACCGCGTTGCCTCGCTCTCCCGTTTAGTTCCTCGGTATCTTTCGGGTTGAGTAGAGTAGCAGCAGAATACCTAGACCGACGCCAGCCGCGATGAACCACAGGCCAACCGGCCGTTGGGCGGGTGAAGGTGGCGTCGGCGGAGGTGTGGGGATGGCTGAGGCTGTGGCAGTTACGGTGACAGTGGGGAAGGGGGTAGCGGTGGCTGTCTGGGTCGGCCGGGCGGTCGGCGTGGCCGTGGGCGATGGGCTGGGCGTGACGGAGGCGGTGGGTGTGATAGTGGCGGTCAGGGTGGCCGTCGCCGTCAGAATGGCCGCCGGGTCGGGCGTGGCCGTTGGCAGAATGGGCCCTGGGGTGACGGTGGGCAGAGCGGCCGGTGGTAGCTCCCCTTCGACCAGGAAGATGGGCGGGCCGCCGATGATGCACTCGCCGTCGCAGTGCGCTCCCTCTAAGGATAAAGTGTATTGGCCGTCGCGGGCAACCACCTGGTATTGTGCGCCGGTAGCGGAAACAACCAGGGCCGCGTCCTGGGCGGCCGGCAGGCGGACGGTGGCCACCGCCGTTCCTCGCGCCCACAGGACGCGAGTGGAGCCGGACGGCCGGCTAAAGGTCACGATGAAATAGCCGGGCTGGGTCTCCTGGCGGGCCTGGCTGAAGCCGCTCAGATAGTGAATCAGGGTTTGGTAGGCGAAGAAAGCCGGCCGCTTGCTGAAATCCGGCCGCAGGAGGCCAAACGATTCCCCCCCCGGTGGAAGCTGGATGTCAATGAGTTTGTAGACGGCGATCCGGCTGGCCCCACTGCTGAAGCCCAGGGCAAAAGCCTGGATGAGATACCAGGCTTGTTGATCTAAATCTACCTGGAATTGCGGCCGGCTGACCGGCCATTGGGGGTCGAGGTTGGGGGAGGCGTTGGTTTCGTTGATCCAGACGGGCTTGCTGAGACCAAATTCGCTCTGCGCGCCCCAGGCTGCGCCCACCAGGCTGGCGATTGTCTCTGAGCGAAAGTAGATGTGTAGGGAGACCACGTCAAAGAAGTAATTGTTGGCGGGGGCGTCGGGGTCGGCCGTGGCGACGGCAAATAAACGGCGTAAGTAGTCGGGGTCGTGCCAGTAGGTCAGCCCGGCCAGGTGAATGGTCGCCGTGGGGTCGGCCTGTTTGATGGATTGGTAAGCTACCTTGACCAATTGGTAGTAATCCTCCACCGTGCCGCTAAACTCGTGACCATAGACTTCGGGGGCAATGTCTGGCTCATTCCAGATGATCCAGTGGTGGACGCCGCGTGGCCCGTAGTAGACGGCTACCTGGCGGGTGTAGGTGGCCCACAAGTTGTTGGGGTCGTCAATAGGCAGATAGAGGCCGCGTGGCACGCCAGCGAATGGTTCACCGTCGGTGGCCCAGGTGGGAGTGTTCTTGAGCAGGCCCAAAATGGTGCGGCCGTTGGCGGTGGCCCCAGTCAGCCATTCCTCCAGGACGTGCAGCGTGTTCCAGTCGCCAGGGCCGCCGGGCTGGATTTCGTTCCAGTAGAAGAGGATGCGCTCCCAACCGACGTTGAGTTCGGCCGCTTCGTTGGCGGCCCAAAAGGATTCGATGGCTCCAAAACGCGGATCGGGCGCGGTTTGGGCCAAAACGTCGTTCGGTGACTGGGGAAGGAGTATGGTGGTGATGAGGCAGAGGAGCAGGAGAAGGTGGATGATCTTTTGCAGCATATCGTTCTATGATACCCGCCCTTGCCGGAGATGGGAATAGGGATTATATTACTCTGGTTGCGGCCGAGAACTGTGGCCGGTGTTCTCACCGAGCCACAGCGGGCGCGGTCAGGAGACCGGCCCCAGCAGTTGCGTAAGTCCTATATGTATTACGCGCTTTATACCCTTAACGTCCTGGTGATGCTGGTCGCGCCGGTGCTGCTCGGCCGTTGGATTGCCCGGCGGCGTGGTGTGGGTTGGGGGCTGTTTGGGATAGGCGCGGCTACCTTCGTCGCCTCGCAGGTGGGGCATCTTCCCTTTAACTGGCTGGTGTTGGAGCGATTTGCGCTGTTCGGGCGGCGGCCGGAGGAGCCATTCAGCCTAATCGCCCTATCCATCTTCCTGGGTCTATCGGCCGGCCTCTTTGAGGAGGTGGCCCGCTTCTTGACCTATCGCTACTGGGCGACGGAGACTCGTAGCTGGGGGCAGGGCTTGATGTTAGGCGCAGGGCACGGCGGCGTCGAGGCCATCTTGCTGGGTCTGGTTACGGCCATTAACACCATCTTCCTGTTTGCCTATCGGGCTGACTACGTGTTGATCGAGATTCCGGCCGACCTGCAAACAGTCGTGGATGAGCAGGTGGCCGCCGCTTTTACTCTACCCTGGTACGTGACGGTGCTGGGTGGGGTGGAGCGGTTGTTTACCTTGTGCTTTCACCTGGCCGCTTCGCTGTTGGTCATGCAGGGCTTTGTCAGCGGTCGGCGGTGGCGGTGGCTAGGGGCGGCCGTCGCCTGGCACGCCCTGGCCGATGGTCTCGTTGTTTACGTGAGCCAGGTGTGGAACGTCTACGCGGCCGAGGTCTTGGTGGGGGTGGCGGCCGTATTGAGTTTGTGGATGGTCTTCCGGCTCAAGCGGCCAGAACCGCCTGAGCCGGAACTGCCGCCGCTGGCAATGGTGGGGGCGGCCGGGCCGCTGGCAATCGGCTTGACGGAAGATCAGTTGGAGCGGAGTAAATACGGTTGAAAAATGATCATCACGACGGACAACCTGACGCGCAAATTTGGCGAACACCTGGCGGTGGATCGCCTGACCCTGCAAATTGACGAGGGGGAGGTGTTTGGTTTTTTGGGGCCGAATGGGGCCGGTAAGACCACCACCGTTCGGATGCTGACCAGCCTCATTGCCCCCACCAGTGGCACGGCGACGGTCTTGGGCTATCGGGTCGGCCGCGATGACCAGAATATACGCCGCCACGTGGGTATCTTGACCGAAACGCCGGGACTTTACGACCGCCTGAGCGCGTGGCGTAACTTGACTATCTACGGCCGCCTATATGAAGTTAAAGACGTAGCGGGGCAGGTGGAGAAGTATTTGCGCCTTTTGGGCCTGTGGGAACGGCGATACGACGCGGTTGGTACGTTTAGCAAGGGGATGCGCCAGAAGTTGGCGATTGCCCGCGCCCTGCTGCACGAGCCGCGCCTCTTGTTCCTGGATGAGCCGACGGCCGCCCTCGACCCCGAAGCGGCCAAACTGGTGCGTGGTTTTATCGTTGAACTACGCAAGGAGGGGCGCACGATCTTCATTTGTACCCACAACCTGGATGAAGCTGACCGCCTCTGTGACCGCATTGCTGTTTTTAAGGGCCAACTGCGGGTGGTGGACACCCCGGCCGGGCTGCGCCAAAATCTGTACGGCCGGCAGGTGGTCTTTCACCTGGCCGAGTCGCCCGCGCCATATCTGACTCGCGTTGAGGCCCTTCCTTACGTCAAGCGGGCGCAGGTGGTGGATAACAAGCTCATTCTGGCTCTCGACCAGCCGGAACAGCGTAACCCCGAACTGATCCGGTTGTTGGTGACGGCCGGGGCTTCTATCCAGTTTGTGGGTGAGTTGCGACATTCGCTGGAGGATGTGTACCTGCAATTGGTGGCTGCGGGTTGATCCACGAAGGACACGAAGGTAAACGAATGAGGGGCAAGCCGGCGGCTTGCCCTACAGGGGTGGCACTATGGATAAGATCAAGACGATTATTGAGAAGGAATGGGCGGAGGTCTTCAAGAACCGGCTGGTGCTGTTTACGGTTATCTTTTTGCCCCTGTTCTTTACGGCCCTGTCGCTTATTATTCTGGTGCTGGTGGGCAGTGGGGATTCGACGGAGGCGACGATGGATACGGCCGATATGCCAGAGCAATTCGCCAGGGGTGTCTGTCAGGGTATCGGTGGGGCGGATTGCTTACAAGTCTTCATCGGCAGCCAGTTTATGGTGATGTTTATGCTGCTGCCCGTGTTGATTCCCGTGACGATTGCCTCATATAGCATCGTGGGGGAGAAAACGACGCGCAGCCTGGAAGCGCTGTTGGCGACGCCTATCACGACGATTCAACTGCTGGTGGGTAAAGGGTTGGCGGCGGCGATTCCGGCCGTCGTCGCCACCTGGTTGGGCTTTGCCATTTACATGGTGGGAACGGCTCTCGTTTCCAATAGCTCGGTTTTCGGGCGGCTGTTTGGCCCGTTGTGGCTGCTGGCGATCCTGGTCTTGGGACCGTTGCTGGCGGTACTGGCCGTAGCCCTGGCGGTGATGGTCTCTTCGCGGGTCTCCGACCCGCGCGTGGCCGAGCAGTTGTCGGCCGTCGTGGTAATACCGATTGTGCTGTTTATGTTAGGGCAGACGGCCGGCTTCATTGTCCTGAATACGCAGATCATCCTCCTTCTAGTACCCATCTTTGTTCTGATAGACGCCGGTCTGACCTACCTGGCGGTCAAGACATTTGAGAGGGAGAACATTCTTACGCGGTGGAAGTAGCGTATAGTCGCACGTTTTGAGGGGGATGGTATCAATCCCCAGCGATTGCCCCAGCCGGCGGGAGGGGACGGGACCGAAGACGTATTTCATACTGCATGTCAGCCAAAGGGTTGGCGGATCACCGTCTTCAGTTTCTCCGGCGCGGTGCGGCGCGGGTCTCCCAGGTAGATTTCGTGGTGCTTACCGCGCAACTCGCAACCCTGCTCCCTGATGAATTGGTGCAGTCGCTCGATGGTCGGCCCTTCGTCGGCGTAGGGGCCAATGTACATGATCTGGACAGCGCGCCCCTCCGTGTAGGTTCCCAGGCGAAAAGTTGGCGGCAGGGTGATCTCCTTTTTCTTTTCTAACTGGTGTCCTGCTTCATCCACCATCGCTTCGGTGATGAAGCTCGGCTGCAAGATCATTACCGTCCATTGCCAGGTTGTCTTGTCGCCCAGGTCCAACCGACCTTCGGCCGTATTCCACCACAGGGCTTCCAGGGGCATGATCGTATATTCTGGTGTGTCGCCCCCTTTGAGCATGAACTTGAGGGTATAGGACACGCCATACAAGGCCATCATGGCCGCCTGGAAATCGGCCGAGGTATTGGGATCCCCGGCCCCATCGGCCATCAGGAAATTCAGGGGCGGCACGTCTACCACTGTTATCTGTTTGGCTGGGGGATTGTAGAGATGCTTGTATTCCTTCTTAAAGTCTATCTTTGGCATAGCAAGCCCTATTCTACGAAGCGTGAAACGTGAAACGTGAAAATTCGCCCCTGACGTTTCACGCCTCACGTTTCACGATATTTCAAACCGATCAAACCCTGGCGCAGTGTAGGCCCACTGGCAGGGGTGTTCGGCGATGTTGCAGGCAATGTCGGCCGAACACTTACGGGCCACTACTCGATAAGCCACTGTATTGGGTAGGATGTCGGCCGGATAGAGGCGATGCTCCAGGATTTCCGCTTCGCGGCCGATCAGATCACACCACTTACGGGCCACCACGACCCATTCTTCTCTTACCATCATAACCTCCAGGTTTTCTAACCAGAATAGGCTGATTGATGGGTGGCGGGTAGTGCCGTTTGTCACCAGAAAGGGTTGACAATTATCCCTTTCCAGAGATGTACGGTCAGAAACCAGGTTTTTTGGGGAAAACCTGGTCTCTAGTCAATGATCGGCCGCAGGACGTATAAGGCCCAGCCAAAATACTCACGGCCGTAGCGGGTGTACTCATCCTGGGTCTCGCGCAGATGAGTCAAAACATCCTGACGTTCGGGGTGATCGGGGTTTTCCGCCAACCAGCCTAGCAGCCCTTCCCAATTGCCCGACTCGTAGCGATCCCACTCTTCGCGGCCGGCGTGACGTACCCAATTCAACTCGAAGCCGCCTTGCCGGATGGTCTGTAAGACCTCGTATTCGGTCAGGATGGTGGACTCGCCGCGAACGTACTCTGGTGGGGCTTGCGAACGCCGCCAGTAAGCCTCGCCAATAACTAGCCGGCCAGTCGGCTTTATTTTCTCTTTCAAGGCGCGTAAAGCGGCCGGCAGGTCGGGCCAGATGAAGGTGGCGCCGATGCAGGTGGCTACGTCGTAATGGCCCAGCCTAACCGGATAATCGCGGCCGTTGGCGCAGACGATCTCGATGCGGCCGGCCAGCCCTCGTTCGCTCATCTTCTGGCGGGCGCGCTGGCAAGCGTTCGGCCGCAGGTCAAGACCCAAGCCGCCGATGCCAAAGTGCTCGGCCCACAGGGCCAGCATTTCACCATAGCCGCAGCCATAGTCCACCACCTGTTGCCCTGGCCGTAATCCGGCCGCCTGCCCGGCCGCCAGCAGCTTCTCCGGCGAGGTAGGGTTGACGACCTCCATGTACCGTTCGGCAATGTCTTTGAGAGCTAGAAAGTCCATTTCGTTCGGCAAAGGTACGTCGCACTTACGGAAGTGCGACGCACCTGATTAGCCCTTGAGTTTCGGCCGCAGGGCGCGGAGCAGCAGCCACAGGCCCATTATGATTAGCACAATCGGTCCGGCCAGATTGGTGAACGGTTCGACCAGGACGAACGTCAGGGCGGCCACCAGGCCCACGATAGCGGCCGGATATTTGGCCCATTCCGTTGGGTGGTGGTGGCGCAGCAGCCACAGGACGCCAAAGGTGGCGGCGATACCGGCCAGGAGTGTGCCGGCCAGGTAACGGCCGCGCACTTCTTCCGTCACGTCCACGTTGGCCCAGAAGAGGGCTATGGCGATGCTGAACAGGACCCCGGCCGGGATCAGGCCCCACCAGTTCTGCGTCCGGTTGGCTAGATAGACCACCAGGAAGGGTAGCCCAATGACCACCAGTATCAGCGAGGCCAGCAGTTCATCCTGGACAGCCGCAGAGACCAGCACGATAAGGCCAACGGCCGTCGTAATGCCGCCGGGAATCAAGGCCCACCAATGTTCGCGCCGGATAGCGAAGACCACCAGGAAGGGTAGGCCGACGGCGAACAAAACGAGTGCGCCCACCCATTCACCGGCAAGCCGATTGGAGAGTAATACCACTACCCCAGTGGCGGCCGTCGCCCAGCCCGGAATCAAGGCCCACCAGTTCTCCCGCCGGTTGAGGAGGAAGCCCACCCAGAAGGGGAAGGAGACGATGAGCATGAGCAGGCCGCCGATGAGTTCACCGGCCGCGTGGGCCTCGGATAGCCAGATGGCCATTGCGCCCGCGCCGCAGCCGGCCGCCGGGAACAAGATACCCCAGTTGTGGACGCCGCTGACCAGGTAGCCGGTCAGGAAACCCAGGGCCATGATAGACAGCAGGATCGCCCACACATTCAACGACAATTCAGGAATGACTTCCATATTGAAGGCCAGGAAGAAGCCGCCCAGGATGAGTAAGAACAGTCCCCAAAAGAGACTGCTGCGCTTTTCTTTCATCATCTTCACTCTCCTAAGACATCGGATAGGGTAGGTCGCGCTTTTAGCTTGACCTTCTCCAGAACCGGAGACCAAGTAATCGTCCAAAAATAACTTCCTGTTCTAAGTTCCCTTGAGTTCCCTGGGAACTGAGGGAACTTTCGGGAACTTGTTTTCAGATGGTCACTAAGCTATCTGCTCATGACTCAAGTTGACCTTCGTTTCGTCCAACAAGCGGCCCTACTCCGACAGGCGGCCAGGGGGAAGTATCTAGCCCCACTCCTTGCTGAATATAATCAGCGAACCGCTGAATGAACCTGGCCGCGGGTCCGCCGTCAATGATGTCGTGGTCGAAGGTAACTGTCAGGCACAAGTGGGCCTTGTTTTGCAGGTTCCCGTCCGTCAGAACCGGCCTCGGCTCAATCCCCCCAATCGTTACGGAGAGGGTGTGGCCTGGTAGCGGTATGCCCCAGCCAGCGCCAGACCCGAACATCCCGACAGAGGTGACCAGGACTGTGCCATTGAGCTTCTTCAGGACGGTCGGGGCCCTCTGGGCAAGGCGAAAGAGGAACCTGCGGATGAAGCGGGGGATTAGGACATACCAACGAAGCCAGCGACCCCAGTGCGTTTCGCCAAGCTCCTTAGCCTGGAGTGCGCGAATCTCCTGATGGATTTGCCAGACCGTCTTGCGATTCGCGGAGCGAATAACCGTCTGGAGGACGACGGGCCGGCCGTTCTGCGAACATTCGACTGGCAGGGAGATGTCAACGTCGTCGAACACCACGAGGCGGCCGCGCCAGTCGAGATAGCCGTGCAGGTGTTTGTCCTCATCAACCGCCCTGGCGCAGCAGTAAGCAATGAAGCCTGTGAACGAGAGAGATTGCCCGGTACTCTCCTTAACAAAGCGCAGGCGGTCACGGGCCTCGCTAATGTCAACCTGGACGAGGCCGTGGATGCAGTGCTTTCTCCCCGCCAGCTCCATGCCGTCCATGACCAACTGGCGGAAAGGGTGGAGTGTTTCAACGACGTATGACCTATCTTTCATCAACCGGCGCGTCCCTCCATGGTTTTCTCTCTTAAGACCTCGTAGGTCTCGGAGACCTACGAGGTCTTTACTATCTCAGGCGGCCGGCGG
>JBFMFT010000127.1:0-11386 GCA_040751925.1 Chloroflexota bacterium
CGCCGCGTCCGGCTCACTTGATTGCTAACAAGCATTTTGTAAGACACGCCCACATGTCAAACGCTCATTCGCTCAGATTAGGGGATTTCGGCCCAAGCCAGCTATAATACAATAGATAGGGCATTCAGCACCCATCACTCAACGGAGGTTTATTCCATGCGACTACTCAACCAAACCTTTCTTATTACCGGCGGCAGTTCCGGGCTGGGGGCGGCCTGCGCCCGCCGGCTGGCGGCCGGCGGCGCTTACGTGGTCATCGCCGACGTGAACAAGCCAGTGGGTCAGGCGTTGGCGGCCGAGATTGGCAGCCAGGCCCTTTTCAGCCACACCGACGTGACCAGCGAGGAAAGCGTGCAGGAAGCCATCAACGCGGCGACGGCCGAGTACGGCGACCTGCACGGAGCTATCAACTGCGCCGGCATCGCTATCGCTATGCGCGTCCTGGGCAAAGAGACCCCCCACGACCTGGGCGCGTTCGGCCGGGTCATTCAAGTCAACCTGATTGGCTCGTTCAACGTGATTCGGCTGGCGGCGGCGGCCATGGCGGCCAACCAGCCCAACGACGACGGGGAGCGGGGAGTCATCATCAATACAGCTTCGGTGGCCGCTTTTGACGGGCAGATCGGCCAGGCCGCCTATTCCGCCTCGAAAGGCGGCGTGGTCGGCATGACCTTACCCATCGCCCGCGACTTGGCCCGCTTCGGTATCCGCGTGATGACCATTGCCCCCGGCATTTTCGATACGCCCATGCTGGCCGGGCTGCCCGAACCGGCCCGCCAGTCGTTGGGCCAGCAAGTACCTTTCCCTTCGCGGCTCGGCCGGCCCGATGAATACGCCGCCCTGGCCCAACACATCATCGAAAACCCCATGCTCAACGGCGAGGTCATCCGGCTGGATGGGGCCTTGCGAATGGCCCCTAAATAAAGAACAGAGGAGCATGGGGGCGGAGGAGCAAGGGAGAGCTATCCCTCCCCCCTACCCCTCTGCTCCCCCGCTCTTCTGCGCTAATCAACTGACAACTCATGTTCGACCCTACCCTACACCACCTGATCGCCAACACGATTCGCGGGCTGGCCATGGACGCTGTGCAGAAGGCAGAGTCCGGCCATCCAGGGATGCCAATGGGCATGGCTGACGCGGCCGTCGTCCTGTGGACGCAGTTCCTCAAGCACAACCCGGCCGACCCCACCTGGCCTGACCGCGACCGCTTTGTACTGTCGGCCGGGCATGGTTCCCTGCTTCTCTACAGCCTCCTCTACCTGACCGGCTATGACCTCACTTTAGAGGACATCCATAACTTTCGCCAGTGGCACAGCAAAACGCCCGGCCACCCCGAAAACTTCTTAACCCCTGGTGTAGAAACAACCACCGGCCCTCTTGGTCAAGGCATTAGCAATGCGGTGGGCATGGCGATTGCCGAACGGTGGCTGGCGGCGCAGTTCAACCGGCCGGGCTTTGATATTATCAACCACCACACCTACGTCATCGCCAGCGACGGCGATCTGATGGAAGGGGTCTCCCACGAAGTCTCCGCTCTAGCGGGCCACCTGGGGTTGGGCAAGCTGATCGTCCTCTACGACGACAACCACATCACCATTGACGGCTCGACCGAGTTGTCCTTTAGCGAAGACGTGCTGGCCCGCTACGAAGCCTACCACTGGCACACCCAACGAGTAGACGGCCACAATCCGGCGGCCGTCGCCACAGCCTTGCGAGCGGCCGTCAACGAGACAGAACGGCCGTCGCTCATCGCCTGCCGCACGCACATTGGCTACGGCAGCCCGCACAAACAGGACACGGCTAAAGCGCATGGGGAACCATTGGGCCAGGACGAGGTACGGCTGACGAAAGAACGCCTGGGCTGGCCCGTAGAGCCGCCCTTCTACGTGCCGCCAGAGGTTTTGGAGACGATGCGACGATTGGGCGCAGCCGGTGGTGACCACCAGGCCGACTGGCAGGCTCTCTTCACCCGCTACGCAGAGGTGTACCCAGAACTGGCGGCGACCTTCCAGCAGGCCATACAGGGCGAATTGCCGGCCGGATGGGAAGCTCATTTTCCTACCTTTGACAGCAAACCCCTGGCTACCCGCGCTGCTTCGGGGGCTGTGCTAAACGCCATCGTTCCGCATCTGCCTTCGCTCCTGGGCGGCTCGGCCGACCTGACCGGCTCCAACAACACCTTGCCCAAAGGGGTGTCCTATCTCCGGCGCGGTGACTTCTCCGGCCGCTACCTTCACTTCGGTATCCGCGAACACGGGATGGGGGGTATCCTGAACGGACTGGCCCGGCACGGGGGGGTGCGACCTTATGGCGGCACGTTTCTGGTCTTCTCGGATTATATGCGGCCGACCATTCGCCTGGCGGCGATGATGGGGCTGCCGGTCATTTACGTCTTTACCCACGACAGCATTGGCTTAGGGGAGGATGGTCCGACTCACCAGCCGGTTGAACACCTGATGAGTTTGCGGGCTATCCCCCGGCTGGTCGTGTTTCGCCCGGCCGACGCCTGGGAGACGGCGGCCGGCTGGCGGGTGGCCCTGGCGCGGCGGGATGGGCCGACGGCATTGGTTTTGACGCGCCAAAAGCTGCCGGTGTTGGCGCCTGGTCAAGTTGGAAACGTGACCGACGGCCGGGTAGAAAGAGCGATGCGGGGAGCTTACGTGCTGCGGGACGAGAACGAGCCGCAAGCGATCTTGATTGGCACGGGGTCGGAGGTACACCTGGCTCTGGCTGCCCAGGAGCTATTAGCCGCCCAGAGCATACCGGCGCGGGTGGTGTCTATGCCCAGTTGGGAATTGTTCGAGCAGCAGCCGGCCGCTTACCGTGAGAGCGTCTTGCCATCGAACGTCACCGCGCGGGTGTCCATCGAGGCGGGTGTGCGCTTGGGCTGGGAACGGTACGTGGGTCAGAATGGAATCAGTCTAGGGCTGGAACGCTTTGGCGCGTCCGCCCCTTATGAGACGCTGTACCGGGAGTTTGGATTGACGGCCGAGGCGTTAGCGGCGGCCGGCCTTGCGTCGCTACAGAGGACTCGCTTGAAATAATACATAAGCAGATTATAATAATCTGCTAATGTATTATTTCGAGGTGGACCAGGGATGTTCGTCAATCGCCAGCAAGAGTTGGCCTTCTTGCAGCGCATAGCCAGCCGGCCGGACGCACAATTGGTCTTGCTGTACGGCCGTCGGCGCATCGGCAAAACCGTTCTCTTGCGCCATTGGGCCGAGAACAGTGGATTTTCGCACACTTACTGGGCGGCCGAAAAGGAACCACCCGCTCTCCAACGGCGTAAACTCTTTGCCAGCCTGTTCCGCCAGGCCGCTCCCGCGAGTTACTTCGAGACCTGGGCCGATTGTTTGGCGGCGGTCAGTGGCACTTGCGGCCCCTTCCTTTTGCCGCCTTGCGCCAGTTTGGCCCCAACTGGTCAGCCCAGGAGCGGGTTGCCATTTACGCAACAGTGGGCGGTGTGCCAGCCTACCAGGAATGGCTCGATCCTAAACTTTCCTACAACGATAACTTGCGCGACGTGTTGCTATCTCCCGGCAGTCTTTTCACGGCCGAGCCTGAGTTTCTGCTCTACGACGAAGTACGCGAACCACGCAACTACCTGGCAATTCTCAAAGCCATTGGGGGCGGCGCGCATACCCTGGCGGAAATAGAGCAGGCTACTCTCATCCCCAAGACAAACCTGGTCGCTTACCTGACTCGCCTCCAGGAGTTGTATCTGGTGGAGCGGCGGCTGGCAGCAACCATACGCCCGCAGGCGCGCCACCTGGCCCGTAACGGCCGTTACCATTTGGCGGACCCCTATTTCCGCTTCTATTTTCGCTTCCTGGCTCCTCGCCTGGCTGACGTGGCCTACAAGCCAGAGCGGGTGTTGCCCGGCATCCGTGATCAGTTACGCGCCTTTGTGGGCATGTCTGCCTGGGAACAATTGTCGCAACAATGGGTCAACTGGGCGGCCGACGCCGGCCAACTGGGTTTCACACCGGAAGACGTGGGGGCGCATTGGGGGGGCAACGTTCAGGTAGACGTCGTTGCTGTCAGTTGGACACAGAAACGCCTCTTGTTAGGTGAATGCAAGTGGCAGCCGGATCTGGTCGGCCGGCAAGTCTTACGCGACCTGGTGGAAACGAAAACACCCAAAGTGCTGGCCCATCTGGAACAGTCAGCCCAACTGGAAGGTTGGCAATTGTCTTATGCCTGTTTTGCCCGTACCGGCTTTACGGAAGCGGCTCGACAATACGCCACGGGACACCACATTACCCTGGTTGACCTGACCCGGCTTGATTCAGACCTGACCGGGATGGTATAATGAAGTGGTATTCGGTTGATCAGTCAGGTTTCATCCATGTCAATTGTAAACCCACTCATTGAACAACGAGGCTTATGGGGAATGTTCCACCGACATCTCATCGTCGAATTGTTCGAGTGGCTGCGGGATCGCCTGGGGGACGCCTACCTGGTGGATTTGGAATCGGAAGTGTTGCTGATACCGCGCCTCGACGGCCCCGGCCGTTCCGTCTCGCCCGACGTAGGGGTGACTATGCTGGATACTTTACCCAGCGATGGTGGAGCGGTCAACCTGATCCCTTCGCCGGCCGTCCTCGAAGTAGATGAAGCCCTGGACGAAGTGGAGCAACTTGCGATCCAGATTCGACGGCGAGATTTACCGGATTCACTCGACCCTTTTGGCAGCCGCATTGTATCGGTGATAGAACTGCTTTCACCGTCCAACAAAGGCACGTTTGGCGCGGCCGACCGGCGCAAGTTCCTGGCTAAACGGTATGACTATCTAGCCAGCCCGGTTAGCTACACAGAGATTGACCTATTGCAAGCCGGGGAACGTAACTTACCCCAGGCTGTGGAGTCCTTAGAGGATTACCCCTACATGATCTGGGCCTCCCAGGCCCAGCGGAACACGCGCCATCATTGGGGATGGGGTTGGAATACGGCCGACCCCTTGCCGATCATTGGGGTACCCCTGGAACATCCTCACGTTCACATTCTCGACCTCGGCCATTGTTACGGCCGGGCCTATGATCGCAATCGCTGGCCTCTACGCCTTGCGGTAACGGATAATGGCGGATAAGCAGCGTAGACGTTCCGTTAAGCTGGCAGCCTCCATCCTGGCGGCCGATTTCGCCTACCTCGAAGCACAAGCGAGAGAGGTGTTGGCGGCCGGGGCCGATTGGCTGCACCTGGACGTAATGGACGGCCATTTCGTGCCGAACATCTCCTTTGGCCCCCTGGTGGTGGAGGCGTTACGGCCGTTAGCCGACGAGACTGGCGCACCCCTGGACGTTCACCTGATGATTGAGCAGCCTGACCGTTACCTGGCCGACTTTGCCCGCGCCGGGGCTGACCGCCTCATCGTCCACGTGGAGGCGTGCGTCCACCTGCACCGCACCATTCAGGCCATCAAAGAGTTGGGCGTCAAGGCCGGCGTCACCCTCAATCCGGCCACCCCTCTCTCCTCCCTGGAAGCGATTTTGCCAGAGGTAGATCTGGTGCTGGTCATGTCGGTCAATCCTGGCTTTGGTGGGCAGAGCTATATTCCAGCCAGCACGGCCCGCCTGGCCCGGCTGCGCCAGATGCTCACAGACGTTGGTTCGGCCGCCTGGCTAGAAGTGGATGGGGGCATCAAGCCAGGGGTGGCGGCCGAAGTCGTGGCGGCCGGAGCGACGGTGCTGGTCGCCGGCAGCGCCATCTTTGGCGGTAATCAGGCGATACCGGAGAACGTAGCGGCGTTCAGGAGGGTCATTGGTAATGGGTAACTGGTAATTGGTAATGGATAGTTGATAGATCTGCTAATTACCCATGACCAATTACCAACGACAGGAGGGCCTTATGGAACACACGGACTATGATCTGTTGGTGATTGGCACGGGGCCGTCGGGCCAGAAGGCGGCCGTGCAGGGAGCGAAGGCTGGCAAGCGCGTAGCCATTGTGGAGAAGCGTCACTCTGTTGGCGGGGTCTGCGTCAACACCGGCACCATTCCCAGTAAGACTTTGCGTGAAGCCGCCCTCTACCTGTCGGGCTTCCGCGAACGTAACATCTATGGCGCATCCTACCGCGTCAAGCAGCGTATCGCTATGGAAGACCTCGTTTTTCGCTGCGACTACGTCATGCGAAATGAGATGGAGGTCATCAAGCACCAGATGTTACGCAACCGGATTGACCTGCTGGAAGGCTCGGCCGCCTTTACCGACCCGCACACCGTCAAGATTACCAGCTTCAACGGCAGCGAACAGAGTTTCACGGCCGGTACCATCGTGATTGCTGTTGGCACAACGCCTACTCGTTCACCCGACGTGCCTTTCACCCCCAACCGCATCGTCAACAGCGACGAGGTGATGAGCATGACCGAGATACCCCGTACCCTGTGCGTGGTGGGGGCTGGTGTGGTGGGCGTGGAGTACGCCAGCATCTTTGCCGCCCTGGGGGTGCGGGTCACTTTGATTGATATGCGGCCGACCTTGCTCAGTTTCGTGGACGAGGAGTTGGTAGACGCCCTGACGTACCACCTGCGCGGCTTGCGGGTGACGGTGCGCCTGGGCGAGAAGGTGGAAGGAATCGAGTTAGACCCCAACGAAGACCAGGTGGTGACGAAGCTGGAAAGCGGCAAGCGGATCGTGACCCAGAAGGCCCTGCACTCTATCGGCCGCACCGGGGCCACCGCCAGTCTAAACTTACCGGCCGCTGGACTGACGGCGGACGGACGCGGCCGGCTGCAAGTCAATGAGCATTACCAGACGGCCGTGCCCCACATCTACGCCGTCGGTGACGTGATTGGCTTCCCCAGCCTGGCTTCGACTTCGATGGAGCAGGGCCGGCTGGCCTCGGCCCACGCCTTTGGCATCAAGGCGACCAGTATGCCGGGATTGTTCCCTTATGGCATTTACACGATACCGGAAATGTCTATGGTTGGCCGGACGGAGGAAGAACTGACAAAGGCCGGCATCCCCTACGAGATTGGCAAGGCCTATTACAACGAGATAGCCAGAGGGCAAATTATCGGCGACCACATTGGGATGCTGAAGCTCATCTTCGGGCTGGATGACCGCAAGCTATTGGGGGTACACGCCATCGGCGAAGGGGCCAGCGAACTCATCCACATCGGTCAGGCGGTCCTGGCCTTTGGCGGCACGGTGGATTACTTCGTCAACACCGTCTTCAATTACCCAACCCTGGCCGAAGCCTACAAGGTGGCCGCCCTGGATGGCATCAACCGCCTCGGGTAAGTAGGTCACGTTTCCAACGTGACCTACTTCTTACGGCTCTACCGGATCGAACGGGAAACCCCGCAGGTCTATAGACGAGGGCAGGACTTCATTGAACGAGACCTGCGGGGTTTTTGCCCGGCAAAGTCGGTAGACCCCTTCTTACCAAATCTTCAGCCGCAGGCTTTCTATGAGGCGGAAGGCGAAGGCCGGCGAGCGGCGGCGGGAGCGGCGGCGACGACGTTTGGCTTTGCCGTCGGGCATGGTGTAGTAGCTAGAATCGCGGTAGTAGTAGTGGTAATAGTAACGGCCGCTCTTCTGGTCGAGTTGATTCAGAATGACGCCGGCTACGTGGCTGCTGACGGCCGTTAGCTGTTCGACGGCCGCCGTCAACGCCTGATAGCGGGTCTTGGCCGCGTTTACCACGAAGACGGTGGTATCCACCAGGCGGGAGAGTACCACTCCATCGGTGACGGCCAGAATGGGCGGGCTGTCCACAATCACGTAATCGGCTAACCCCTTGAGCCAATTTAGAATTTCGCGCATCCGCTCCGAGCCAAGTAGTTCGGCCGGGTTAGGCGGCAGTGGCCCCGAGGTCAGCACCCGCAGACCGGGCGTAGCCGTCTCCACCAGGAAAGAGGGTGATAGTTCCTCGTTAATCATCAGGTTGGTCAAGCCACGATTGTTGCTGAGGCCGAAGCGGGTGTGTTGGGACGGCCGGCGCAGGTCCGCGTCCACCAGGATAACCCGCTTACCGGCCTGGACAAAGGTCAGGGCTAGATTGGCGGCCGTCGTCGTCTTGCCTTCGCTGGGGTTGGCGCTGGTGACGAGCATCGTCCGAATTTCGCGCCCCACCCCGGCAAATTGGACGTTCGTTCGCACCTGCCGGTAAGCCTCGGAGACAGGCGAGCGGGGTTGGCGGGCCACGATCAGGGATTCGCTGGGATCGGCGATGCTCACGCGGGCAATCGCTCCCAGGGTACTCAAGCCGACTGCCTTTTCTACCGAGGTGGGGTCTTTCACGGTCTCATCCAGGTATTCGAGCAAGACGACCACCCCCAAACCCAACGCGCCGCTGACGATGACCGCCAGCAGGGTGTTCAGAACGACGCGCGGCCGCACCGGGTCGTCAGGAACACGGGCGGCGTCGTCTATGAGGATACTGTTCAGGCTGCGGGCCTCGGCGATGCGGATGTCTTCGTAGCTTTGCAACAGGCGCGAGTGGGTCTCCCGCAAACTCAACAAGTTGTCGTCCAGTTTAGCCAGCGTCGCCTGGTCAGGGGTGGCCCGCCGATTCTCTTGCTCGACGGCCGCTTCGCTAGCCGTGATTTCCACCTGTAATTCGTCCAGTTCCTCTTGCAGGCTTTGTTTGGATTCGGTGTAACGCTCCAACTGTTGGGCGGTGTTGCGCTCGGCGAAGACGGCCGGGATTTCGTTAGCCAGGGCCGCCGCGACGGCCGGATCCGTATCCTCCACGCTCAACTGGATCAGCTGGGTATTGATGATCAGATTGACCTGAACGTTCCTTTTCAGATCGTCCGGGTCAAGGTCAAGGCCCAGGTTGGACACCGCCTGCTGCAAAACCTCGTAATTGGTCAGGCGTTGGACGTAGGAGAGGGCCAGGCGTTCGTTCAACTGGATGGCCCCTACATCGGTGCGTGTTGAAGCACCCCCTTCATTCACGAGCAAAGTCGCCGTCGCCCGATAAACCGGCGCTTGCGCCCGGCTGACAAAATAAGTAACCAGGCCAGTTCCGGCAATCACCAAAACCAGCAACCACAGCCACCGGCGAATCAAGATGAGGTAGTTTCGTAGTTCCATCGCTTCTCCCCTGTCAGTTTTTGACACGGATGGGCAGGATGAACGGATATAGAACGCTGCCATCGGGTCATGGTACCTCATTATGGGATATAGGAGGCTATCTGTCAAAGGTACTATTTACCTATTGACCCGGCAAGAAACGGCCGGCGGCCGTATGGTTTCGTCATTCGTCTTTGGTCAAGATATAATAGTCTGCAAACTCTTGTGACAAGGAAGGATTATGGCCGAAAAACAGGATTCTCAAGACCGCCGTTTGAGCCAGGGCAAGAAACGCCAACTCGAACAAGCTCGCCAACAACTAAGCCAACGGGAGAAGCGACGGCTTGAACACGCCCGCCAACAGCGCCAGCGCAGGCTGCTTATGGGTGGAGCAGCCGTCCTGCTCGTCGCTATCGTGGCCCTGGCTGTCGTCAGCAGCCTGGAACAAAACATCCAGGGAGTGGTTAAATCATCCGGCCAGTCCGGTGGGCAACACGACGATGAAGTGGTCTACGCCGCTTCGGAAACGCCGCCCACAGGCGGCGTGCATAGCCCGCGTTGGCAAAACTGTGGCATTTACGCGGACCCCATCGAGACCAAATACGCGGTTCACTCGCTGGAACATGGCGCAATCTGGTTGACCTACCGGCCGGACTTGGCGGCCGATGACGTAGCGACCCTTCAATCTCTGGTGCGCGCGGAAAGCCGGGGACATCTCCTGCTTAGTCCATTTGAGGGCCAGGTCAGTCCGTTAGTGCTAACCGCCTGGGAACGCCAACTCACCCTCGACTCTGTTACAGATGAGCGGATTGTCAAGTTCATTGACGCTTACCAGGGGCGCGGCGAAGCGCCGGAACCTGGCGCAAGCTGCACCGACGGCGTAGGCACGCCGATCAGTTAGAAGAATTGTGTAGTTGTTATCAGAAAGGAACTGAGGGAACTTGAGGGAACTGAGGGAAGTTCCTTGAGTTCCCTCAGTTCCTTACAACCCCTTAACTTCATTGATTAAAAGGATCTAAGTAAATTATGAGAATGTCTAGCCGAGTGTCCAGTCGCAAACGCGCTATGCTGCCGCAGAAAACGGAGCAGCAGAAGCGTAATGAGGCGATTATGATTTGGGGAGCGATTGCCGCCGGGGTGGTGATTCTGGCTGTACTACTGGTGGTGACTTTGCGCGAGCCGGCTCCCCTGGAAGGATTGGCCCGCATCGCCGGACTGCTGCGTGAACACGACGACGAAATTACCTACCCCGAAAGTGACCTACCCCCGGCCGGTGGCGTCCACGCCTCCGAGTGGCAGAACTGTGGCCTCTACGATACGCCGATAGAACTCAAGAACGCTTTGCACTCGCTGGAGCATGGGGCGGTGTGGTTGACTTACCAGCCAGAGTTAGCGGCCGGTGACGTGGAACGGCTGCAAGGGATCGTACGCGAAGAAACCGATGGCTACGTCTTGATGAGTCCTTTCCCCGGCCAGCGCAGCCCGGTGGTCTTGACCGCCTGGGGGATTCAATTAGAAGTGGATTCGGCGCGGGACGGCCGCATCAGCGAGTTCATCGCCAAATACCAACAAGGCATCCAGACACCAGAGAGGGGAGCCAGTTGCACTGATGGCGTAGGCGAACCGCTTCAGTAAGAAAGGAGAGTAAGAGTAGGTAACTAACCCTTACTCTTACTCACTACACATCCCCCAGCGCAACGAGCATGGCCTGGGTCACTTCGTCTACCGCACCCTCGCCGGCAATCGTCTTGAGGACACCAGCCTGGCTGTAATAATCAATCAGAGGGGAGGTCTGCTGGTGGAAGGTCTGCAGCCGGGCGCGGACGGTTTCCGGTTTGTCGTCGTCGCGCTGATACAGGTATTGGCCCTCACATTTGTTGAAAGGACAACTCTTGAAGGGGTTGTTGACCTGGTGGAAGGGGGTCTGGCACTCGCGGCAGATGAGGCGGCCGGATAACCGGCTGACCAATTCCTCGTCGCTCACCACCAGGTGAATCACTGCGTCTACCTTTTTGTCCAGGCTGCTCAATAAGTCACGCAGGGCGTCGGCCTGGGCAATGGTGCGGGGAAAGCCGTCAAAGAGAATGCCATTGGGGGAGACATCCGGCCGCAGCATCCGCTCGCGCAACATGGCTACCGTTACGTCGTCGGGTACCAACTTGCCGGCGTTCATGTACCCTTGAGCTAACAGTCCTAACTCTGTTTTGTTTTTTAGATTCTCGCGAAACAGGTCGCCGGTGGCGATGTGGGTCAAACGCCGGGCGTTCCGCAGCCGTTCCGCTTGCGTCCCCTTACCCGACCCCGGCGGGCCTAACAAGATGATATTCATACTACTCTCCTTCCTGAACGTTCAGAAACCTGG
>JBFMFT010000128.1:0-11353 GCA_040751925.1 Chloroflexota bacterium
GGCGCGGCCACCCATATACTGGGGGCTACCAGTTCTGGCTTGGGCGCGCCACCACTGCTGCGGCCGTAATTGCTGTGCCAAAGGGTCATCGCTTCGTGGTCAAAGAGGCTGTGGTCATCTATGCCGCCGACGGTCAGGGCTTGAGGGGCGGTGGCCGGCGGTGAGAGCTGGCGCACCCCGTCATTACCGGCCGCTGCCACCACTACCATTCCTATCTCCACCAGGGCAGCTACCGCCTTATCCACCGGGTTCTTGTTCAAGGGCCAGGTCACGTCGCCGGCCACCGACAGGTTGACTACCTTTACTCCCAACTCAGGGCCATGCTGGGCCAGCCAGCGCAAGGCGCGGCCGATCGTCTCGTTGGTAATCGCTCCCTGCTGGTCTCGAGTCTGGATGAGGACCAGGTCGGCTTCACTAGCCAGGCCACGATAGAGGCCGTGGCTCAGGTAGCCGTTGCCGGCCGCCACCACGCTGGTCATCAGGCCGTGCCACTGCCAGGCCCGGCCGCCGTCCCAGCCCGGCCACCTGGGGGTCTCATTGGGGGCGAAGGTCATAGCTTGAACGGAGCGGCGGCCGGCGTCTACCCAGGCGCGGATACGATTGGTGGGCTGGATTAAATCGGGGTGGGGGTAGAAGCCAGAATCCACCAGGGCCAGAGTGACCCCCCGGCCGTTGAAGCGGGGGTCGGCGTGCAGGCGCAGCGGCGTGGGGAGGGCCCCAAAGGCCGCTTCGGCGTCCAACGGCCAGGCGATCTGGACGCGCTCGTGCCAGGCGGCGTGATCCTCATCCAGCAGGCTGGTCAGTAGCTCCTGCTGGACGCAAGCCGGGCAGGCCCCATCCGGCCGGCGCCAGAAAGCATACTGTTGCGCCTCAGCCAAAAGCTGAGGGCTGGTGGGGGTCTGGCACTGGGGGCAGGGGAGCAGGTCGTTCACAGATAAAGGGTGGCCGATCCGCTAATCCCGCGTATCTGTATTCATCCGCAGGAGATGGTCTAGCTTCTCGTCCAGGTAACGGATTTCCAGTTCCGCCTTCAGGTTCACCCGGTAATCATTTTCGGCCCGCAAGCGGTCTAAACGGGCCTGGCGGCGTTGGGCCATGAGGATCACCGGCCCTTGCAGAGCAGCCAGGGAGCCGAGGGCTGCGCTGATACCGGCCAGGATGACGATGGGATATGGCTCAAACGGCCGCCACATCACGTTGATCCCAATCCACGTAGCCAGGGCCAGGAGAATCGTCGCCGAAAAGCGATAACTGCCGACGACGGCCGCCACCCGGTCGGCCAGTCGTTCAGCGGCCGTCCATTGGCGGGTCATCTCCTCATGGGGATTGAAGGCAACCAGGCTTTGCTGCCGGATCGCATCAATGACTTGCGTGGCCTGTTCCGGCAGTGGCCCCATTTGTTTTTCCAGAATGGTTTGCAGGCGGGCCGCTTTGGCCTGGTTGATGCAGAACCGGCAGACTCGGTTTTCTGATGACCAGTGGGGATGCAGCCGTTGGAGAAAGCTGACGATGGTGGGCGGCAGGAGGCGGCCGGGCGTCATTCCCTCGGCTGGCCGCTTCTCCCCACAAGCAGGGCAGATAGTCGTTGCTTCTGGCTGGCCCATCTTTATTTCAGCGAAAATCCACGTTTACCCGCCTCATCCGCGTTCTATTGCTCGGGGTTGGTTGTGGCCTACGCGCCACGCAGCCGGCGTAATTCTTCCTCGAGTTGGCGGACGCGCTCTTCGGCCGCCGCTCGCGCCTGGGCCTCACGTTGGCGGGCCCGATTGATTTCCACGTAATTCTCTAAGCGTTGGTCGTTCTCGTCGTAGCAGACCAGCTCCCCCTGGTCAAAGCCCAACCACAAACCCACCGGCGGCAACCACAATCGCCCCCGCGTATCCAGAGGTAAGGCCACGTAGCCCTCATCTGTCAACTGGTAGCCCAATAGCCGTTGCACCTTTTCTTTGCGCTGGCGGTAACTATCTACAATGACGTAGTAAGGCACCCCCACCTCGGCGTATTCCTCGAACTTGTCTACCAGATCCACCGAGCGAGTGGCTGGCGAGGTGATTTCGATGATCAGGCTGGGTTTCGTGCCTTCTTCGGCCGTGTTAAAGGTACTCCAGTCCTGATATTGGCGCACATTGAAAATGACGGCAATATCTGGGCTGTGGGGGTCTGGCCCCAGGCTGCCCCACCCGACACGCACGTTTGATAAGACCACTGCGCTGGGGTCGGTGGCTACCTTTGCCCGCAGGACGTTGTATAAGTGGGTGCGAAAACGCGCGTGTTCGAAGCTGCGCGTCTGATAATCCCCCAGTTGTGGATGCAGAATGTCGGCCAGGGTGAGCGGCACGCGCTCCCATTTCAACGCCCCATCAGGCAGCAGGCGGGGAATGTGCCGCCAGCCGTAGAGGTAGGGATCGAACTCGGCCGGCTGGCGGGCTTTGCGGGGAGTGGCAGGTGTTTTCCGGGCAACCTCAGTGATAGTGGTCATAGTAGAAACCTATTGTGTGGCAACTACGGCCGCTTGTCAACCGTAACCTCCGCGAAGAAACCAGGTTTTTTTCTGCCAGGGAAAAACCTGGTTTCTTGCTGAATAGTTACCTCAGACAAATCTACCACCACTTCGTTGACTCCGGCAAGTTCGAGCAGGTCATGGTGTGTGGATGGTGGGCCCAGGGCGATGATGTAACCGACGCCGGCCGCCCGCGCCGCCTGGATACCCGACAGGGAATCTTCCACGACGATACATTCGGCCGGCCGTAGCTCCAGGTTACGGGCCGCCTGTAGATAGCCGTCGGGGGCTGGCTTGCCCGGCCGCGTGCCATCGTCGTAAACCATCTTCGCTGCCTCGAACCAGCGATCCAGGCGCAGATGCTCAATGAAAAAGTCCACGTTTGGCTTCCCTGACGAAGTGGCAATGGTGCGGGGAATTTGGCGGCCGGCCAGGAAGTCCAGCAGTTCGATGGCCCCCGGCGATAGCTGGAAGGCCGCTCCTTGCGCCAGGCACAATCGCCGGTAGATGGCCTCTTTCTGCTCGGAGAGGCGGTGTAGCTCATCGTCAGTTATCGGCCGCCCCAACAGGTATTCGAGGGTATGGCGGTTGGGGCGGCCGTACACGTGAACGGCCATTTCGGCCTCGGTGAGCGGCGCGCTTCTCATCGTGGCGGCGAACTGCGGCCAGGCCAACTGCTGCAAATGGCTGTCCCACCATAGTACGCCGTTGAAGTCGAAGATGATGCCCTTGAACATGAGCGGTTTCTGTTGGACAGGATTGACAGGATTAACAGGATGAGGCTTCATGTCAATCCTGTCCCTCTCCTCGGCCGTTGGCCCTCACGATCCACGCCGCCAGTCCACCCAGGCCCACGTATAGCAGCCCGGCGACGACCAGCCCGAACTTGGGAATGGCGCACCAACGGGCCAGCAGGGGCCACAGTTGGCCGCTATTGCCGAGTAGTAACTGAATCAGGGCGTAGTTTTCCAGGCTATCCAACAGGGCGGCGGCTATTTGTCCCCAGGCTAAGAGGATGCCTGGCGTGGCTGCTTTTGCTCCCAGGCGGCCGGCCACCAGCACGCAGCCCAGGCCAATGGAACCGGCGTAGGCGACCATAAAGAGGTAGTCCAGCCCCAGGCTGAGACCGGCGTAGACCTGTCCGGCCGGGCCCCACGAGTCCAGGATGGCCTGGGCGGCGGCCGGGTCGCCGGCCAACTCGAAGGAGACAATTCCCTGGTCGGCCGCGCCTGTCTTCAGTGGCCTGCCCAGCACCTGTAAGCCGCCCATCGCTGCCAGGGTTAGCCCAACCAGCACGACGAAGACGGGCTTTTGATAACCGGCCGCCAACCACCCAAAAGGAGCTCGCAACTTCAGCGCTGTGGTAAAAGACACCTTCGCCTAACGTCTCAACCTTGAGATGAGCAGAAGAACCAAACCGGCCAGAACCAACACAAGAGAAGCCCCGGCCAGCAACCATTTAATCGTTGTAAAAATGCTGCTCAAGAGGGCTACGGCCGCCGGCTGGGCTGGAAATGATAAGAGCATGGTGACGATGCCGATGTTCTCGGCGTAGTCAAAAAGCGCGCCGGTCAGAGGAACGAAGCCAGCCCAACGAGTCAGCTTCTCGCTGATAGATGCGCGCCGGAACAGGTAGGTGATCAACAGGCTGAAGAACAGGCTGTAGACAATGGGGTACACCAGGTCGGCCGTCACTTCAACCCAGGCATATAGGCGACGGCCGGCCTCGCCGTAGGCGGCCACCATTCCAAATACTTGCTCTGGCGTATAGGTGAAGAGCAAATCTATGGCCCCGACGCCGCCGGAAGCGGCGCGGATGCGTGTCCCGATCACCTGGAAGATAACGTTGAACAGGACTTCCAGGACGAGGAAGACCAGAATGACTCGCCCCCGGGCCAATTGGAACAACTTGTCGGATAATCTCGTCAACATTTTTTCCCTCCTGTTTAAGTCCCTCATGGTCTAATCCATCATGAGTTGGATAGAGCCAAGTCTATCTTCTACAGAATCCATATCGGCCGTAACATCGTAATACATGGCGACGACGGCCCCGGCGACGATACCGTAAGCGACTGCCAGCAGCAGGAAACCAAATGAGAGACGAGTCAGCCTATCTTCCCAAGTGATGATACTCGATGGATACACCATGCTACTCTCCACTTATTGCGCCAGGGTCTTCTCGATACGGCGGTCGGGGATGAGCCAGATGATGGCCACCAGCACGTAGAGGGCAAAGGCCAGCCAGCGGTTCACAAAGGCCAGGGGAATAGCCACGGTGTAGAATACCAGCGAGACCTTGCCCTTGAAATCCCGGCCGATAGCCATCGCCAACGCAGAGTCGCGGCCGTGCAGGGCGATCAGGACGCGACTCAGGATGTTGTAAGCGAAGCCGGCCAGCAACAACACCACGCCATACAGGGCCACCGGCCGGGCGGCAAAGTTATTCTCACCCATCCAGCCGGTGACGAAGGGGATTAACGACAACCAGAACAGCAGGTGCAAATTAGCCCACAAGACCGCCCCGTTCACCTGCCTGGTGGCCTGCAACAGATGATGATGGTTGTTCCAGTAGATGCCCAGGAAGACAAAACTCAGGACGTAACTCAGGAAGATGGGGAGCAACGGCCGCAGGGCAACCCAATCGGCCCCTTCTGGCGCCTTCAGTTCTAGCACCATGATGGTGATGATGATGGCAATCACCCCATCGCTAAACGCTTCCAGTCGCCCCTTATCCACTACTCCTGCTCCACCCGGCCCGCTCCCTACTGTCGGACGTACAGACCGTGAACAACACCCCCCTCCGCGTCAAATCTGTTGCTGATGATGGAAAAGAATTGACTATCCCCTCTTTCGTAATATCTGAACGTCACGTAAGCAATTATGTCAGCCAGTTGTATCAACCTTGATGCTCTCGAGTCAAGGAACAGAGGTACTTCGGAAAAGTTCCTGATTAGTCCCCATTTATGCCCAATTGTTCTGAAATCAGTGGCTAAGGATTGTATGGTGGACTCGTAGGTAGATTTGTCAAAGATTATGATCCCTCTTTGAGTGTCGCCGTTCTTGTGAAGCCTCGTTAGGTAATAGTCAAATCTACTAGCTAACTGCTCAAACGCTACTTCAACAGGGTCTTGCGGCGAGACGGCCGTTTTTTTAACCACGCTGGCAAAGAGACGGTTACTCGGGTGTGACGCCAGGAACACTTTCAGGATGTCTTCAACTGCCCTTCTCCTATCTCCATTCGAGTAATTTCTCCAATCCCCTCTCCCACTGAGCATTGGGCTGCCGTGTAACTCGACTGCTGAAGGATCGGCCGGGTTGAATCTGGCAGCTATGCGGTCAAGTTCATTGGCAATCCAATAACCTTGCCGCTCAAACACGCAGAAACCAGCCAATACCAAGAATTGTTGTCGGGCGTCATGGGTGCTACCCGACTCGTCGGCGTACATGAGGTACATGGCTCAATAAAAGAAAAATCAGTCAAGGGGAGACCATGCTCCCACGGTCCAAAAAGGTCAGACCTCTTGACTGCACGTATATTTTACTAGAGATGCTTATTCTGGTCAAAAGCAAAATTCTGAAAGCCTACAACTGGCCGGATTGGGCGTCCCAGGTGGCGAGGAGGGCCTGATAAGCCGGGTCGTCGTAGCGCTCCAGGCGGAAGCTCGGGGCGTAGGCGGGCAACTCACCGCCGGTGATGTGCGCCGCCAACAACTCCCCGGCCGCCTGCGAAGCCATGATCCCATAGCCGGATAATGCGCCAATGACGTAAGCCCCCTCCACCGGCAGGGGGCCGATGAGCGGCCGGTTCTCTTGCGTCTTGCAGTAATAGCCGCCATCCACCACCGGCCGCCCCATCCGGCCGAGATACGCGGCCAGGCCGGGCACCATGCGGGTCAGGCCGCGCAGCACCACCTCCGGGTAGTAGGGGTCAAAGGTCAAAGGCCAGGTCGGTTCCTTCACCTCCACGTCGTAAGTCCACAGCATGAGCAAGGTCTGGCTGCCCGCGCCGCCCTCCGGCCGGAAATGGACGCCGGTCGGTAAGGGCTGCAAGAGCCATTGCGTTTCTTCGTCGCCAGCCAACTCCTCTCGTTCCTCCGGCGACCAGGGCAGGGCCACTGCGTCGCTCCAAATCATCAAGGGCGCGTCGCGAGGGACGACGCCCAGGGTGTCGTTGAAGGCCACGCTACTGTGCAGTTCGTTGAAGACGGGCAATTCTACTCCCATCATGGCTCCTACACGTTTGAGGTGTGGCCCAGCGGCCACCACAAAGGCGCCGGTGGACAACTGGCTGACTTCACTACCGGCTAAATACACCCCTACCACCCGGCCGCCACTCGTCGCCACGCCGGTGACGCGGCCGGACAGCAGGCGCGCGCCATGAGCCTGGGCCTGTTGCCAGAGGTACATCCCCAACTGCTGCGCGCTCACCCAACCACAGCGACGGGCGTGCAGGATGGCTACCACTTCCTCGGAGACAAAGGGGAAATGGTGGCGGATAAGTTGGGGGTCGAGTACCAGGTCGGCCCCGGTGGGCTGGTCGTGAAAGCCGTGCCCTGGCGAGCGGCCGTAGGGTGGGTCGTCCGGCCGCCCCGTGTGGACGCGCAATGGCCCCGCCCCCAGGCTGGAGATTTCTTCGGCCGACCTTTGGTAGACAGGAATGTGGCGGGGGTCGGCCGTCAGGAAGACGTAGCCCCGCCGGTTCAGGTGGAAATAGTTATCGCTCTCGTCGGCCAACTCTTCCAGCAAGTCAATGCTGCGGTTCATCAAGCGCACCATGGCCTCGCCCGGCCCCGGCCACCAGTTGCGGTAACACTCGGTGGATTTGTCGCTAGTCAGGCTGAGAGGGGCGCGTTCGTCCACCAGGACGACGTTCCGCACGCCCCGTTTCACCGCCAGGTGATAGGCGGCCGATATACCGGCAATCCCCGCTCCACAGATAACAACGTCAGCCTTTGTTGTCATAGTTTTCTTTAGTGATGAGTGATGAGTGATGAGTCACTCATCACTCATCACTCTCCTCGTCTCGGCGGTTAATCTTTCTTCAGGCGAATCGCGCCACCGTGCACGATTTGGAAGTGGTCAAAGTCGCGGGCGACGAAGGTGTGGGGGAAGATGGCCCGCGCCTCGTCGGCGATCTCCCGTTCGTGGTAGCGGCGGGAGAGGTGGGTCAGAATCAGGCTGTGGACGCCGGCCTGCTGGGCCAGGCGGGCGGCGCGGGCGGCCGTCAAGTGACCGAACTCCTGCGCCATCTCGTTTTCCACTTCGGTGTAGGTGGCTTCGATCACCAGTGTATCCGCTCCCTGGCAGACGGCGACCAGGTCATCAATGCGGCCGGCGTCGCCCACGTGAACGTACTTGACACCAGGGATAACCTCGCCCAGCACGTCGTCGGGGTGGATGGTGCGGCCGTCCGGCAAGGTCACGCTCTCGCCGCGCACCAGTTGGCTGCGTTCGGGGCCAAAAGGCACTCCCAGGGCGGCCGCTTTTTCGGCCAGGAACGGCCGGTGGGCTTTTTCCTGGAATAGATAGCCCAGACTGTCTGACCCCCGGTGGCTGACGGGGAAGACGCTCAACGTGAACTTGTCGTCTTCCAGGATCACGTCGCCGGCGGCCAGGGCGACCAGGGCAATCTCGACCGGCGGCCGGGCCCCCCGCAAGGCCACGCGGAAGATCAGGTCATGCACCCGTTCCAGGGTAGTGCGTGTGCCATAAATCTCCAGCTTCTCTAACGTCTCCCAGCGCGTCAGGGTGGAAACCAGGCCACCCAGCCCCAGAATGTGATCCAGGTGGCCGTGCGTCAGCAAGACCTTATCCAGCCGCTTAAAGCCGAGGCCGCTCCGCAAAATCTGTTGCTGCGTCCCTTCGCCGCAGTCCAGCAGGAAGCGATACTGCCGGCACAGGATCATCTGCGCCGCCAGTCCGCGATGGGCCGTCGGCATAGACGCGCTCGTTCCAAGGAATACTATCTCAAACATTTGATCTGGGCGGGGATTAGGGGATTAGGGGATTCTTGGGATAGAGTCCCTTTGTTTTTCTCCTTAAATCCCAGTAGGATTGGGCGGGGATTAGGGGATTAGGGGATTTTTTCCTGGTGGAATCCCTCTGTTCTCCACTTTGCTGGCGGCCGGGTCCGCCTCCGGAGCTTCAAGACGCCGTACCTGAACGCTAACGTCGCCAAAGTTAAACAGTAAAGCAACTTCCAATTTACTAACCTTCCTTTCCGAGACGGTTTGTGCCACGTGGGCATTGAGCAAGCCGCCGGTGACAGCCTTTAATTCCACCAACACTTTATCTTCCACGATCAAGTCCACGCGATGTACACCCAGGATTTTCCCTTTATACTCCACAGGAAACTCCTGCTCTCGTCTGACTCGAAGGCCACGTAATTCTAACTCACGAGCGAGCGCATCACGATAAAATCGTTCCTCCAAACCTGGCCCCAGGACTTTATGCACTTCATGGCAGGCTCCAATAATCTTTTCTGTAAGCTCCAGATGCTTGGTAAATCTCTGCGCCATAATCTCCTCCAAAAAAATCCCCTAATCCCCTAATCCCCGCCCCAAACCTATCCCATTCACCACGACCCGGCCGGGGGCGTCCAGACGGCCGTCTACGGTGATCGAGACGTTGAGCCACTGAGTCAGGAGGGCCACGTTGGTCAGGGTGTGCTGGGTCAGGCGATTCGTTGTAAAAGAGGAAATACCCTGGGCTAGAGCCATCGGCAAGAGGAGTTGGTCAGCCAGGTGGAAGTCTACGGCCGCCTTCTTATCCCGCCAGAAGGCCAGCAGGTCGTTGACGGCCGCCTCGGCCACCTTATCGGCCGGCAGCCCCACTCGTCCCAGACTGCTGAAACCGGCCTGGGGCAGCCAGAGAACAATCCCGGCCCCCGGCCCCACGCCCCGCTCGCGCAAGGGCGCGACGGCCGGGGTGAAACCAGCTTCTTCCAGCAGATTATGAGCGCGGCGAGCCATCCGGTGGGGAATGTGGGCGGGCAAGTTGGTGACGGCGGCCACCCCCTCTACTGTGTCGGCCGCCACCCGCTCAAACGTAGCGGCTTGCAGGTGACCAACAGGTTCAATGGTAGCCGTGATGACTCCGCCGCCCTGGGGATACCAGCCCCAGGCCCGCAGTTCAGTGGCAAAGGTGGCCCCCAGGCGGCCGAAAGCCGGCCGGGCTACTTCGGCCAGGTAATGGTAAGGCGGGCTAAAGGGAACGTGCGTCCCCCCACGCAAAGTCACGTGAGAGGGGCCGTCGGCACAGAGGAGCGGCCAGAGAATGGCCTGTAGGATAAGCGTCGTCGCCCCGGCCGAGCCACCCTGGGCCGCGTCGCTCACGTCGAAGAAATAATCGCCGCCGTGTGGGGGTGAACCCGGCCGAAATTCGAGGGTGGTGGAATCAAGTTCAGCCCCTTTCAGGTCAGCTTGACAGAGGGCGGCGACGGCGCGCACGGCCGTCAAGTGTTGCGGCCGTAAACCGGGCTTCGACCGCCGGGCGCGAATTTTTTCCAGGCGAAAGGGGCGGCCGGTGACGGCCGCCAGGCTGAGACTGGCGCGTAACACCTGTCCCCCTCCCTCGCCCTGACTGCCGTCAATAACGAACATCTCAGCTAATATAAACAACTACTCAGCCAGAAACCAGGTTTTTCTCTGGGCAATCATCGTCATTACCCGCAAAAAACCTGGTTTCTACAGGCAGACCTGACAGGTTTTCAGAAACCTGCCGGGTCTGGACTGACTCAATGGTGGGCAGTATAGTACAAACGGGAGTAAAGCACAATGAACGGAGGGCGGATGAACACAGTGCAACGCGCCGCAACTATGATACAATCCGCTTCATGGAAGACCTCACCGGCAAACAACTGGGGCCATATCAGGTGGTGGCCCCGTTGGGCGAGGGAGGCATGGCCGCCGTCTACAAAGCCTACCAGCCCAATATGGGTCGCTACGTGGCTCTCAAGATTCTGCCCCGCCACTACGCCAGTGACCCCCAATTTGTGGCCCGCTTCACCCAGGAGGCGCGGGTCATTGCCAACCTGGAGCATCCCCACATCCTACCCGTCCACGATTTTGGCGAATCCGAGGGGTACACCTACCTGGCGATGCGCCTGGTGGAAGGTGGCAGCCTGGCCCGGCTGCTGCAAGGCGCGCCCCTCGCCCTGACCCAGGTGCGCCAGATTGTGAGCCAGGTCGGCGACGCTCTGGATTACGCCCACACTCAGGGGGTTATCCACCGCGACGTGAAGCCGAGCAACATCCTCATTGACCAGCGCGGCAACTGCCTGTTGAGTGACTTTGGTATTGCCAAAATGCTGGCCGGTTCCTCCCACCTAACCCAAACTGGAGCTATGTTAGGCACACCGGCCTATATGTCGCCGGAGCAGGGGATGGGCCAATCCCTGGACGGCCGCAGCGACCTCTACTCCCTCGGCATCATTCTTTACCAGATGGTGACCGGCCGCATACCCTACCAGGCCGAGACGCCGCTGGCCGTGGCCATCAAACACGTCAATGATCCCCTACCGCCTGTTCACCGCTTCAACCCGGCCGTGCCGGTGGCGGTGGAACAAGTGATCCTCAAAACGCTGGCTAAGAACCCGGCCGACCGCTTCAGCTCGGCGGGCGAGATGGTACGCGCCTTGCAATTGGCTGTGGACAGCGCGCTGGCGGCCGGACTGCCGCCAACAACCCCTCCAACCCCTCCTCCCTCTCCGCCGGTCGTGGACTATGAAGATACAGAGGTGGCCGCCCCGCCCCTGTTCCCGGCCGCCACCTCTCCACCACTCAGCCACCCCCTCCCTAGCCCTCCCCCTCCCAGGGGGAGGGAACTCCCCTCTCCCCCGGAGGGAGAGGGGTT
>JBFMFT010000129.1:0-11333 GCA_040751925.1 Chloroflexota bacterium
CCCTTGGCTTCGGCCACAGTCGGTTGGCTGACGGATGAGACACTCATGGTAGAATCGGTAGACATCGAAACCTCCTTGTTGCTATTGTAAATGATCTAAAGTGTTAGGCAAGAAGGTTAGGGATACATATTATGGGCCAAAGAAGTGCAGAATAATACCGAGCAACAGAGAGATTATGGAAACTACAAGGTTAGAGAAACTCCAATTTGATGAAGATGAGCGTTGTGGTCACCAGGCGACACGGGTTGCAAAGCTTGCTTCACGCAAGCGTGATTTGGTCTCTGTTGTCCGCTTAATGTATCAAGACAAAATTTCTTTGGGACGCCCCCACGCATATCACCAGATTGGAAGTTTGGGCCGTACTGCTTTGTTGAACCCTGCTACTGTAGTTGAGATTTTTCCATATCTGACCCCTCAAGCCTTCCGCCGAGCTATTGGTCTAGCTCCACAAGACATAGCAAATCTCGCACGCGAGCATGTCATCTACCCTCTAATTCACAGCTTTGGAGCATACAAAGGGCTTGACTACCTTGATCCAATTCTATCCCTGAACCCGCCATCCTATCAGTCTAGAGGCCGTGCATTGCTAGACACGCTATCGAACAATCGCTACGAAGAGTATTATCAAAAGGCCATTACAAGTCCAATACTTCGAGGCGAAGTTGCCCCCATGCTATTAAGGGAACCTTATGAAGATGCTATCGAACTGCCCCCTGAAGAAAAGGTCCGTAAGGCTGCTGTGCGCTATGCATCAATGTGTTGCCTACTAGGGGAAGATGCTATGGAATCCCTGGCAGCTCATTATGAGCGAGAAATTGTCAATTATGTTCACATATTACACGTAGCGTTACTTCATCCAGTAACACATGGGCTACTGGGCAATGTCCATAAGGACACCAAAGACTATTCTAGCCTTCTCGTACCCGAATATACAGGCATTACTGCTTGTGTAGAGCGGATCCTCCTTTCAGCCATTGGGTTATCACTACCAGCGGAGCCAACATTCCTAGACATAATGCGGGCTCATGAGGAGGATCTACCAACTCACTTCGTTGCTTTAGAACAAGAACTGCTTTCTGAACTAAAAAAGGCCGAAGAAACAAACTCAATATCTATAGAAGAAATAGAATCTAAAGTTCATAGCAGACTTTATGAGATTGAAGCGAAATTAGCAAGATTACAGTCGGCTATCCAAATAGCCCGAACAACCACTACGATTGGTTTCCTCGGTGGTGGTGCCTTAGCTTTACTCAAAGGACTTGATACAGTCGGAAATATTCTATTTGGTTTGACAGCTGCGACTCCTATTGTGGCAGAATCTTTGGTTCGCCAAGTGACCAGATTGATTTCTCCAATTCTGTCGCATTATTGGACTCTAAAACTCTTCAATCAAAAGTGATTGTACGTAAGTAGAATGAGTTCAGCACATATTGAAGTACGCATTTGTAGGCTAGTACACTGGCACTTACTCCAGTTCTGTTTGAGGGTAATAAAATAAATAGAGTAGATTTACCCTTCGAGCTACACACCTTCCTACTTCGATTAGGTAATTCGATGAAAGAAGATCATTCAAATAATACTTTACTCAGGCCGCACTTCGAGGTTGGCCTCGTGGGCTACGGGGCTTACGTGCCGCGTTACCGGCTGCCAGCCACTGAGGTGGCCCGGATGTGGACGGGCGGCACGGGCGGCGTGCCTATTGAAGAAAAGGCGGTCAACGGTCTGGACGAGGACGTGGTAACAATGTCCGTCGAGGCGGCCCGCAACGCGCTCCAAAGAGCGCAAATTGACCCGCGTGACATTCGCGCTGTGTGGGTGGGCAGCGAGAGCCACCCCTACGCGGTCAAGCCAACCAGTACCATCGTGGCCGAGGCCATTGGGGCCGTCCCCCACACCCAGGCGGCCGACTGGGAATTTGCCTGCAAAGCGGGGACCGAAGCCCTACAAGCAGCCATTGGCTTCGTTGGTTCTGGCATGGCCCGCTACGCCCTTAGTATCGGCATGGATACGGCCCAGGGCCGGCCGGGGGACGCCCTGGAATACACGGCGGCGGCGGGTGGGGCGGCCGTCCTGGTCGGCCGCAGCGAAGAAGCCCTGGCCGTCATCGAAGGCTCCTATTCCTTCGTCACTGATACGCCCGACTTCTGGCGGCGCGCCCACGCCGATTACCCCTCGCACGGTGACCGCTTCACGGGCGAACCGGCCTACTTCAAACACGTGGTCAGCGCGGCCGAGGCCCTGATGGGCGCGTTGGAGCGTCAGCCAGGTGATTATCGCTGGGCCGTCTTTCACCAGCCCAATGAGAAGTTTCCCCAGAAAGCGGCCAAGATGCTGGGCTTCAAGTCCGAGCAGATTAAGCCGGGTCTCCTCAGCCCGCGCATTGGCAACACCTACGCCGGTTCGTCGCTGATTGGCCTGACGGCCGTCCTGGACATGGCCGAGCCAGGCGACCGCATTCTCGTTGTCAGTTATGGCTCCGGGGCTGGCTCGGACGCTTTTGACCTGCGCGTGACGAAACGCCTGGTTGACGTGCGTGACCTGGCCCCTAAGACTGAAGAGTACATCGGCCGCCGCACCGTCATTGATTACGCCACCTACGCGCGGTTCCGCGACAAGTTGAAGACGTAGTAAGTGGTAATTGGCACTTACCAATTACCACTTACCAATTACCAACCATGACCAACGTTTCTATCATCGGTATCGGCCAGACTGACGTGGGCGAACATTGGGACACTTCGCTGCGCCACCTGGCCTGGTATGCCATCGAGGCGGCAATGGACGACGCGGCCACGATGGACATTGACGCTCTCTACGTGGGCAATATGCTGGCCGGCCACCTGGCCCAACAAGACCACCTGGGCGCGCTCATCGCTGACTTCGCCGGCCTGCGGGGCATCGAGGCGGTGACGGTGGAAGCGGCCGAAGCCTCCGGTGGGGCGGCCGTGCGCCAGGCTTACCTGGCCGTCAAGAGCGGGCTGGTGCAGACCGCCCTGGTGGTGGGGGTGGAGAAGATGACCGACCGCACCGGCAACGCGGCCGTCACTGGCCTTGCCAGTGGCCTGGACGCCGATTACGAAGCGATGCACGGCCTGACCCCGGCGGCCGTCGCCGCCCTGCTCATGCGCCGCTACCTGTACGAGTATGGGTTGGAGCCGGCCGACCTGGCCGGTTTCAGCGTCAACGCCCACGCCAACGCCAGCCAGAATCCCCACGCCTTTCTGCGGAACCGGATTGCCACACCTCTGCCCGCCTCGCCCCTGGTAGCCGACCCGGTAGCCGTGCTAGACGTAGCCCCGGCCGCCGACGGCGCGGCCGCCCTCATCCTCACCGATAGCGAGCGGGCAATGGACATGGTACCGCAGCCCATCCGTATCGCCGGGTCGGCCCTGGCGACCGACACCATCGCCCTACACGACCGGCGCGACCCCCTGTGGCTAAAAGCGGCTGCCCAAAGCACGCAGAAGGCTTTGGCGATGGCTGGCTTGGCGGCGGCCGAGGTGGACGTGCTGGAACTGCACGATTCCTTTTCAATTATGGCCGCCTTATCCCTGGAAGCCGGCGGCTACGCCGAGCGAGGGCGGGGCTGGGAACTGGCCCGCGATGGGGTGATTGGGCGCGACGGCGGTTTGCCCATGAGTACCTTTGGCGGCCTCAAGGCGCGGGGTTATCCGGGTGGGGCCACGGGCGTTTACCAAATGGTGGAGGTCGTTCAACAGTTGCGTGGGGCGGCCGGCCCCTGCCAGGTTGCCAACGCCGAGGTTGGCCTGACCCAAAACCTGGGCGGCAGTGGGGCGACGGCCGTGACGCACGTGTTAAAGGTTGAAGGTTGAAAGTAGCAAGTGGCAGGTGGCAAGTGGCAAATACCTGCTACCTGCCACCTGCTACCTGCCACCTGCTACTTTGATAGTGTTTGACAGCCTTTCTGAGCCGGTTGGCAGTTTATGGGAGTGTCTTTGTCCATAATAAGGGAGTTGTAACCAGTAAACACGGAAACCTGGTTTTTCGGAAAAACCAGGTTTCTTGCCGAGGTAAATAATGGAAGTATCAAGACATTGGCGTTTACAATCACAACGATACAACCTGGTGGGGGAGACCTGCCCCAAATGTGGGGTTAAGCTCTTTCCCCCCCGCGACGTCTGCCTGGAGTGTGAATCGCCGGCCCACGAACTGTTTACCTTTTCCGGCCGGGGTGAGGTCTACTCTTACACGACGGTTTATGACCCCCCGGCCGGGTTCGAGACCTACGGCCCCTACCAGGTAGCCCTCATCAAACTACAGGAAGGCCCCCTGGTGACAGCCCAACTAACCGACGTGGACACGCGAGACGTGCATATTGGGTTGCCCGTCGAGATGGTCACCCGCAAACTCCGCACAGATGGGCCAGAAGGAGTAATCGTGTACGGTTACAAGTTCCGGCCGAGTGTTGCCACACCTGTACCGCACGTGGCTCCGGTGCGGGCGGCCGAACGGGTGGCCGTCCCCGTCGCCTGATAGCCGTCTGTCCTCCCAGCCCTCAAGCGGCCGGATTCTCGAGAATCCGGCCGTTTTTGTTTCTACCCCCGCAATTGGAACTCGGCTTCCAGGTCGGCCAGGGATTTGCGAAACGCGCTGTACTCCAGTTCCTGGATGGGCAGCATGGCCGGCCCGACGAAGCCTTGCAAACGGAGTTCGGCCGCCTTCTGCTGCGCCTTGAGGCGCGTGGCGTCCCAGGCCACGTTGCCAAACATATCCACCCCTTCAGATAGCTTTCCCTCGCGAGTAACGGAATAGGCCATGCAGGCTACCAGGGGCAGGCAATAGGGGCCGGCGACGGCCGTATTGATCGCCACCGGCATCAGGGGCATGTGGTGGCTGCCGCGCGCGTCGCCGGCCACGTAATGAGCCACCAGGTAGGGGCTGACGATCTCTTCGGGGGCGGGGAAGATACCTTGCGTGCGGACAATCGCCACCGGGTCGTCCTTCCCCTTGTATTCGCCAGCAATCGTGTGCAGGCGGTCGGTGGAGACGGACACTACTTGCTGGTGTGGGTAGCGGCGGGAGTGAATGGCCTGGATGCCAAAGCGGTTTTCGTCGCGCAGCAGGATGGCTAAATCCAGGTGTCGTTCGGGTGTATCCAATTCAATCACCCGATCCGCGCCCACGTGTTCCATGTCAATGGCCGTAAAGCGGAAGCCGACCTTCATGGTGGGAAGCATGAGACCGGCGCAGAAGAGGGGGCTGGTAAAGACGGTCCAGAGGGGGAAGTTGAACGCGCCGGGGCCGCATTTGTCGGCCGTAAAAATCAGGAACGGTTCGGCCGGCCTCTCTTTGGCGCTGGGGTCAAAGGTGATCTCGGCCGCGCCGGGGCCGGCCCCCCGCACGTTGCCCGACGGCGCATCCTTCAACAAATCCTGGCCGGCTCCGTACAACCCTTGCTCCTTGGCGATCTGGGTAGCGGCCAGGAAGACACTCCAGGCCAGGTCGTGAATGGCGGCCGCCCCGCTCCCCTGGTGATGGATCATGAGCAGACAGATGTCATCGCCGGTATGGGTCACGTCAAAATCAATGATGGTCGCCTGCTCTTGGGCTTGGGTGAGAGAGGCGCGGGCTACCTCCAACATGGCCGCCGACGGCCGCGTATGGCCCCCCACACTGCCAACGTCGGCCTTGATCGCGCTTAGGGTGAGCATGTCTCCTTACCTCCTGGATAGATTGGTTTGCCCCCGCTATGGGGTCGGAGCCGGCCGCCTGTCGGGAAGCTAATGTTAATCGAAAAGAGCCGGGTGTGCAACTGCGATTGGCGCAGGCTTTCGGGGCAGACCTGATAGGTTTCTAAAACCTGTCAGGTCTCACTCGTTCATTTTCTAATGGTCAGCCCGGCCGCTTTGTGATAGAATGAATGTTCTGCCAACGTCAGGCATGAATCGTGTTTGGTTCACGCATCACGTTTCACGTTTCACTTTTCACGCTTCAGACCCATGTCCCTCGATAAAATCGTCGTGCGCGGGGCGCGCGAACACAACCTCAAAAACATTGACGTCGAAATTCCCCGCGACAAGCTGGTGGTCATCACCGGCCTGTCCGGCTCCGGCAAGTCGTCGCTGGCCTTCGACACCATCTTCGCCGAGGGCCAACGGCGTTACGTTGAATCCCTGTCCGCCTACGCCCGCCAATTCCTGGGCCAATTAGAAAAGCCCGACGTAGACCAGATCGAGGGCCTCAGCCCGGCCGTCTCCATTGACCAAAAAGGCGTCAGCCACAATCCCCGTTCCACCGTCGGCACGGTTACGGAGATTTACGATTACCTGCGCCTCCTCTTTGCCCGCGTCGGCACGCCCCACTGCCCCCAGTGCGGCCGGCCCGTCTTCCCCCAGTCGGCCGAACAGATCGTCGAAAGCGTCCAACGCATGACCACAGGCAGCCGCATCCTGGTTCTGGCCCCCCTCGTCAAAGACCGCAAAGGCCACCACCAGGCCGTCTTTGAGGACGTGCGAAAAGCCGGCTTCGTCCGCGTGCGGGTGGATGGGCAGGTGCGCCAGGTAGACGAAGAGATGGAGCTAGACCGCTACAAGAACCATACGATTGAAGCGGTCGTGGATCGGTTGGTCATCAGCCACCGGCCAGACGACCCCGGCGACGAGGCCCGCGCCGCCCGTTCGCGCCTGACTGACTCCATCGAGACGGCTCTGCGCCTGGGCGAAGGAGTGGTCATCGTCGCCGACGTGACCAAGAGTGACCAGCCAGTAGACCACCTCTACTCGGAACACCTGTCCTGCGCCTACGACGGGACGAGTATGCCGGACATCGAGCCACGCACCTTTAGTTTTAACAGCCCACACGGGGCCTGCCCATCCTGCCAGGGTTTGGGTACGCGCAAGGAAATTGACGCCAATCTAGTCGTGCCAAACAAGGACCTCAGCCTGTATGAAGGGGCGATTGCCGGTTGGCCCATGGATGATAAGCAGGGCTATTATTGGCAGTTACTCAAGGCGACGGCCGACCACTTCCACATTCCCACCGACGTACCCGTGCGCCAGTTGACCGAGGCCCAGATGCGCGTCCTGCTCTACGGCAGCGGCCAGGAGCAAATTACGGTTCATTACACCAACCGCGAGGGCGACCACCGCCGCTACAAGGCCAAATTCGAGGGGATCATTCCCAACCTGGAACGGCGATATCAGGAGTCCACCTCTGATTACGTGCGGGAAAAGCTAGAAGAGTTCATGGTCAACCGGCCGTGCAACGCCTGTGATGGAACCCGCCTGCACAAAATCGCCCGCGCAGTGGACGTGGCCGGCCGCACCATCGCCGAGGTGACTCGTTGGCCGGTCGTGCAAGGTTTGGAGTGGGCCTCTTGCCTGCAAGACGAAAGCCAGACCCCCCTGACCACCCGCCAGCAGATGATCGCCGCCCCCATCCTGAAAGAAGTCCGCGCCCGTTTGGAGTTTATGATTAACGTCGGGCTGGACTATCTGACCCTGGATCGCTCGGCCGGCAGCTTGAGCGGTGGCGAGGCCCAGCGGATTCGGCTGGCGACCCAGATTGGCAGCCGCTTGATGGGGGTTTTGTACGTCCTCGACGAACCGAGTATTGGCTTGCACCAGCGCGACAACGAGCGGCTGATCCACACCCTCAAAGGGATGCGCGACCTGGGCAACACCGTCCTGGTGGTGGAACACGACGAGGACACCATTCGCCAGGCCGATTGGGTGATTGACCTGGGGCCGGGGGCCGGCCATCACGGCGGTTACGTGGTGGCCGCCGGCACGGTGGACGACCTCGTTCACTTCCCCGACTCGCTGACGGGTGACTATTTGAGCGGCCGGAAATACATCGCCATCCCCCGCCAGCGACGGCCGGGCAGCAGCCACAGCCTCATTGTGCGTGGGGCCCGCGAAAACAACTTACACGACCTGGACATTGAGATTCCCCTGGGCAAGTTCGTCTGCCTGACTGGGGTCAGCGGCAGCGGCAAGAGTACCTTCCTCATCGAGATTCTCAGCAAGCGGTTACATCAAGTCTTCTACAAGTCGAAGGAACTCCCTGGCGCGCACGCCAGCGTCGAGGGGCTGGAACATCTGGACAAAGTGATCGAGATAGACCAGAGTCCCATCGGCCGCACCCCCCGCTCCAATCCAGCCACCTACACCAACCTGTTCAACGACATCCGCGACCTCTTCACCGCCCTGCCCGACAGCAAGATCAGGGGCTACCAGGCCGGCCGCTTTAGCTTCAACGTCAAGGGCGGCCGTTGCGAGGCCTGCCAGGGCCAGGGCCAGAACCGCATCGAGATGCAATTTCTGCCCGATATTTACGTCCCTTGCGACGTGTGCAAAGGGGCGCGTTATAACCAGGAGACGCTACAGGTACGCTACAAGGGATTGAACATCGCCGAAGTCCTGAACTTGAGCGTAGCCGAGGCCGTTGACTTCTTCGCCCACCTCCCCTCCCTGCAACGGCGGCTCAAGACGTTAGACGACGTGGGCCTGGGCTACATCCGCCTGGGCCAGCCGGCCCCGACCTTGAGCGGCGGCGAAGCCCAGCGGGTCAAGTTGAGTCGCGAGCTATCCAAAATCGCCACCGGCAACACGATTTACATTTTGGATGAACCATCCGTCGGGCTGCACGCCCACGACGTAGCCAAACTCATCCACGCCCTCAACCGCCTGGTGGACAAGGGTAATACGGTGGTCATCATTGAACACAACATGGACATCATCAAGGTGGCCGACCACCTGATTGACCTGGGGCCGGAGGGGGGTGAGCGGGGCGGCCGGATCGTCGCCCAGGGTACACCGGAGGAAGTGGCGGCCGTCCCCGAATCCTACACCGGACAGTTCTTGCGGCACTACCTGAACGGCCGGCGGGCGTGAAACGTGAAAGGTGAGGAACGGTGTGATAGAATCTCGCCAATAGAGGACCGAAATGACATTACAAACAGCAACCAAACCGTTGACGGTTGATCTACCATCACGCTGTTTCGGCAATTGGAAGAGTTGGCCCATCGTCAGCGCCGTTCTGTGCCAGACGTAGTGCGGGAGATGGTCACGCGGAAACTGCCCTGGCTACCTTCTTTACCCCAGGCCGTTGAAGTCGAGTTAGCGGCTTTCGCCACCTTATCCGATGACGTGCTGTGGTTGCTGGCCCGCAGCACACTCACTGAAGCGGAGCAAAAAGAACTGGCTGAATGGAATGCTCAAGCGAAACAGCGCAACTTGACCGCAGAGGAGCAGTCCCGCCAGCAAGCCCTGGTTGAGGCTTACGACAGAGTTCTGGTGCGCCGGGCGCAGGCTGCTCACTTGCTCAAGTTGCGCGGATACAACCTGTCAGACCCGGCCGCTCTAAGACCGTATTGAGTAGCACCTATATTTCGACCGAGGTGCGCCAGTTTGTCTCCGAAAGAGCCAAATTCTGTTGCGAGTATTGCCAGACCCAACCGAATCTGGGTGTCAATGTTTCGCCGCAATAAAGTTTATCGGAAATAAGAAACCTCACGCCAAGGCGCAAAGACGCCAAGAGAAAACCCTTTGCGCCTGGCGTCTTTGCGTGATAAAAGCCTATTTCCGATAATGTCTATTGAGGTCAATTGAGGGTGCAACGGCGGGAGGCGATGGGTGTTTATTAAGCAAAGGTGACGAGCAACAATAGCAAAAACAGCAACCAGACCTAATCGTTGCAGGAACGAGGCTGTCCGTCCGTGAAATCCGATGTGCGAACAGGGCAAAGGAGGAGTAAAGATGAGGACATTATCATCCTATGGCTTGATGGTTCTGGCGATCGTTGTAATATATGCGCTGCTCGTGCCCGGTGATGGGCGGTTGTCAGCGGGCGACGCACCCCTCGGCGCTGGGGCCCCACCGCCGGCTTTGAGCCAATCGCCGCTGCGCCAGTCCCCGTTGCGGTTCATCCAAAATGTGGGCCAGTTTGATGACCAGGCGCGCTTCCAGGCCAGCGGCGCAGCGAATAACCTGTGGCTGGCGGACGGCGCGCTCTGGCTCACCTTGTTAGAGCGCTCTCAGCCCCCTACGGGGGGGGTGCCGCAAGAGAAAAGTGGCCTCCCGGAGTTAGCGCCGCCGCGCCAGGGCGTCCACTTGAAATTGAGTTTCGCTGGAGCCAACCCACGTCCCCGCCTTGAACCCTTTGACCGCCTGCAGACTCACGTCTCGTATTTCATTGGGCAGGATGCGAGCAAGTGGCGTCCCGACGTGCCGGTGTGGGGTGGGGTACGCTACGTAGACCTGTATCCGGGCCTGGACCTGGAACTGACGGGGACGGGAGGGCGCCTGCAACCCCGGTTGGTCGCCCGCTCGGAGGTGTCATTAAGCGCCGTGCGGCTACGCGTAGAAGGGGCAGAGGCGTTGAGCGTGGATGGCCATCACTTACGTATCAGTACCGCCGTCGGTGAGGTTGCTTTCCCCCTTCTGGTGGTCGTGCGCCCCGATGGCTCTCCGATTTCGCTGAAGGCGCCGGCGTTAGAGGGGAGCGACCGCGAGGTCTCGGCCCCGTTTACGAGGGGAGACCGTCTTGAGCCTTTCGTCCCTTTGGATGACCCGACGGATCTGATCTACAGTACCTTCCTGGGCGGTGGCGACCAAGAGGCAGGCCACGCCATCGCGGTGGGGCCGGATGGCACGGCCTACGTTACCGGCTACACCTATTCCAGCAACTTCGAGACAACCCCCGGGGCTTTCGACCGGGCGTACGACGGCCTGGGGGACATCTTTGTGACCAGGCTGATTACTGACGGCAGCGCGCTCTCGTTCAGCACTTACCTGGGCGGGAGTAACGATGACGTGGGGAATGCGATCGCCGTAGGCTCGGAGGGTACGGTCTACGTTACCGGTACCACCTATTCCTTTGACTTCCCATTCACGCCTGGGGCTTACGATGAGGATTACGACCCTTTAGGCGATGCCTTTGTGACCCAACTCAACGCCACCGGGACAGGGCTGATGTACAGCACCTTTCTAGGTGGGAGCAGCCTTGATACTGCCCGGGCCATCGCGGCCGATGCGGCTGGTTTAGCCTACGTCACGGGCTACACCAATTCCAACGACTTCCCCACCACCAGCGGGGCCCTTGACACCACCTATGAGGGCGGCCAGGATGCCTTTGTGACCAAGCTGAGTGCTGACGGCAGCGCGCTGCCATACAGCACCTTCCTGGGCGGAGTCAACGCTGACTCTGGTTATGCGATCGCTTTAGGCTCGGACGGTATGGTCTACCTCACAGGGAGTACAGCTTCCAGTGACTTCCCGACAACGAACTCGGCCTTTGATAACGTCTATGCAGGCGCCGATGATGTCTTTATCGCCCGGCTGAACCCTGGCGGTCAGGGTATGGACGACCTTGAC
>JBFMFT010000013.1:0-25168 GCA_040751925.1 Chloroflexota bacterium
ATATCTAACGGAATCGTAAGTTTCGCTGGCGAATAGGAGGCCATCTTCGTTACTCCTTGTTTCAAAATGACCTCTATTCTACTTTATTCCCACCTATGGGTGTACCCCCTGTATTCCGGTTGAACCATAAAAGTCTTATGTTCATTCATTTCTATTCTCCAAGTAGTAGTTGATTTGCGCTTCGGCAATCTTCAATGCCTGGAGAGTGGTCGTGTTGGAGGCATAACTCGTGATAATTTTTTCGGCGATGGCTTGGGAGGTGAGTTCTTCGAGTGAAATGCCAAAATGCTGTGCCAGTTTTTCTAATTGTTGTTCTGTTGGCAATCTTTCGCCGTGTTCAATCTTACTCAACAGGCTAGAGTCAACGTCAATGGCAGCAGCAACAACTCGCAACGGTTGACCACGTTCTTTGCGTAAATCTCGAAGTCTTTTTCCTAAAGGTTTCTTGGCTTGCATAGCCGTATTTTGTCTTGTCGTATCTTGTATTGACAGTATTTGTCTAATTATAACGAGAAACCCTATATATGTCAATGTAGATCAGAATTGCTCCCTATTCACGCTTCACGCTTCACTAGGAAGACCAGAGAACGGGGGCCAGCCAGGTGACCAAAATCGTCACAACGAGGGTGAGCGGCACGCCCACGTGCCGGTTTGCTCTTAGGACCGCACCTGGGGGTGCTTGCTCCTCTACAAAGTCCTGCCGGCCGATAGACCCATACGATTTCTATGGGATTGGGGTATGATTGAGTACGGTACCAGGAACGAGAAGTTTGCTCCTGTGCATCCCGGCGAGATTTTGTTGGAAGATTTTCTCAAGCCGATGGGCATTAGCCAGTACCGGCTGGCTCACGACATTGGCGTTCATCCACGCCGCATTAACGAGATTGTTCACGGCCGACGCTCTATAACCGCCGCCGCTTATTTTCCAGACCGGCCGCCCGGCTGTCCCTGGCCGTTGCCATTACCCGAACCAGCGTGGTCGGGACGGCCGTTCCCCTGCGATTGACCAGCCCAGTCAGGACGGTCGCCGCCATTAGAACGGCTATCCGATTCACCAACATCTCCGTTGTCTGGTGGCCCAATCAGGCCCAATTCCTGCCAGACCAGGCCCCAACCGCCAAGCTCCGCCTTCATGTCCAACACCTCTGCCGGTGTTAGACCCGTTTCTTGAGCGGTCTCGAGGGCGTGGGTAACCTCGCCAAAGCCATAACCGTCACAGAACCAGGTCATTACGTCTTCGTAGGCGACTTGATAGGTGTCCGCCAAACGCTGTCCGACAGGATGCGGGTCAACCCCCACGCAGAATGGGTTGTCGCCGCCCCGTACATCTTTCTCCATCAGCGAGGCGTCGGCGATGGACAGCGTGCCGGCCGTTGCGCCAACGAGGGCCAGGATCATGGTTAAGCCAAACTTCAACATCGTGACCTCCATGTAGACAAAGTAGTATATCAGGCTCACCCGATGGAAAGTAAGGACTATTGTACCGGCCGCAGCTGAAAGGTGCGTTAGAATTGGCTAAGGTGAAGGTGAAACTATTGGGGCATGGTATAATATAGACAAGCAAGCTGCTGCACGGGAAGAAAGACCATGAACGCTGTCGCTACCTTACCACCGGACAAAACCATTGAGAAGATGGTTCATCCTCCCCGGCCGCCGTTTAGCCGCCTCCCCCCTCTGAACAACGGCGACCGGATGAGTATCACCTGCTCCAACCGGACGAAGAAGGCGTCTTACGCAGCCGCGTCTTTCCAGGGCTATGGTTTGACCCCTATCTGTTTTGGCAGGGCGACCTGGCCGGTTTGTTGGATCTTCTACAAGAAGGGCTGGATTCACCGGAACAGACGGCTTTTATGGCACGGCTGCGCGAAAAGACCAATCTCCCAACCCCCTAGTCCCCGCTACTCTCGGCCGGCCGCCGGCGTCGCGCCACCGACCAGATGATCTGCCACAGCAGAGCCAGCAGCAGCAAAAGCAGGCCGGCCGCTACTGCCACCAGGTAGGTGCGGGCTGTCGTCTGAATGAGAAGGGGGATGAGGTTCGTCACCAAAGAGCCGGCCACGGCAAACAGGCTACCCTCTCCGCCGGGTGGCGTGGCCCCTGGGGGTGGGTCTACGGTGCTGAGGAAGGCCAGGAGGAGAGCAGTCGGCAGGCTGGCGGCCACAAAGACGCAGCCTGGACAACCGAGGCGACCGAAACGATAGCTGAAGATCACCAGTGGGATGAGCAGCAAACCTGAGAGAGCGGCGGCGATAGCCAACGGCCGCTCCAACGTCCGGTGCGTTTCCAGTGTAAACAGATTCAACATTCGGCCGGCGGCCACGATGCTGGCCCCAGCCTCCGGGTCGCCGACCTGGGCGGCCAGACCTTCCACTCCACCCTGGTAGATTGGCTCCGCTAACTGGCGGAACACGTACAGACGTAGTTCCCTGGGTGAGAGGTTGGTAATCTCCTCTTCTCGCACCGTCACTGGCAAACCTGGCAGGGGATGAAAAAGACCGTCGGGGCTGGCCTGTATCTGCTCGCGCACGGCCGCCAGGTCAATCTCCTCGTCCAAACCGTTAGGACTGAAGGCCAGGGCCATGGCCGTGCTGAGGATTTCGACGGCCGGTTTTTCGGCCGTCAATTGCCACAGGTTAAAGAGGAGTAGGGTGATACTCAAAACAACGACCAGGATCAGGCTAGTCATCCACTTGGCGTCTACGTGCCAGTACGGGCGGGGTTTACGAGCAGGTTTGGTGTTCATGGGGACTCGCTTATGAGAAGGTTAGCTGGTTACCCTGTTACTGTAGTTGTTCCCGGCCGCCTGTCCAATAGTACCTTAAGTCTATTCGGCCGCTTAGTTGCGCGTTCTCGTAGCAAGACGTATCCTTAAGTAGAGGCGTTTCGTGCAACGTCCCGATAAGGTGGAATGATGAAACTGTTGATTCTCGGTGGAACAGTATTTCTCGGCCGCGCGCTGGTGGAGGCGGCGTTGGCGCGGGGTCACGAAGTGACCCTGTTTAATCGCGGGCAGCACAATCCTGATTGGTTCCCCCAGGTGGAAAAGATGCGCGGAAACCGGGATGGCGACCTGACCGCCCTGGCCGGCTACCACTGGAACGCTGTCATAGACACCTGTGGCTACGTGCCGCGCCTGGTGCGGGCTTCGGCCGAGCTATTGGCTGACCAGGTTGGCCATTATACGTTTATTTCCAGCCTGTCGGTTTACGCGGATTCCAGTCGGCCGAACCAGGATGAAAGCGCGCCGGTCGGCCGTCTGGACGACGAGATGGTGGAACAAATTACGGGTGAGAGTTATGGGCCGCTCAAGGCATTGTGCGAGCAGGCGGCCGAAGCGGCTATGCCCGGCCGCACGCTCATAATTCGCCCTGGCCTGATCGTTGGCCCCTACGACCCCACCGACCGCTTCACTTACTGGCCGTATCGGGTGACTCAGGGGGGTGAGGTATTGGCCCCTGGGCAACCGCAGTACGTGGTGCAGGTGATTGACGTGCGCGACCTGGCTGACTGGACGCTGGGGCTGGTCGAAGCGCGGACAACGGGGATTTACAATGCCACCGGCCCGGCCGCGCCGCTGACTCTGGGCGACGTTCTGACCACCTCGCGCCAGGTTAGCCGTAGCGAGGCCACCTTTACCTGGGTCAATGAGCAGTTTCTACTAGAGGCGGGTGTGCAGCCCTGGTCGGAAATGCCGTTGTGGGTGCCGGGGGAGGAGGCGGCCGGGTTTCACCGCTTCAATTGCCAGAAAGCGATAGGTACTGGTCTCACTTTCCGGCCTTTGGTGGATACTATACGGGATACGTTAGGGTGGGCGGCCGGGCGGCCGGCCGATCATCCCTGGCGAGCGGGTATCAGCCGACAACGGGAGGAGGAGTTATTGCGGGCCTGGCAAGGAAGAAAATGATGAATGATGGATGATGAATGGAAGAAGCCTTCATCACTCATCATTCCGCATTCAAAAAGGTGCCCCGGCCGCTTACAAGAGAGTTAGGTGGTCAGGGGCTTAGGCGTTACGTGTTTGTGAATCTCTTGGCGGCCGGCGACAGGTTTTGGCTTCCACTGTCATCAGCGTGTACTTCGTCGGAAGCATTCTGGCTCGCTAGTGGAGATTTCAACACGCCGGCTGGCCTGACCTATCTCTTGCCCGGCCGGGGCGTATAGATTGTTCTTTCTTACTGACACTATACTCCCAATCGGGGGGAGTTGTCAATGCCTTTTGACCTTAAATTCTGCGCCATTTGTCGCGAGAGTTGCTATAATCCGGCCGTGAAACGTGAGGCGTGAAGTATGAATAGACGAGACGCTTTTTGGTTGGTGACGATTGTATGGCTGGTGGCGGCGGCGATCTGGATGGCTCGTAATCCAGAGTTTCCAGCGCAACCAGGTTTGGATTTGCAGGGGGGTCTGCAGGTGTTATTAGAGGCAGACGTGCCGGCCGGAGAGCCGGTCAGCCCCGATGACATTGCCACCGTGCGCCAGGTCATCAGCGAACGGGTCAATGGGCTAGGGGTGGCTGAACCGGTGGTGCAGGTGGAGGGGGAGCGGCGCATCCTGGTTGAATTGCCCGGCCTACAAGACCCTGACCAGGCCATCTCACTGATTCAGGAGACGGCCCTGCTGGAGTTCGTGGATACCGGTACCGAGAGCTTGCCGGAGGGGATGTGCGTGCGGACTTCGCTCAACGAGGGACCGTCGCGTTGTGAACGGGAGACCACCGGGGAGAGTGGGCAACCGGCGGCCGTTCCTCCCACCTACCAGACCATCTTGACTGGCGATGGACTGGCCGACGCCACCGTTGATCAGACCAATCTGCGGGAATATCTGGTCGCTTTTCGTTTGCAGCCGGAAGCGGCCGATACGTTTGAGCAGTACACCAGCGCCAATCAGGGCCGTTTCCTGACCATTGTCCTGGACAAGCAGGTCATTTCCAGCCCCCGCATCAGCGCGACGATCAGCGACGCTGGCACGATCACAGGCAATTTCACCCTGGCCGAAGCGCAAAATCTGGCCCTGAAGCTGCGCTACGGCCGCTTGCCGATTGCCATGCGTATCGAGAGTGTGCGCCAGGTGGGGGCAACACTGGGTGAAGCCTCAATTGAGGCCAGCGTGCGGGCTGGGGTGATTGGGGTGATTGTCGTCCTTCTTTTCATGCTTATCTACTATCGCCTGCCGGGGTTTCTGGCTGACCTGGCCCTCATCGTTTATGCCCTGCTCAACTTCGCCCTGTTCAAGTGGATGGGGGTCACTCTCACTCTGCCAGCCATTACCGGCTTTCTCCTTTCGACAGGCATGGCCGTAGACGCCAACATCCTGGTCTTTGAGCGGATGAAGGAGGAGCTACGGCAGACGACGCCCCTGCGCGAAGCCATCCAGGCGGGTTTTGAGCGGGCCTGGACTTCTATCCGCGACTCGAACGTGGCCACGCTGGTCATTTGCTTCATCCTGTGGTTCTTCGGCCGCAACTTTGGGGCCAGCATTGTCCAGGGTTTTGCCATTACCCTGGCGATTGGCGTATTGGTCAGTATGTTCACCGCCGTCATCGTTACCCGCACCTTTGTCCGCCTGGTCATCGGCCGGGCGGCCGGCTGGCTCAAGGGTCGGTCGTGGCTGTTAGGAGTGTAATGGGTAATGGGTAATTAGTAATTACCCATTACCTGATTTCCCGTTATGTTTAATTTCGCTCAACGCCGTCGGTATTATTTTCTCCTTTCGGGGACGTTCATTGGCCTGGGTATTCTGGCGATGGTCGTTTCGCTGATGCGGACGGGTTCGCCCTTCCAGGTGGGAGTGGATTTTCAAAGTGGCACGCGCTTTGAGTTTCGTTTCTTGATACCAGTTACCGAAAATGATATTCGGGAGGTCTTCCGCAACTTTGGCGTGGAGAACCCGGCCGTCATCGCCTTGCGTGGGCAGGGGGTGGAGAACACCTGGCAGATTCGCACAGAGTTCGTCGCCCCACAAACGGCCAGCGTCATCGAAGCGGCCCTGGCCGAACAGGTGGGGCCGTTGGATAGTCAGGCGACGCTCGTGCAGAGTGTCAGCCCGGCCGTTGGCAGTGAAGTGCAGCGGGCGGCCGTCGTCGCCGTGCTGGTCGCCTCCGGCATCATGTTGTTCTACGTCATGTTCGCTTTCCGCCAGGTGCCTAATGCCGTTCGTTACGGCGCGTGCGCGGTGATTGCCATGCTGCACGACATCCTGGTGCTGTTTGGCTTTATTGCCATCATGGGGCTGCTGCTGGGCTGGGAGGTGAACGCCCTGTTCTTGACGGCCGTCTTAACAGTGGCCGGCTTCTCCCTGCAAGATACCATCGTCGTTTTCGACCGCATCCGTGAGAACATCAAGCGGCGGCCGACGGAGGCTTACGAGACAGTGGTCAATCGCTCGGTGCTGGAGACGATTCACCGCTCCCTGGCAACCCAGCTCAATGCCATGTTCGTCCTGGTGGCGATTATCCTATTTGGCGGCCATTCGATTCGCCAGTTCATTACCGTCTTGTTCGTTGGCCTGTTTAGCGGCACGTATAGCTCCATCTTTAACGCGGTACCCTTGTTGGTGAGTTGGGAGAAAGGGGAGATACCCTTCCTGAAGAAGCGTACTGCGTAATGTGTAGAGCGTATTGCGTGCTGTTACACAATAGAAATTACATACGAAATAAGAATGCAGGCCCTATACCTATCCCAGAATGAACTGAGCTACCGGCCGGATTACCTCACACCGATTCCCCGGCCGGGTGAAGCCCTGGTGCGGGTGCGGTTGGCGGGCATTTGCGCGACTGACCTGGAAATTATCAAGGGCTACGCCCATTTCCAGGGGGTATTGGGGCATGAATTTGTGGGGGTGGTCGAGGAAGTAGTAGCTGGGGAGGGGAGTTGGCTCGGCCGGCGGGTGGTGGGTGAGATTAACCTGGGTTGTCGGGTGTGCCGGGTCTGCCTGGCATATATGCCGGAACATTGCCCCCGGCGGACGGTGCTGGGTATCATTGGCAAGGACGGCGTCTTTGCCGACTACGTGACCCTGCCCCTGACCAATCTGCATGTCGTTCCCGATAATGTGCCGGACGAGGCGGCCGTCTTTACCGAGCCATTGGCCGCCGCCTTACGGGTTCGGGAGCAAGTGATTATCTCGCCGTCAGAACGGACAGCCGTTATCGGACCCGGCCGCCTGGGGCTACTCATCAGCCAGGTATTGGCCCTGACTGGCTCATGGGTCGTTGTGTTGGGGCGGCGGCCGGAAAGCCTCGCCTTGCCGCGCCGGTTGGGCTTGGAAACGGGATTGGTGGGCGAGTTCCCGGATAATGGCTTTGATGTGGTGGTGGAAGCCACCGGCAACCAGGAGGGGCTGGCCCAGGCCTTGCGCCTGCTGCGGCCGTTGGGGACGCTGGTCTTAAAAAGTACCTTTCATGGGGCGGCCACCGTTGACCTGACCAAGTTGGTCGTGGGGGAGGTTACCGTCGTTGGCTCCCGCTGCGGCCCCTTTGCCCCCGCTTTGCGCCTCCTACAGCAAGGCCAGCTTCAGGCCCTGCCACTTATTGAGGCCGAGTATCCGTTGCGTGACGGCCTGGCGGCCATTGCCCACGCGGGGCGGCCGGGGGTGCGGAAAGTTCTGCTGCGGCCGGGCTAAACCCAATCCCATTAGAAACGAGGTTTATCTGACGGCGACGCCGAAGATTAGAGAAACCTTAATTTTTGTTGTAATGCCTTCTGTTTACAATTCAATAGCAAGACAGACGACGCCCTGTTGAGGCAGAGGTGAGTCTGGGCAACACACATCCCGCCGTGAGGTACTACGATGATGATTAAGTTGCGCCTGCTATTGGTGCTGCTGCTGTGCTGGCTTTTCCTCTTTTACAACATGGAGCGCATCCAGGAAGTCATTAACATTGCCTCCTTCGTTTACTTGCTCATCCTGGTTCTCATGGTCTTCATGTTGGGCGCGCCGCGCATCTTTGTCCGCTTCACACCAGCGACACTGGTGGTGAGCCTGGGGCTGTATGCTTTCCTGAAGGTCGTCTTACAATATCCGTTACTGGGGGTCGGCCTGCCCATCACCATCATTGAGGTAGCCAGTATTCTGGTGACGGTATTGACCTTCCGCCTGGTTACACTGGTCATCCTGGATTTCGAGGAGACGATTGCCGAGATTACGATTAACTTGCTGGGGCTGCCGCCGCGCCTGCTGCAGGATGACATGGAGGAGATTTACCGGGAGTTGAGGCGGGCGCGCCGCTACCAGTTGCCGATGTCGCTGGCGGTGGTCAAAACAGAGTACAAGGGATCAGAGGTAGGATTGAACCAGGTGGTGGAAGAGATTCAGCGGGGGATGCGCGGCCGCTATTTGCAGGCGAAGTTGGTGCGGCTGTTGGCTGACCATTTGCACGAAAGCGACGTGATTGTTTGCCGAAATGATGATTTGGTGATCGCCCTGCCCCACCAGGAAGCGGCGGCGACCCGTAGGGCGTTGGAGGGGCTGAATCAGAAGACGCGGGAATGGGGCCTGAATCTGCAAGTGGGCATTGCCTCATTCCCCGGCGAAGGGGCGACGCTGAAGGGGTTGGTGGAAGCGGCCGAACAGGGTGTCCGACCGCTCGCCCGTCCTGATAGCCCCGAATCGGCCGTTCCGTTGCGGCCGAAGCCCCGCCCCTTGGCCGTCGAGACAGCGGCCGTGATCAGTGAACCGGAAGTAGCGATCTAGGTGTGGAGACGTTCCGCCGGAACGTCTCTATAAAACCTGACAGGTTTCCGAAAATCTGTCAGGTTTGGAAGAGATGGGTATCTATCAGCCGATAAGCAGGCGGCTAAAGTCTCAGGATAACCTCGAACGGTTGGAGGTCGGCTTGTTCCAGTGGTGGAACCGCCTGGGCCAGACCAGCACCTACGTCCACCGCTTCCAGAGCTTCACCAAACCGCGGCGGCCGCTCGGCCGCCACCGCCGTAGTGGGTTGTTCCGGCCGTCTTATGCCTTTAGTAAGCGGCTTTTTGACCTGGCGATTTGCCTGTTGGCTCTCCCCTTCGTTTTGCCGGTGATTGGGGCTATCTGCCTGGCAATTTGGCTGGAAGATCGCGGCTCACCCTTCTTTTATCAGACCCGTACCGGCTACGGCGACGAGAACTTCCGTATGTGGAAGTTTCGCACGATGGTCGTCAACGCCGAAGCGATGAAGCAACAGTTGATGCACCTCAACGAGTTGCAGTGGCCGGACTTCAAGATTAAGAATGACCCGCGTATGACGAAGGTGGGTAAGTTCTTGCGGCGGAGTAGCCTGGACGAATTGCCGCAGGTTTTCAATGTTCTCAAAGGCGATATGAGTCTCGTTGGTCCGCGCCCGACTTCTTTTAGCTCGAAGCGGTACCAAAGCTGGCAGATGGAGCGGCTGGAGGTGAAGCCAGGGCTGACCGGTTTGTGGCAGGTGTCGGGCCGGAGCGACGTGGAGTTTGATGAGCGGGTGCTGTTGGATATTGAGTACATTGAAAAGCAGAGCTTCTGGCTGGATTTGCAGATTCTTTTCCGCACCTTTGAGAGTGTGGTGCGTGGCCATGGGGCTTATTAGGACAGGATTTACAGGATTTACAGGATGGTGTGGAGACGTTCCGCCGGAACGTCTCCACCCGCCGGAACGTCTCACACCAGGGAGAGGTGATGTGGGTTGAATGGATGTATGGGGCGGTTCAGCCGACGTTCCCTCTGGTTCACCCTTTGCTGTGGGGGCGACAGGCTTTGACGGTGTTGGCTTATCACCGGATTGGGGAGCCGGAGCGGCCGTCTTTTGACACTTATAAACCGAATGTGAGCGCGACGCCGGCGGCTTTCGCGGAGCAGATGGCTTTTGTCCAGAGCCGTTTTAACGTGATTGGCCTGGCGGAGGTGGTGGCCTGGCTGGAGGAGGGACGGCCGCTTCCGCCGCGGCCGCTTTTAATCACCTTCGATGACGGTTATCAGGATAATTACGATTACGCCTGGCCCATTCTCCGCCAGCGCAACTTGCCGGCAGTCATCTTCCTGGCGACGGACTACATTGATAATGACCGGCCGTTCTTTTGGGACCTGGTTGCTTATTGTTTTCACCACACGAGATTGGAGAGGGCGACGTTGCCGCTGGTTGGGCGGCAGGAATGGGGCGACGCGGTGACGCGGACGGCGGTGATGGAGAATTGGTTGCGCGCTCTGAAGGGGGTGCGGGATGACCTGAAGTGGGAGGCGGTGGGGCAAGCTCCTAAGCAGTTGGAGGTGTATGTGCCGGACGGGGCTTTTGCTGGTCTCTGCCTGACGTGGGAGGAGGTGCGGGCGATGGCGGCGGGTGGTATGAGTATGGGGGCGCATACGCGGAGCCACGCTATCTTGAGGCGTGTCGGCGAGGAAAGGGTGAGGGAGGAGATTGCTGGCTCGAAGGAGCGAATTGAGGCGGAGACGGGGCGGCCGGTCACTGCTTTTGCTTACCCTAACGGCCAGCCGGGTGATTTTGACGAGGCGCACGGCCGGATTTTGGGTGAGGTGGGTGTGAAGGTGGCCTTTACTCTGCGGCCGGGGCCGGCGCGGCTGGCTGAAGTCCAGCGCTCCCCTCTGACTATCCGGCGGGTGTTTGTTGGCTACCGCGATAGTTTACCGCGCTTTGTAGCTAAGGTGTTGGGGTTGCCCCGCCTGGTGGGGCGGCCGTAGGTGGGCGCGGGCGGCGCGGGCGGCGGTGCGGCCGCCCAGGATAAGTTGTCCCAATCGGCTGCAGGGTACAACTAGATTGATGTCTCGGCGTATCTGATTTGTCCATTGAAATTTGTAGCTCTCGTCGCCCCGTAGGAAGTCGAATTCTCGCGCCCCTTCTTCAATGGATTGGCGGATGGCGAAGGAGATGACCTGGCGGCCGGGCCCATAGCGCTTCCAGGCTTGGTCGTAGCCGGTTTGGTAGAAGTAGACGACGTCGCCAAAGCGAAAGTTATAGGTGATGGCGGTGTCTTGCCCGGCGACAGTCAGGAGGTAGATACGCAGCCAGCCTTTGGCAAAGAAGCGGTGGGCCAGGTGGCGGTGAAAGAGGACCATCTGGGGGTCGCTGAAGGCGCCGGGCTGGCCGTGAGCCTGGCGCACTTCCTGGTGGAGACGGAACAACAGGCGCATGGCGGGTTCGATTTGGGCTTCGTCTTCGACCAGCCAGTAGCGGACCTGGCCGGGGTGTTCGCGCTCTAATTGGCGGCCGTAGCGGCCGATGTTGGCCCGTAGGTTGCTGCCCAGCCCGGCCCGGTAACTCTCCTGGTCGGCGGGCAGGTGGGCGTAGGGGCAGACCTGGTGGGAGACCTGGGTCAGCCTGTCCCGCCTCTGGGTTAGCAGGCAGCCGGCGAAGGGTGAGTTCTCGGCCAGACCCTCCAAACGCAAGATGTCCCACTGTCTCTTGCTGGCCGATAAGTGGGCGAAGGTGGCCTGGGCGACGGCCGCCTCGCAACCCGGGCTGGCTATCAAGTCCAGGTGGTCGGGGGCGGCCGGGCCGCTGCCCATGAACGACAGTTCGCGGTGGGTGAAGGGGCCGGCGCGGGCGCGGCGGTGGAGAATGAAGGGGGCGAGGCCGACGAGGTGACGGCCGTGACGAAGGACGACGACCCAGGGCTGTAGATGGCGGCCGAAGCACTCCCACCAGGTGGAGAGCCATTCCCAGGTGAGGAAGACATTAGCGGCCGGGCTGCTGTCCAACAACTCATCCCATTCGCCGGCCAGGGCCCGAAAGGCTTGCGGGGTGGCGGCGACTTCCAGATGGAGATTCATGGTAATTGCTCACCGCAGAGCAGAGAACGCGGAGTTTCTAGGGATGAGTGATGAGTCATGAGCAACGAGTAACTCGACCTTTACCACTCATCACTCAGCACTCATTACTTACTCTGCGACCTCTGCGTCTCGGCGGTGAGGCTGAGTAGACGGCCAGAATTTGCCGGGCAATGGGCGGCCAGGCGAAGCGCGTTTCTGATAGCTGCCGGGCGTAGCGGCCCATCTCCGCCGCCCGTTGGGGATTCAACAAGATTCGCAAAATAGCTTCGGCCAGGGCTGGCGGATTCTGCGGGGGGGTGAGGTAGCCGCTCCGGCCGTCTACCACCGCCTCGGGCAATCCGCCCACCGTCGTGGCCACCACCGGCCGGCCGCAGGCGTAGGCCACTTGCAGCGAACCGCTTTGGCTGCTATTGCGATAGGGATAGACCACCACGTTCGCCAGGCTCACCAGTGGCCCCACTTCCGGGGTGGGAATGTAGCGGGCGTCGAAGGTAACCGCCTCCTCTAAACCCAGCCGCCTGACCTGGGCTTTCAGTTCGTCCAGGTTGATGTGTTTGGTGGGGTAGCCAACGATGAGTAGGTGGGCCGGGCATTGCTGGCGAACGTGGATGAAGGCTTCTAGCAAATCGGGGATACCTTTGCTGGGGGTGAGGCTGCCAAAGAAGAGGACGACTGGCGCGCCGGCGGCCAAGCCATAGCGCTGCCGCAAACCAAGTGGGGTTAGGCCATCGGCGGTGGTCGGGAACAGGTTTTCATTGCCGTGGGCGATGGTGTGCAGGCGGCCGGCGGGGACGTGAAACAGGGAGAGAAAACGCTGCCGGTTGCTTTCACCGTGCAGAAAGATAGCCTTAAACTGCTGAAAGACGCCGGCGTAGAGGCGATTGCCAACGGCCGCCCACAAGCCACCCCGCTCGCGCAGCTCAAACTCGTGGGCAATCTGGGTCAACGTCAAACCAGCCCGTCTCAAGCGGGCCAGGAAGATGACCTCAAAGGGAAAGTTGATTTTGCCGAACTGGATGACGTCCGGCCGCTCCTGGCGCAGAAAACGCTCCAACCGCAGCCATTCCTGGATGTACTTCACTCCTCGCCACAAGCGGCGGAGGCGCCGGCCGGCCGGACGGCCGCCGGAGTCGTCAAAGAGGGTCCACAAGCTCAGGCGGGGGATGACGGTGAAATTGTGCGGAAAAGCGGCCATTTCGTAGTCGGTAGTCGTGACCAGGGTGACGGCCGCTCCTTCGTCGGCCAGGGCCGTGCAGAGTTGGTAGGCGTAGTGAATCAACCCGCCCTTGCCGGAAAATTCGACCACGTAGAGACGCAAAGGGACGCCGGCTGTAGTCTCTGTCATGGGTAGGGAACTTGAAGGAACTCCAGGGAACTGAAGGAACTGGGGGACCTTTCGCCAGTTCCTTTCGTTCCTACGAGTTCCTATTCTTACAGGAGCTCCTCATAAATTTCCACCAGCCGCCGGACTTGCCGGCGGGCGTCGAAGCGTTGTTGGACGATGGCCCGGCCGGCGCGGCCCATTGCCTGGGCTTGGGCGGGATGGTTGAGGAGGTGGATGCAGGCCTGGGCCAGGGCGGCTGGGTCGGCCGGCGGGACGAGGAGACCATTGCGGCCGTGTTCGACCATTTCTGGCACGCCGCCGACGTTGCTGGCGACGATGGGGCGGCCGGCGGCCATCGCTTCGGCCAGGACGGTCGGCAAGGCGTCGGCGAAGGTGGGCAGCACAAAAACGTGGGCCTCTGACAATAACTGGGGTACGTCGTCTCGAACGCCGGTGAAAATCACCCGTTCGGCCACTCCGCAGCGGGCCGCTTCTGCCCGCAAGATTGCTTCGTGGTCGCCGCCGCCCACGACGACGTAGTAAACGTCTGGCACGGCGGCTAGAATGGCGGGCAAGGCACTTAGCATAACCTGGATGCCTTTCTCCGGCCGCAACACAGCCACCGTCATCAATATCCGTGCCTCGGCGGGGATTAGGGGATTAGGGGATAGGCCTAAAGATAATCCCCTAATCCCCCAACCCCCGCTATGGAAGGGCGAGAGGTCAATGCCGTTGTAGAGGGTGGTGATTTGGGTGGGGGAGAGGCGGCCGAGGCGAACGTGGTGTTGGCGGGTGGCTTCGGAGACGGCCAGGATGCGGCGGCTAAAGTGGCGGAGGCACCACCACATGAGCCTTAACCGCCGGTGGGCGCGAGCGCCCTTCGGTGGGTCGTCGAAGGTGTGCAGGGTGGTGATGGTGGGGATGGCGAGCAGGCGGCCGGCCAGCGTCCCCAGGGTGTTGGCAAATTCCAACTGGGTGTGCAGCAGGGCCGGCCGTTCGCAACCCAGGTAGCGCAGCAAACGGGGTAGGGCCAATGGGTCACGTAGATTTCTCACTGGCACACGATCTACCGCTACGTCCAAACGTTCGATGTCACGGGCCACCGGATTGCCGTCGCGGGCTTGCAGGGCGCAAACTCGCGGCGCGAACTGGGCCCGATCCAGGTGGCGTAGGGTGGAAATCAGTAGCCGTTCCGCCCCGCCCAGGCCGAGGGCGTCTATGAGGTAGGTGATGGGGTGGGGGGTAGACAAGATGGGTCATGGGTCATGGGTAATCGGTTACGCATGACGGATTACGGCAAGACCTCCACCGCCCCAATCAGGTACCGCCCCTGCTGGTCGCGGCCGTCCATGGCCAGGTTTAGGGCGGGTTGGCGGGTGGCGGGGTCCACGAAAGCCAGGCGGAGGTAAAGGGGGCCGGTTGGGAGTTCGGCCGGCAGGGGCATATCGCCATTGAGGTGGGTGGGCGGGCCGGGCAGCCAGGTCTGGATGTCCACCTGGTACTCACTTTCGTAGAGGGGTTGGCCGGCCGCGTCGGTCAACCAGAGAACCAGAGGGTAGGTCTGGTAAGGGGGAGCCGAGCCACTGTTCACCCAATCCATTTCGAAGGACAGTGTTTCACCTGGGCGCACAGGGGTTGTGTAGCGGATTTCTTGCAGGGCGAGCCGGTAGCCGACGACTTCCAGGACGGCTTCCAGGAGGGCCTGGTTGCCCCGGCCGCCTAGTGTCTCGTGGACGTAGGAGGCGTGCATTTCCTGGGCGAAGGCGCGGGCGCTGGCCAGGGCGTCGGCGGTGAAGGCGTCGGAGGAAAACTCGAAGACGATGGGTTCGCGCGGCCAGGTTTGCTCAATGTATTCACGGCCGCGGTCGCGGAACAACTGGTGGTGGGCCTCGGAGCCGAGGGCGTCGTGGCGGATGCCTACGTCGGGCCGCTGGCTGAAGACGTAGTCCAGGGAATCTTCGTAGCCAGGGGTGTAGGGCATGACCAACTGGGTCTGCTGGAAGCCGGGGTAGTGGTAGGTGACTTCGACCACACGGCCGTAGGCGTCCATGCACGGCCGGGTCGCCTGGCCACCCAGATACATATCAGCAATCCAGCGGCGGGCGTGCCAGTCGAGTGTTTCCGGCCGGGCGTCATATTGGTCGGAGTACCAGTCGCCAAAGTAGCCGTAGGAGCCAACGTCCAGGAAGGCCAGTTCGGGGTCGCCGTCGTATTTCTGGCGCATAGCTTCGACGAAGCGGCCGTGTGTGTCGAGGTAGAGGCAACTGGCGTAGAGCGGTTCGGTGCTGCGGGTGCCGCGCACAATAATGGCCCCCTGCTCAACGACCCAGGCGGGCATGGTGTGGCCTTCGCCCCAGGGCGGTGGGCGCGACGGCCGCACGCGAAAGCTAAAGGCGTCGCCGGTGGCCTGGGCCTTTTGGCGGAGGGTCTCGATGGGCAGCCAGTTGTAGGAGCCCTCGGCCGGGTTCAACACGTCCCAATCAATCCGGTCATAGCCGACCGTTTGTGGGAAGCGGAGGGGATTGCCCGCGCCCTCTTGCCAGCCCATGTTGGGATTGGGGACGTAGCCGGTGAGGGCGGTAGGGCGGACGACGGCCGTTGGGCGGGCAGTGGCCGTCGGCCCGGTGGCCGCCGCTGGCTCTGTGGATGACGCTGGGCGGGTGGGCAGCGCTTCTTCCAGAGTCGTCTGCCCGCAGGCGGAAAGAACGGCGGCGACCAGGCACAAAAGCAGAATGAGCAACAAATAATTAACGGGCCAGAACTTTCTTTTCATTTCTACACTTCATTCTACAAGGTTAGGTCTGTGTCCCAGGCCAGAGCCGTAACTCGGCGAATAAAGCCCGCCATAACAAACCGTCTTCCTGCTGGACGCCAAAGGTCAGGTAGGGGCGGGTTGCCATCTCCACGCAGGTTGCCAGCAGGCCGTCGCGCAGAGGCAGGAGGGCATAACCGGCCGGCTGACCGTAAGCCTCCAGATAAGTTGGTATCAAGACCCGTGACCAGGAGGCCAACAGGTCGGCGGCGGCCAGGGCGCGTTGGCCGGGCGAACCCGGTGGGGCGGCTTCGACGGCCGCCGCCAGGATGAAGAGGTATACATCCTGGCTGGCGTCGGGCGACCAGCGTGCGGCTTGCCAATCCACGACGGCCAGGCGGCCGGTCTGGGTATTGACCACGATATTACCCGGCCAGAAGTCTCCTTGTAAGAGGATGTGGCGACGCACGTCTGATTGCCTTTGTCCAACCACCGTCTGTAAGCGGGCCAATTCCGCTACTTCGCCGGCCGGCGGCCGGTATAACGCCTGGAAAGCATTGGCCTGGGCGCGAAAAACGGACGAGGTGATGGAGGGCTGGCCGGCCGTCGCCGTGCGGTCGTGTAGTTCGCGTAAGGCGCGGGCGGCCCGGCCGAAGCGGTCGCGCAACCGCCGTTCATCGCGCCACAAGGAGCGTCGCTCGGTGAGCCAGGAGCGGCCGGGGCAATAAGCCATTAGAAAGACCAGGTCACGGCCGTGCCGGTGCAGGCCGAGGGGACGGGGGGCGCGGCCGGCCGCCTCGTCCCCCAAGGCTTGCCAGAGCGTCGTCAGATTGCTGTATTCCTTTTCGATAACCCAACTGGCCTCCGGTGACCGGCAGATTTTGGCGACGCAGGTCGGCGCGGCCGAACCGTTGGCCAGGCCGAATAATAAGACGTTGTTGTGCAAGCCAGCATCGCTATTCGCCACCAGGAGCCATTGCCAGCCGGCGAATGAACCAGAGGTGGCCGGATCGCAGCCAGTGGTCTGGGCCAGTTCGCTAAGGTAATCCAAATCAGTCACAACAGCGCGAACGCGGATTAGCGGGGTTGATGGATTGAAATCTCTTATGCAAAATCCGTTAATCCTGCCAATCCGATGTCAATACATCTTCGCCACAATTGCATAGCCCGGCAGCCAGGCTTGACCCCAACGGGCGAGGCCCGGCCGGGCCAACCACTCCCGCAACCAGGCCGGCCGCAGCTTCTTCAGGTGTCGCCCCAGAACAAAGCCAGTGGCCGCGCCCTGCAACGGAAACAAGTAGAGGGGCATCCGGTGGTCGGGTATCGCCCCAAAATAAGTGAGCGAGGAAAAGCCGGCCCGCCGCAGCCAGCCGCCCACCTGCCCGGCGGTAAAACCTTGTCGGTCACCCCAGGGCAAGCGACGGAAGGGCCACCGGCCGCCAAAGCCAACGTAAAGGACACCACCCGGCCGGCTGAGGCGGTGAGCGGCTTGCAGCACAGGCCCGAAAATTCTCTGCGGCCTCTGCGCCTCAGCGGTGAGGTTCAGTAGATAGCGCAGGTCGGGAATGGCAACCAGGTCGAAAGCCGCCGGCTCTACGCTCAATCGCTCCACGACCTGGGTTGCGTTCATCGGCGTCACCTGTTCGTAGCTCAAAGCCAAATGCCCAGCCAGTGCCTCATCGCTTCCAATCAGCAACAACGACCCCTCGGCCGGAACGCCAGGCAAGAATCGCCAATCACCACTGAGCGGGCTACGGGCCTTCGCGGTCAATCGTTAATCCCTCTTTGCGGCGGGAGATAACGAAGCCGCCTACCGCCACCGCCACGCCGCCGCCAACCAACAGGATGACCATCAGGGTGGGCATCGCCGGCCGACCAGGGGATAAGTCAGTCGTCTCGGACGGAGACGTAGCCGGTGTGACGGGGTTTGCCGGTGGCCCCTCCGTGCCAACCAGGGCCGACGAATCGCCTGCCGCCGGCCCGTCATCTATCTCCTCACCACTACTGGTAGCCCAGGTGGTTGTATCGTAGGTTTCCACCCGAGTGGCGCGGATCAGAGCCAGGTCGCCAGTCAGCCCGGCCGACCCACCGGCCGCCAGCAGCGTTTCCGCCGCCCACCCGACCCCCTCATCCGTCGTTCCCGTTACCACCACCAGGGTTTGGTCAGGGTTCCAGGGCGCGGCCGTCACCCACAACACACCAAGACCCGTGACGTCACTCTGGCCGAGGTCGAGCCGTGTTCCGGCCGCCGCCGCCAATCGCCCCACCAGAGCCGCCGTCGGGTCAACGGCACTCTGCCCCATAGCGATGACGTTAGTACCGAACAGCTCCCCCTCCTCCGCCAGTTTACCCTGGGACACCCGCCAAGCCAAATAGCCACCGCCGCTACTAAAACCCAGCCTCCCGGCCAGTTGAATCAGGCTAGTTAGTTCGGCCGGGCCAGGCTGGTCAGACAGCCAGAACCACACGTCGCCCAGGTTGGGTTGGGCGGCCAGGTTCACCAGGGTAGTGGTCAAGGTCGGCCGTTCACCCCCATTGCCACCGGCCGTTCGGCTCGCCTCGCCTACGGACAGGCCGCTCGTGGCCCGGATGCGCGCCCAGACCGCGCCGGTGTCGGGCATGACGCACGTTTCCTGAACGGCCATAGTCACGGCCAGGGTCAGGCTGTTGAGACCGCCCAGGCGCAAATCGGCGGCCGGTATAGCTAACTCGACCACTTGCTCGCGGTTATCGCCGCCGGTCAGGGGCAAGCTGCTCACCGGCCGGCCGTTCACCTCCACTGTCATGTCGGAAGCGTCGGCGGCGAGGGCAGCCGAATGGAGAAACACCAATTGCAGGGGAACGCTCTCTGGCCTGGGCCACAGGGCCGGCAGGAAGAGGGAGATGGTGCTGCGGTGGGTGCCCAGGCCGTAGAAGGTGGTGTCCTGAAAACCAGCGTCGGCCAGGGAGATGGTCTCTGGCAGTTGGGTTTCTAGCTGATTGCCGGCCGGGATCATCGCCAATGGTCCGGCGGCCGGGCGCGAGGGGCCGGCCAGGGCGCGGGCGGCCGTTTGCACAGCCTGGTCACTGGCCCCGGTGACGACCAGCAGGAGATGATTGGGATTTTGCTCGGAAACAATCAGTTGCAGCAGGCCGCTGTCTTCGGCGATGGGCTGCCCGGCCGGGTCGAGCAACGTGCCGCTATAGGTGGTGGGCAAGCGGCCGTTTTGGTAGAGTGCGGCCAGTAAGCTGTTTTGGTCTGGCCGGCCGACGATGATTGCGTCGTGGGTTTGCAGGAGGGTGTTGGTGGCCGCCTCGGCCGTGACCAGTTGCAGGGACAGTCGCCCGGCGGTTTGGCCGCCGACGGCCGCCGCTACCGTCGCCGCCGCCGTCAAATCGGCCGCCGTGTACGAGTCGGGAATCACCAGGAGGGCCGTTTCCGGGGTATAAAGGCCCTGGTAGAACAGGCGCGGCCATTCCGTCAGGTCGAGGACGGTGGGCAATGGCTCTGGCACGTAGGCCAAGTGGAGGAAGGAATCTTCCTTGACCACCAGGCGGGTATGGGTGAGGCCGGTACATTCGCGGCCGGTGAAATGCGCCAGGCGCAGCCGAATGGGCGCGCCAGGTGGCCTGGGCCAGGCGGCCGGTAGGGGGATACGGAGGCTCTGGTTCAAGCCCTGGTCCGGCGCGAAAGAAATCGCCAGCGTATCGTTTAGATAAATGTCCACCACCGGCGTCGGGGCGGTAGTCGCCCCCGTGTCGCCGGAGAGAAAAGCCCCTTGCAAGAAGTCGGCGTACAGGTCGAAGTGGAGGTCGAGAAAAGCCCCAGCCGAGTCGTTGATCCGCCATCGGTAGGGTAGGGCAAAGGTGAACTCTAGGGAAGCGGCCGGCGAGCGCAACTCAAAGGTGGGCTGCCCCAGTTGGGCGAAAGTCAATTCGGCTACCCCAGGTGGACTTTGTTCCAGGGGAATGGCCGTGGGGATAGGATTAGGAGTGGCGGTTGGCGTGGGAGTGACCGTGGGAGGAACAGTCTCAGTGGCCGCCGGGGTGGGTGAAGGCTCTTGGGCCATTGCCGGCGGCGCGACCGCCACCAGGCTAAAGACCAGGCCCGTCAGCCAGACGATGAACCAGCGCCGCCGAAGCCTTATTGAGAAGACATCACGCGCCGCAGCGCGCCACGACAAATGAAAATCAGCGTTCATCCGCGTCCATCCGCGTTATCCGCGTCCTATTTTCGAAGCAGCCAGCACTCCCAGGCGCCGTCCGGTCAGTCAAACCAGCGTGTGGGCGCGCCTCCCTCCTCCCTGTTAATCCTGTCAATTCTCTCCAAATCATCCCTTCACCATGATTAGCCGGCCGACACGCCGCAGCGAATCCCGTTCCAGCCACCACAAAACGGCCAGGTAGCCGGCCGCCCCGCCCGCGCTGGCCGTCAACAATTGAACGAGTGGGGATAAATCCTGCGTCCAGGTCAGAATGGGCCAGGCCAAAGCCACCAGGACAATACCACCGGCAAGGGCCGGCCGCAACTGAGCCAAAATGTCGCCCAGGCTCACCTGGACGGTGCGCGTCGCCACCAGCAGGCGCAACACCGTGCGGAACAGCCCGCCAGCCACGTGTCCCCAGGCGACGCCGGCCAGCCCATAGCCCGAGCCAAACCAGAGGGCCGGAGCCAGGACGGCCAGGTTGACCAGCCCCAGCTTGAACAAAATATCCGGCCGTCCCACCGCCTTGTACACATCGCCCACGTTGCTGCCAATCGAGCGCACCAGGGCAAAGAGGCCCAGAATCCGCACGATGGGAATGGCCGCCGTCCACTGGGAGCCAAAGGCGACCAGTACCAACGGTTCGGCGGCCAGGATTAGCCCCAGGCAGAGGGGCAGGCTGAGAATTTCCACGTAGCGGAGGGTGGTCAAGAAACCCTGGCGCAATAGCTCCGGCCGATCCTGCACCGAGGCGTAGGCCGGAAAGAGAGCGGCGGCCATCACCCACAGGATATTGAGGACTAATAACTCCGGCAGCCGGTAGGCCAGGGTGTAAATGCCCAGGGCCGTCTCGCCGAGGACACGCCCCACGATCAGATAATCCAGATTGTCGCTGATGGTCGCCAAAGCGTCCACGCCGACGACGGACAGGCCAAAGCCCAATAGAGAAGCGGCCAACGGCCGGTTGACCCGCAGGCGCGGCCGCCACCGCAACACCAGCCAGGCCAGGATGACGCCCGCCACCGCTCCCGCCAGTTGCCCAATGACCAAGGACCAGACCCCCAGGCCACCCAGGGCGCAGCCGATGGAGACCAACCCTTTGACCAGCGAGCGGCCGAAGTCCGGTAAGAGCTTGCGCCGGAAAGCCAGTTCACGTTGCAGGCGCACCACGTGAACGCTGCCCAGGGCGTTCACCACAAAGGTCAGGCCCAACCAGCGCAGAATCGGCGTCACCAGGGGTTCGCGGAAGTAAGCGGCCACCAGGGGAGCGATGGCGTAACCCAGTAGAGTGAGTAATGCGCCCAGGGCTAGATTGAGAGTGAAGACCGTATTGGCCGCTTCCTCCACGTCCTGGCGACGCTGAATCAAGGCCGCTCCCAACCCCAGGTCGTTCAACACGTGCAGGTAGCTGACGGCGACGGTGGCGAAGGCCACCACGCCAAACTCCTCGGGGGCCAACAGGCGGGCCAGCACGGCCGTCGTCAAAAAGACCAGCAGCTTACCCAGACCAAAGGAGGTGTAGTTCCAGAAGACCGCTTGGACGGTGCGCCGGGCCATCACCAGGGCCACCTCCTCGTCTGCTGGGCCAGGGCGCGCTGCCAGAAGCGCTCGGTCAGGTGAACGGCCGACGCGCCCAGGGCCACCAGCAGCCACAGGTAGCGGATGTAATCGCCGTGTAGAAAGAGACTGCTCATCAAATAGGCCAGGATGCTCGCTTGCAGGGAAACGAGCCAGACGTGCCAGTCAGGTGGATTTTGGATTTTGGATTTTGGATTTTGGATTTGCCACCTGCCACTTGCCGCCTGCCGCAAACCCAGGAAAAAGGCGGCGAAAATGCCGCCCAAGGCCAGCAGGCCAAACAGACCCGTCTCCGCGGCCGTCTCCACGTACAGGGAATGGGCCTGGCGGGTCGTCGTCCGGCCCTCCAGCCCCAAACGGCTAGCGTAATCCTGGTAATTGTACTCGTAATTGCCCACGCCCACCCCCAGGAGTGGGTGACTGGCGAACATTTGCAGGCCGGAGAGAATTTCGCTCAGACGGCCGCGAAAGGACTCCTCCTCGTAAACAAAACTCTGCTGCTCAGAGGAAAGCTCAACCAGGCTGCTCAGGCGTTCGGTATAGCCGGCCGGTAGCAGTTGCAAGACCACCAGCCCCAGTCCAGCCAGGGTCAGAAAGAGACTGAAACGAATCCGCCGCTCGATGGCCATGAAAACCAACACGCCGGCCAGGGCCAGGAACGCTCCCCGGCTGTAGGTATTCAGCAGGGCAAACAGAATGATGATGACAGAGACGGCCGCCAGCAGGCGCAGGATCACCTTCTTCTCCTCCATCGCCCGGTAGAGAGCCAGGGGGATGACGGCCACCAGGATTTGCCCATAGAAATTGGGGTCGCCCACCGGCCCACTGTGGCGCACCTGGGCCACTTCGGCCGCCACTTCCTCCAAGCTGTTCGTCGCCAGCCCCAGGAAGGTCTGCTGGTAATCGCCCGTGACCACCTGGTAAATCGTCAGGAGGGACAGGAAGACAGTGGTGGCGATGGTCAGCCAGACCGCCCTTTTCCAGCCCCCTTCCGAATCCAGTGAGTAGACGATACAGAGCAGGATGACGAAGTCTTTGGCAAAGTCAACGGCCTGTTCGGCCGCCGCCGCTCGTTCGCGGGCGACGAAGGTGGAGAACAGTTGCACGCCCAGGTAGGCCAGCATGAACCATTCCAGCCGTTTGAGGCGCAGCGCGCCCGGCCGCCGCCAGAGTCGCGTTGCCAGGACGCTAACGAAGATGAGGCCCACCAGCGGTTTGTTGATACTGGGGTAGCCCTGGTTAGTGAGGGCGGTGGAGATGTTGGTAAATACGGTCACGATGAGGACGTAAGTGCCTAGTTCCGGCCGGACGAAGATGGCCGCCGCTAGTAGCAAGGCCAGGATGCCCCCCAACGTGTACAGCCCCAGCGTCGTCTCACGGTAGGCCACCCCGATAAACAGCAGCGGCCCGACCACCGCCCCGATGACCAGCAGGCTGACCAGGGCCGTTGTGAGGGAGGACGAACGACGAACGACCAACAACGAACGGCTCAACGATGAACTCCTACCGCCGAGCCGCAGAGAACGCCGAGTTTCTAGTGATGAGTGATGAGTCATGAGCAACGAGTAACTCGACCTTTACCACTCATCACTCAGCACTCATTACTTACTCTGTGTTCTCCGCGTCTCGGCGGTGAAACGTTACCCTTCAGCCAGAAGCACCTCGTAGAAGGGGCCGGGCGAGGCCCGTTCCAGGTGAACCTGGTAGGGGCCATCACTTTCGGCCGCCGCCAGGGCCTCCTGGCACAGCTTGAATAAACCACGCCAATCGGCCGTGCCGCCGCTGTTTTCCACCACCCCGGCGAAAGCCTGATAGGCCACCGAGATGCGAAGGTCGTGGAGCGCGAATACGTCCGAACGCAGGAGGCCCATCAGGTCGGCCAGCCAATCCCGCGCTTCCAGACCGTTGGCTTCAGGCATGAGCAGGGCAAAAGTGTCGTCCTGCACGTAGGCCACCAGGTCGAGCGGCCGGGCGTTATCCTGCAAGAAAACAGCCAGTTGGCGGCGCAATTGTTGAATGACCGCCGCCGGATAGTGCGACAAATCTTCCGTTGGACTAAAGGCAATGAAGGCCAGGCTCAGGGGGTAATTTTGCAGACGCGCCCGGCCGATCTCCTCGTCCACCCGTTGGCGCAGGTAAAACCAGTTGGCCACGCCCGTGGCCGGGTCCAGCACGGATGGCTGCTGGCCGCTGAACGGCCGCAGCAGAGCCTGGCGCAAGAAGATAAAGCCAACCCCCCCCATCACCCCCATGACCGCGCTCAGGGCCACGTCTATCACGTGGTTCGGCGAGACCGGCTGGGGAGTCACGACCGCCGCGTCGAGGTTACGCAATTCATAAATTTCGTACAACGCGCTGATGTATTCGATTCCGGCCGCGCCAATGGCCTCTATCAGAGCCAGGCTAATCTCCGGCGATGGCCCCCGCAAGCGCAATTCCAGGACGCTGGTATCGGGGAGCACGACACAGGTCAGGCTATACTGTTCAGCTAGAGTGGCGGCCGGCAAACCGAGGGATAGGCTGGCGGTCTCAAAGATGTTCTGGCTCTGTAAGATAGCGCAGTAGGTAGCCACCAGGCCGGTGCGCCGGGCCAGCGTATCCAGTTGCTGGAGGAAGTCGCCCGTGTCAGTGAGGGTGGCGGTGCTGGGGCTAGCGACGAAGCTGGCTTCCGCCTCGTAGATAGGCGTCTGGGCGTAGCTCAGGGCCAGACCCAGGCCCAGGCTGATCAACAAGGCGGCTAAAACAATCCACCAGCCCGCTTTCAGGGTACGGAGAACTTGCTGAAATTCCACTGTGTCTCACACCAGCTTGAGTTCCCTTGAGTTCCTTTAGTTCCTATAGCTCCTGGGAACTGAGGGAACTGGCAGGAACTTGTCAATGGGTAACCACTAATTGTCTCTGACCCTAGACGCCTTATCCATGAACGTACCGTGAAAAAGAATTATGGTCAAAGTGACGATTTCTCCTAGGTTACTTTAGTCATGTGTTGGGCCTAAACATCTGACGTTTACCAAACGTCGGCTGTTTTTTGTCCGGCCGCCAGGGGTGTGTTAGAATCTGACAGGGATGGTCCAGTTTGACAGGTCGCGGCTCAAGACACTGCTTGCCCAAGAGGAAGAACGGTTCATTAGCGAGCATCCCCGCTCCCGGCAGCTTTACGAGCGGGCCAGGGCCAGCTTACTCGACGGCGTGCCGATGAACTGGATGGTGCGTTGGGCCAGTCCCTTCCCCATCTTCGTACAAGAGGCGGCCGGGGCGCACTTCACCGACGTGGACGGCCATCGTTACCTGGACTTTTGCCTGGGCGACACTGGGGCGATGACCGGCCACGCGCCGCCGGCGGCCGTCCAGGCCACCATCCAACAATTGCAGCAGGGCGTGACCTTCATGCTGCCGACCGAGAACGCGATCTGGGTAGGGGAGGAGTTGGCCCGCCGCTTTGGTCTGCCCTACTGGCAATTCACCCTTACCGCCACCGACGCCAATCGTTTCGCTATCCGTCTGGCCCGCCAGATTACCGGCCGCCCCTTGATTCTGGTTTTCAACTGGTGTTATCATGGCACAGTAGATGAGACCTTTATCACACTG
>JBFMFT010000130.1:0-11300 GCA_040751925.1 Chloroflexota bacterium
CGACCCTGCCAAAATGAGCTTCTATGGTCGTCGTGATGGATTCGGACACAGTATCCTCCTTCTGTTGCGGGATGCTGAAGGATACCAGTCCAGACCGCCCTTTACAATTGAGTATGCGATAGCCCTACCTCTCGATCAGTTAAAAGTCGCTGATAATACTCGATTGGGCTATAATTCGGTGGGTTAGCTGCCTCCGTATGAGGTGGCTTGTTGTATGTAAGTTGTTCGGCAAGCTACGGGGGAAGTTTCAGGGGACGTTTAGAGGTAAAGTTGGACATTGGTACGGTAACAGTCGTAGACATTAACCAGGAGATGCGCCGGGCCTACCTGGATTACGCGATGAGTGTCATCGTGGCCCGCGCCCTGCCCGACGCCCGCGATGGCCTCAAGCCCGTCCACCGGCGGATTCTGTACGCCATGCACGACATGGGCATCCGGCCGGGCAGCCCCCACCGCAAGAGCGCGCGTATCGTGGGCGAGGTGTTGGGCAAATATCACCCACACGGCGACGCTTCGGTTTACGACGCGATGGCGCGGATGGCCCAGGAATTCTCCATGCGCTACCCGCTCGTGGATGGGCAGGGTAATTTTGGCAGTATTGACGGCGATAGCCCGGCCGCCATGCGCTACACCGAGGCCCGCTTGGCCCGCATGGCCGTCGAACTCCTGGAAGATATTGACAAAGACACGGTAGATTTTCAGGATAATTTCGACAGCAGTTTGCAAGAACCGGCCGTGCTGCCGGCCCGCCTGCCCAATATGCTGCTGAATGGGGCTTCGGGTATCGCCGTGGGTATGGCGACCAACATTCCCCCCCACAATCTGAGCGAAGTATGTGAAGCCATCGCCTACCTGGTAGACCGCCAGGACGAGCAGGATTTGGTGACGGTGGATGAATTGATGCAGTTCGTGAAGGGGCCAGATTTCCCCACCGGGGCGATGATCCTGGGCAGCGAAGGCATTAAGAGCGTTTACGCCACCGGCAAGGGACACCTGACAGTGCGGGCCGTGGCCACCATCGAGGAAATGCCCCATCACGCCAATCGTCAGCGCATCGTCGTTACCGAGATTCCCTTCCAGCTGAACAAGGCCACCCTCATCGAGCGGATGGCCGAACTGGTCAATGACGGTAAGCTGGACGACATCTCGGACATCCGCGACGAGTCGGATCGAAACGGCATTTCGATTGTCATCGAGCTGAAGCGGGGGACACAGCCGCGCAAGGTACTGAACCAATTGTATAAATACACCCCCTTGCAAACAACCTTTGGCGTGCAAATGCTGGCTCTGGTCAACAAGGAGCCGCGCCTCTTGCCGCTCAAGCGGACCTTGCAGATTTACATTGATCACCGGGTGGAAGTGATTACCCGGCGCACGTTGTTCGATTTGGATAAGGCCCGCAAGCGGCAGCACATTCTGGCCGGATTGTTGATTGCCCTGGCTCACCTGGACGCGGTGATCCAGACGATTCGCCAGGCGGCCGACGCCGAGACAGCCAAAATGCAACTAGTGGAGCGTTTTGGTCTGAGCGAAGCCCAAGCGGTGGCTATTCTGGATATGCAACTGCGGCGGCTGGCGGCTCTGGAGCGGCAGAAGATCGAGGACGAACACCGCGAGGTGACGGAGCAAATCGCCTACCTGGAAGCGGTTTTGGCTGATAAGAAGAAGGTGCTGGCCCTGATCAAAGAAGACGCGCTGGCTCTCAGGGAGCGGTTTGGGGATGCGCGGCGGACGCGCATTGCCGCCGGGCTGGACGCCGAACTGAGCGACGAAGACCTGATTCAAGACGAGGACGTGTTCGTTTCCATTACCCGTCGGGGTTACGTGAAGCGGACGCCGGTGGCGGCTTACCGGCGGCAGCACCGGGGCGGTAAGGGGCTGATTGGCATGGGCACCCGCGACGAGGATGAACTGGAACACCTGTTCACGGCCGGTAGCCTGAACAGCATTCTTTTCTTCTCCGACCGGGGCAAGGTTTATTCGGAGCGGGCTTTTGAGATTCCTGAATTGGATCGGACGGCTAAAGGGGTGTCGTTGATGAATGTGCTGGCCTTGACGGCCGGGGAGAGGATTACGGCGGCCGTACCCGTCCACAGCTTTGAGGACGCTGAATACCTGGTCATGGTGACCCGCCAAGGTCGGATTAAGCGGGTCGAATTGAGCGAGTTTGCCAATGTGCGGGCCAATGGTCTCATCGCCCTCAACCTGGAAGGGGACGATTACCTGGGCTGGGTCAAGGTGACGCTGGGTAACCAGGATTTGATTTTGGTCAGTGAGCAGGGCAAGGCCATCCGCTTTAATGAGGAAGAGGTGCGGGCGATGGGGCGGGCGGCTACTGGCGTCAACGCCATGCGTTTGGGTGAGGGCGATTACCTGGCCGGGGCGGACGTAGTGACCGCCGGCCATGATTTGCTAACGATTACCGAGAAGGGGTATGGCAAGCGGACGGATTTGGAGGAGTACCGGCCGCAGAGCCGCTATGGTCAGGGGGTGCGGGCGATGGCTCTGGACGAGGAGGTGACCGGCCGGATCGTCGGGTCGCAGGTGGTCGGCCCTGGCGACGAAGTGACCTGTATTTCGGCCAATGGCCTGATTCTCCGCACGACGGTCAAGAATATCTCGCGCCTGGGGCGGGTGACTCGCGGGGTGCGGGTGATGGACTTGAAAGAAGGGGACGTGGTGGTGTCGGTGGCCGTGATTCGGGAGGGGCGGTTGGTGGGGGAGACAGAAGGAGAAGGAGTAAGAGTAAGAGTAAGGGAGGGAGAGGAAGAGGATGTCGTCGCCGCCTAGTGTTTTCAGGCGTCCGGCCGTGAGTGAGTTGACCTCTGTCCAACAGGCGATTGTGGCTTTGGTGACGGCGGAGCCCGGCCGTTTCAACCGCAGTAGCCTGGCGAAGTTTCTGGTGGGATCGCGGTCGGCGCGGCTATCGGCCGAACTTGTGGAACACCCGCAGTATGGGTGTCTAAAGGGGTACGGCCGGAAGGCGGTGACGTTTCACATTGACGTGTTGCTGCAACAGGGCTACCTAGGGTTGGACGCTGGGGGGAGGGTGGTGGCAGCGGCAGCGGATTGACAGCGGATAAGCTGATTTCATACTTGAGAGGTGGTATAATAGTTTTAGACGGATGGTTTGGGGCTCACCTGGTAACCAGCCCAGGCGTTAACCAAGCAGTCCCCCAGTCAAAGGGGTCTCCGTCTTTTTTTAGTCCCCGATGGCACGAACGACGCGGATTATGAACTGGCGTTATCGCCGGCAGAGGCGGCGGGGGCGGGGCGGCCGGCTGGCCCTACGGCTCTTCGCTTTGTTCGTCCTGGTGGCCCTGTTGGGACTGATCGCGCTGGTGGTGGGGACGGTGGCGGCGGCGGCCGGAACCTACGCTTACTTTACTCAAGACCTGCCCGACTTCACGGAAATCGAGCGGTTGGGTCAGGACGTGGACACCACCTTCGAGACGACCAAGATCTACGCCTGGGGGGATGACCCCGATGGGGATGGGCAGCGCAACCTGGTCCTGATTTACGAAGTCATTGACCCATTGGGCGGCGACCGCGAGTGGCTGAAGTTGGAGCAGATTCCCCAGACGTTGATTGAGGCGACGGTGGCGATTGAGGATAAGACGTTCTGGACGAATCCGGGCTTTGACCTGGAAGGGATCGGCCGCGCCTTCTACGAATACGTCCTCAAAGGGGGCGCGCTGCAAGGGGGGTCGTCTATTACCCAGCAGTTGGTCAAGAACAACCTGATTGCCGCCGAACGGCGCGTCGTGGGCGAAGAGGTAGCCTTTGATGACTACCGGCGCAAGGTGGAAGAAGTGCTGCTGGCTCAGGAGATGGCGCGGGTCTACACCAAAGAGCAGATTATGGAGTGGTATCTGAATACCAACTTCTATGGCAACCTGGCCTACGGGGTGGAAGCGGCCGCCCGCGTCTACTTCGACAAACCGGCCGCCCAACTCAACCTGGCCGAAGCGGCCATGCTGGCCGCCATTCCCCAGTCGCCGGGTCTCAATCCGTTGGATAACTACGAGGAAGCCAAAGCCCGCCAGGAGATCGTGCTGGACGCCCTGTTCAACCAGGGGTACATTGATCGGGACACGCTGGTAGAGGCCAAGTACGTCACACCGTTGGAAGTCACGTCAGGGGTGGAGGAGCGGTTTGACATCATCGCCCCCCACTTTGCCTTGTACGTGCGGAAGGAGTTGGAGCAGCGATTCGGGCCAGAAAGGGTGCTGCGCGGCGGGCTGCGGGTTTATACGTCGCTGGACTTGACCCTACAGCGGCAGGCGGAGTGCGTGGCAAGGGCGCACGTGGCCCGGCTGTCGGGGGTGACTGGGCTGGAATTGCCGCCGGACGAGATGGCGACCTGCCAGGCTCTACCGTTCTTGCCGCCCTTGAAGATTACCCGGGTAGGGGTGGATCATCACGTGAATAATGCGGCCGTCGTCATGCTCGACCCGCGCACCGGCGAAATCAAGGCCATGGTCGGCAGCCTGGATTACTGGAACGAGGCCATAGACGGCTCGTTTAACGTGGCGGTGGATGGGCTGCGCCAGCCGGGGTCGTCGTTCAAGCCCTTTACCTACCTGACGGCTTTCAGCCAGGGCTACACGCCGGCGACGATGGTGCTGGACGTGGAGACGGACTTTGGCACGGATTACAACGGGGTGGCTTACGTGCCGCAGAATTACGACGGCCGCTTTCATGGGCCGATGCGGCTGCGCCTGGGGCTGGGCAATAGCTACAACGTCCCGGCCGTAGAGGTGATGAGTTGGGTAGGAGTGGACAACGTGATCCGCCTGACCCACAGCCTGGGGATCACCAGCCTGGATCAAGGGCCGAATAGTTATGGCCTGTCGCTAACCCTGGGCGGGGGCGAGGTCAAGCTGCTGGACATGGTTTACGCCTACAGTGTCATGGACAACCTGGGGACGATGGTCGGCCAGCCTGTACCGGAGGCCAACCAACGGCTCGGTTTCCGTACCCTCGACCCGGTGAGCATCCTGCGCGTGGAAGACCGGCGCGGGCAGTCGCTATATGAGTATAACCAACCGCAACGACGGGAAGTGCTGACCCCCCAACTGGCTTATCTCATTACCCACATCTTGTCGGATCGGTCGGCCCGCTGCCAGGCTTTCGGCTGCCCCAACGTGCTGGAACTGCCCAACGGCCGCCCGGCCGCCGCCAAGACCGGCACGACCAACGATTTCCGCGACGACTGGACGTTAGGCTATACTCCCCAACTGGTGACCGGGGTGTGGGTGGGCAACACCGACAATTCGGCCATGGATGGGGTGCCTGGTTCGGAAGGGGCGGCCCCCATCTGGCACGCCCTGATGAGCTGGGCTTTGCAGAATGAGCCGGTCGAAACGTGGTCGCGGCCGTCGGGGATCGTCGAACGGGCCGTGTGCAGCGTGTCGGGGCTGCTGCCCAACCGCCTCTGCCCCACCACGACGGAGTTGTTCATCCAGGGTACCGAACCGACAGTCATTGACAATATGTACCAGGAGTTCCGTATCAACCGCGAAAACGGCCAGCTGGCGACGATTTACACCCCGCCGGAACTGGTAGAGACGAAGGTCTTCCAGATTTTTCCCCCGCAGGCGGCCGACTGGGTGCGGGAGAATGAAATCGAGCAGCCGCCAACCGAGTACGACACGACCACCGGCCCGGTACCCGCCCTGGGCAACGCGGCCGTCGTCTCCCCCCTCCCGTTCCAGTTCGTCAAGGGAGTGGTGGAGATCACGGGTAACGCCAAGAGCGACAACTTTGCCTTCTATCGCCTGGGTTACTACGAGGGATGGCAGCCGGCGGCCGTCCAGCCCATCGCCGACAACGTGGCCGAGCCGAAGGATAACACGGTGTTAGGGGTGTGGGACACCGGCAATCTGGATAGCCTGTACACCCTGGTTTTGACGGTGGTGCGGCATGATGGCTCTGTCGAAGAAGCCCGCGTGCCGGTGACGGTGGACAACGAGTCGCCAACGGCCGACATCCTGTTCCCCCTGCCCGACCAGACCATCTTCACCGACGAGGATTGGGTACTGGTGCAGGCCCAGGTGACGGATGGCTATTCGGTCGGCCGGGTGGAGTTCTACGTGGATGGGGCGGGCGTGCCATTCGGCGTCAAGACCGTCCCTCCCTTCACCGAAAGCTGGCCCATCCCCGGCCCCGGCTGCCACACCTTCCACGTGAAGGCGGTGGATGCGGCCGGGAATGAGGCGGTGAGTGCGGCCGTCAGGGTGTGCTTGGTGGAGAGGGAGTAAGGGTAAGGGGTCAGAGTAAGGGAATAGAGCGTACCTCAACTGATACTCGCTGATATTTAATCAGGGACTCGACTTGGAAGTAACGGCAAGCAGATTCCAGAGGACCCTCTTTCTTCCTGGTCGGATACAGGCAGGAAGGCGCGGAAACACGCGGAAAGTGCCAGAAAGTTGACAGGACGGGGCCAGGAAATCTCTGTATAGTGTCATTCAGACCAATTGTGAAAAAAACTTCTTCACCAGCGCATAATATTATGTAGCAAGTGAGGAAGCGCTCATTGTTGGCGTCCAATGCTTGGTAGTAAGGAGGGTCCTGGAAATGACAAGGTCGCGGGGGATAATATTGATTATCGCGTTATTATCAGTTTGCTTGTTGGCCCCACGCCTTCTAGCGCCGTCGGCCCCTGGGCGGCCGCCGGCCGAATTAGGCCCGGCCGTTTACTACAAGCCTCTGCATACGCCGTTCAAGATCCTGTTCAATGGCTATAGTGTGTGGCTGGAGGTTGAATGGGAAATGGATACCCTAATTGGCGAGTTTGGTCTTGAACCGGGGCTCGAACTACTAAACTCTGACTCTCGCGCCTCAACCCTAACTGTTCGCTACGAGGCTCCCGGCCAAATGCCGGATATTCGCCAATTCGATCTGACCAAAACGGCCGTTGAATTACCTGTCTATGGCGGCTTCACCGATCAGGGAGCAATCTGGGTTACAAAGGATGGCCTCCGGTTTGACAGCCAGGATGGGCAGACCTTCCTCACTTTTGAAGGGAACACCTTATGGGTGGACGCTAGTAAAGTTGGCATCGCCCCACCCCGAGAGCATCCAGCCGAGAGATGCCCGCACAGCACGTTGGATAATATTTGGAATGGTTACTACAGACCTTGGCTGAATTACCAGGCCCTACAGGTTGAGGGGGCTGGGCCTGTATCCCTCATAATCGGTGGGGTTTTAGACCTGACGATTATGGTTTTCCGTCTCCTTCCTTCTATGTGGGGCCGTTATCTCGGCCCAGGCATGGGTAAGATTGTCGGCTTTCTACTCAACGTAGGGTTCACGTCAAGCCTGATTATTGTTAACTACAAGTCGCGCCGCCCTGTTTATTTTGTGTTATCCGCCGCTCTGTTCATCTGGTTTATTTTTGCTATTACTGGTACAATCGAACGGTCATTGGCTTTGTCTAAGGAGGGAATTCTATGTCCAATGGGGACCTAAAAAGCTGCCCGTTTTGCCGAAGTTCGCGATCGTCCAAAGAGCCGGCCGACCCTTGCCCTCTTTGCGGAGCGCGCCAATATTCTTTTTGGGGCTATCTGTACCCGGCCGAGATCGAGGAGGTTCAGCGCCTCGTGCGGTCGAGCATTCGCTTGCTGATTGTGGCCGTAGTTGCGGCCGTTGCCCTCATTGTTTGGTTCGCCTCTACAACACCACCCTTGCCAGCCTTGCCATAGATAGATAGTTGGAACAACTCATGTCAACGTACCGTCGAAGAACACATTGGCTATTAAGATGGGCCGCCATCGCGTGGGCCACGATCGTCTTTGCCGCGGTGTGGCCTTTCTGGAATCACATGCGTACAAACCAGGTGATCGTGGCGGCGGCGACCCAGAGGGCGGCCGGGACAGCCACGGCCGCCTACCAGATCAGTCTGTGGACAGCCACTCCCACCTTTACGGCCACCCCCACGCCCACGCCAACCTCCACCGATACCCCCACACCTACGCCTACGGCGACAGACACGACCACCCCGACCGCAACTCCCACTCCTACCCCCACCACAGCCCCCTGTTCAGCCCGCCTCCGGCCAGATGTGGAAGACCCCAGGTTGTACGCCCAGGCCAGCGCGGGTCGGACCATGGGTAGTGTGCCACTGAATCCGGGTGATTCGGTCCTCCTTTGGGCACGCTTGGATCAGGAACCGTGGTGGCTGGCTTCACGTTCCAGTAGTGGTGTACCCGAAGGATGGCTGCGCGCCGATGCTATTGGAGATGAAGCAGGGTGCCAGTCTTTGCCAACTTTGCCCCTGACGGCCGTAGCCGGTTCTCCGGTCAGTGTCCTGGCCGGTACACTACCACAGGCTGTTGTAGCTGATACCTTCTCCACCCAGAACTACCGGTGGCTGGATGGGGAAGGCCAGCCGATGCAAGCCGTCCGCCAACCTCTGGGCGACCTTGTCTTGAGCTTACCCAAGTATGGTTTGAGCCTGGCTCGACTGTCCAACCAGACTCTGCCTGGTACCTTCGACTTATACGCGAACCTGCGCCGCGCCAGTCAAGTTCTGGAAGGAAGCTATATCGCCGTTCGCCTGGTTTCGGAAAGGATGGGCGATAGCGCCTACGTGGAAATTCGCTTTGACACAGTGGATTGCGCCTATAGCTACCACGTCTTCGAGGATGGGAAAGAAAAATGGAACGCCTTCCCGCCGCCGCTAGAAGATGAAGCTAATTGCACCAGCCGTGACGACCATTTTCTGTTCCTGGCGGCCGACTTAGATCCGGTGGCGGAAAAGATAACCTTGCACGGGAGTTATAATGGCTTCTCCTTGCAAGCGGTGCCAGTAGAAGATTCCCAGGGCATCTTCCAAACGACGACCCTGGTGCTGGTATCAAATACAACCGCTTTGGACGTGGAATACGTTCTCGTCATAGAACCTACCCGTTAGGAAGGAGGAAACATGGAACCAGAGAAAACCAGTATTACCCTGTGGGGGCCTCCGTCATCCGGTAAGAGTTGGCTGGTGGCAGCCTTTGCCCGTCGCGTCTACCTATTGAGTCGGAAATTCGAAAGTGTGGAGAAGTTTGGCTTTACACTCATTGACCTGCAAACCAACAAGCCGGTAGACGTTGTAAAACCACCGAACATCAAAGCTACGGCGGAGCCACGTGTTCAGCGATTTCGGTTTGTACGCAAAGGTCTAGGTAAAGATTTGCGTTCCCAAATCAGTTCACACTCTCACATCATTGAGTTAATTGACCACCCAGGGGCCGCCGTGACAGGTATAGATAGATCGGCTAACCAAACCATGGCTGAGGAGCAGCGTAAGGAGCAGCAAGAAACCCTTGCTCGAAACCAAGCGTATGCCCGATCACAACTCATACGAGCGGAATGCATCATCATCATGCTCGATAGAGCCGAGAAAACTGAGGCTGAAATACAGATTTCAGACTACCTTAAAGCCCTAAGCGAGTTGCGCGGCATTCTCAATGAGGAACAGAAGCAACGGTATATTGTCGGTTGCCTAACAAAAGCGGATAAGAGAGGATTGGGCGCAGATCTTATTCAAACAAGTGATGTGGAAGCACTGGTGACCCGTCGCTTTGGCGATTCGTCAGGAGAGCATATACTCAACATCTTGAAAGACCTGCGTGGTGATGGATATAACGTCATGTTATCGGCCGTCTCTTCGCTAGGATATATTAACAGTAATCCAGATGCGTTAAACTGGGACACAACAAATGGAACCATTCAAGAAGTTGACAAATGGGAGCCGATCAATGTCGAACAGCCCTTTTTGGGTTTTTTTCAACATATCGAGAAAAAAAGGATAGAACAGGCTACAAAACATTCGGGTCTATTCTATCAGGCTTATCGAGGTGCGATTCACTCAGCCCGACAGACACTTCATGTAAGCTATCCAGAGTTGGTTGAGGAAGCCAAATCCATTTCAAATCCTGGTCGAAGAGCTGTGTCTACGTTTTACGAAACCGGTGTTCAGCTTCCAGAGCTAGAGGAATCACACCGAAGTGCGGATGGGACGATACCAACATTTGGTCAGCAATGAATCTCATTCAGCGAGGAACCCCAACAAAGTCACCTTATCCGGACTGGCGTTATCTGGAACACGGTAAATACTTCGCCAATGGTGGCGCGAGTGACTTTTACGAACTGGCCTATACCAGGGATATGGCCGGCCACTCCGGCAGCCTGACCGATGTTTTGCGGTTTCCTGAGGGTACGCGCTTCGCTAGCAAGACCGGCAACATTTCGGCCGCCTTCTTACCCATTTCCCCCACAGAATTTGTCTTTGCCCACGTGCAACGCCGTCGGGAAAATGAACTGGAACCAGAGTCCTCCATGGCGCGGTGGTTCAATCAGGTACGTTTTACCTTGCTGCGTGTCCAGGATGTTCATTCCCTTCTCGAGACCGGTAAACCTCTCTTTTACGACCTGGTTTACCAGCATCCGGCCGGCCTCTATGCCAACAACAAGAAAAATGACAAGGACAAGGACAAACCTTTACTCCCTGACTACTATACCATCGTCGGCCGCCAGGAAGCCAGGGATATGTACCCGGCCAAACGGCCAATTGTTAACCCGTGTTGCTATTTGTATGATCTACAACAGGGTCGTTTGACCCAGGAGATTCAACAGCAGATTAGAACAATTGCCCAGGCAGTTGTCGAATCACAAGGACGCTCTGACCACGTGTGGGTCTATTGCTCCGACTTGAGCTTTGCAGAGAAGTTACTGTTAGCCCAGGCTATCCAACGGCTGGTCTATCCCCTGGTTGGGCCGCTCTCCTTTGCCCTCGATTATGTCACTGACCCCCTGCGGCCGGTACGCCTGCAGTTCATCAGTGACCGACAGGAGCAGATCCAACCGCGTGCCCAACCCATCGTAGTTGACCTGGAACACCTAAACTCATTAGACTCGCGTTCCTATGCCTGGCACGCCCTGAATTTGTTTAGCGAGAAAAGGGTTGATTGGTTTGTCGCCAACAAAGGGTTGTTCGACGAACTGGCACGCCTGATCCTGATTCGTACCCATGACCACGCTGAGGCTTTTCGGGTGGCGGCCGAACTGCACGAGAACTACTTCAAGTACGTTAAGAATCTCTGCGCTTATCGCGGATGGTTCACGGCCGGTGAATTCTGTAGCCGCATCAAACCCCCTTACGCTCCAACTCCTAAAGATGGAGAAAAGACCGAAGTCCTCGAACACTTTGGTCTCTGCATCCTGGACGGTTTGTTGGCCTGTGCCTCGCTGGAAGAGTGGCTGAAGACCTTTTTCGAGACGCCGGCCGACCAACCCGATTACCTGGACTT
>JBFMFT010000131.1:0-11266 GCA_040751925.1 Chloroflexota bacterium
CATGGCGGTCAACTTGCTCAAACAAGAGAAAACGGCCAAAGGCGGTATCCATGCCAAACGAATGCTGACCGCCTGGGATGACGAATACCTTGTCAAAGTCCTTTCAGCGAGTATGCGATAGCCCTAGATCGCCTGGTTCAAGGGCGTAATCCAAGAATTTGAGTTACAATGGATTGCCATTATGAATGATTCTATTGGCTACGTGATCGGGGGAGGACTGAAAGAGGGTCTAAACGTCCGGCTGACCGTCCCGGCCGAAACCGTCCAGGAAGGCAGCTTCGTCGTCTGCGATAGCGGCCGTTGGCGTTTCTACGGCCTGGTCACCGATCTGCAACTGGGGGCGACCGACCCCCGCTTCGCCGACGAGCAATCTGGCCGCCTGCAACCGGCCGTCAGCCAGGCCCTCCTGGGCAAAACCCTCTACACCACCCTCAACGTCTACCCCACCCTCATGCTCGACCGCGGGCCGGACGACCCGCACGAACTGGCCGCCTGGCAAAAGCTGGTGGAGAGCGGTCAGGAGAACCCCGGCCCCAAGCCGGTCAAGACCGTGCCGGCCCACCACGCGGCCGTCCGCCTGGCCGACGCCGGCGACGTGGCCGAGATTTTTGGTCAAGAGGGAGCAGGGATGTTCACCGTCGGCCAGACCATCGAGCAGGGCTACCCCGTGCGCCTGGACCTCAATAAATTCGTCAAGCGTTCCAGCGGCATCTTTGGGGCCACCGGCACGGGTAAGAGCTTCCTGACCCGCATGGTGCTGGCCGGGCTGATGAAAGAAGACGTAGCGGCCGCTCTCGTCTTCGATATGCACAACGAATACGCCTTCGACGACACCGAGACCGATAAGGGCCAGAAGGTGCGGGGGCTGCGCTCCCTGTTCGGCCAAAAGGTGCAGGTGGCCGCCCTGGGTAAAGAAGCGCGGGTGCGCGAGCATCTACCGGACTTCACCCTGGAACTGGCGATGAGCGATTTCCAGACCAACGATATTCGTTTGCTGGCCGAGGCTTTGGATTTACCGGACACGGCCGACGTGACCCTGGGGGCGTTGGCCCGCGTCTTCCACCACAACTGGTTCGCCGGTTTTATGAAACTCGTGCCAGGGGCCACCGAATTTGACCCGGACACCGGCAAATCGCGCCCGGCCGCCAACTCGGTCGCCGCCTGGGCCCAGGAGAATAACGTCCATCCGGCGTCGGCCGAAGCTCTGCACCGCCGCTTGCAGCGCATCGCCGACCAACCCTACGTGGTCGAGAAGCCGGCCGCCGACGCCGTGAAAGCGATTGTGGACAAGTTAGAGAACGGCCTCCACGTCATCCTCAGTTTCGGTCGGCACGACAACGAACTGGATTACCTGCTAGTCTCCAACATTCTGACCCGCCGTATCCGCGAGCATTGGGTCAAGAAGACCGAAAGCCACAAGACCTTTGGCGAAGTGGCCCCCCGGCCGCTCCTCATCGTCGTCGAGGAAGCCCACAAGCTGCTCAACCCCCAGGTCTCCAGCCAGACGGCCTTCGGCACGATTGCCCGCGAACTACGCAAGTATTACGTGACCCTGTTGGTGGTAGACCAGCGGCCGTCGGGGATTGACGACGAGGTGATGTCCCAACTGGGTACGCGGATCACCGGCTGGTTGGGCGACGAAGACGACATCCGGGCGGTGCTGACCGGGCTGGCCGGCCGCGAGCAGTTGCGCGGCATGTTAGCCCGCTTGCAGGAGAAAGAAGAAGTGCTGCTGCTGGGTTGGGGGGTCAAAATGCCCATCCCCGTCCGCTCCCGCCGCTACGACCAGACCTTTTGGGAAGAGATGAAGGGGCGGCCGGAGAAGAAGGACGGCCGGCGCACCCTCGCCGAAATCAACGACGATTTGTTTGGCTAAGGAGGCCGAATGATGAAGTGGATGAGTTGGGTCACCGTTGGATTGTGGGTGATTTTATGGAGCGCCTGCTTACCCCCGGACGAGGCACAGTTGCAAACCCAGGTCGCGCAAGCCGGCCAAACGGCGGTGGCCCAGGGGCAGCAATACCTGGCAACGCAGGCCGCGCAACTCAAAGAAACGGCCGAGGCTGAATTGGCGACCCGGTTAGCTCAACCTTTCGGCGGGGCGCGGAAAGTTGCCCTGGACCCTGGGCATGGCTGGCAAGGCGATTCTGGAGCCGTCGGTTACGGTTTGCAGGAGAAAGACGTTGCTCTGGATATTGCTTTTCGCACCAGGGCCATTCTGGAAAGCAGTGGCATCGAGGTCGTCATGACTCGTAGTGGGGATGACTTGGAGCACGACTTAGCCTACGCGGCTCGATTCGTTAATGAACAAGATGCCGACGTGGCCGTTTCCATTCACGCCAATGGTGGCGACGGGACGGGTACCGAAGCTTGCTACACGGTGGGCAAGAGCACGGACGTGGAAAGCAAGGCACTGGGTCAGTTGCTAACCGACTCGATTTCGACGCGGTTGTCGTTAAGGAATCGCGGTGTTTTTCCCGAAAATGCCGATGATAGATGCGCCCGCACGAAAACCACTGGCTGGACCCAACTCTATATCCACGACATGAATCCACCGGCCGTTATTATTGAGACAGCTTTCATTGGCAATGCTGGCGACGCCGAATTACTGAGAACTCGCCAGCAAGACTTCGCCCAGGCCATTGCTGAGGCAATTATGTCCTACTTTCAAGCACGTTAACAGCACTGTAGGTGACAGGTAGTGCCAGCGGTGATGGGCAGTTACGAGGCATAAAAAAAACCACCCACAGTGGGGTGGTAGAGTCTAGTCCTCTCGGACAACATGCCATAACGGACAGCTTTCAACTCGGTTTGAGTTTATTATAGCACACCTGTCAAGCGCAGTGTTACAACAAACGCTGCTCTACCACCCGACGGCCGCCCCGTCACTCCTCGGCTCACTGCCTCCAATCAAAACTCCCGTATCGGGGTCGCGCACGATGATCTGGCCGCCGCCATAGTGGTAGTCGCTGGCTTGCTGGCGGGGAATCAACTCGTGGCCCCGGCCGCTCAAATCCGCCCTTATTTCATCGCTTATCGCTGCTTCTAACGTCACCCGCCGGCCGTCCAGCCAGTTGAAGCGCGGCGCGTCCAGGGCTGTTTGCGGATCCATACCAAAGTCCACCAGGTTCACCCCCACCTGCAAATGGCCTTGGGGCTGCATGAAGCCGCCCATCACGCCCAAGCTGGCCCAGGCCCGGCCGTGCCGGGTGATCAAGCCGGGGATGATGGTGTGATACGGCCGTTTACCGGGGGCCACCTCGTTGGGGTGGCCCGGCTCCAGAGTAAAATTGGCCCCCCGGTTCTGCAACTGAACGCCAGTCGAGCCGGCCGTCAGCCCACTGCCAAAGCCCATGTAGAGGCTCTGAATCCAACTGACCCTATTGCCCCACTGGTCGGCCACCGTCAGGTAGACGGTGTCGCCCTGGTGGGGAGGGCGGCCGGGGGTGGGGAGGAGAGATTGGTTATGGGTAATGAGTGATTGGCGTTGGCGGGTGTAGTGGTTGCTAAGGAGGCCGGCAATGGGGATGGAAACTTGGCGGGGGTCGGCCACGGTGGCCTGGGCGTCGGCAAAGGCCAGTTTCATGGCTTCCATGAGAACGTGGTAATAGTCGGCCGTGCCATAACCCAACGCCGTTACGTCGAAGCCGCGCACGATATTGAGGGCCAGCAAAGCCGCCAACCCCTGGCCGTTGGGGGGGAGTTCGTGGAAGGTGTAGCCATCGCGGTACTCAATGGCGAGGGGTTCAACCCATTCTGCCTGGTAATTCGCCAGGTCTTCCTCGGTCAAGAGGCCGCCGGCCGCCTGCACACATTCGGCAATCTGGCGGGCTACCTCACCCTGGTAAAAGGCGTCGTAGCCTTGCTCGGCCAATAACTGTAGGGTGGCCGCCTGTTCGGGGTTGCGGAATAGCTCACCCGGCCGCGGGGCGCGGCCGCCGGGCAGCCACACCCGCCGCGAATCGGGATGGACGCTCATCTTCTTGGTTGAGCGTTCCCAGGCGCGGCCGATGCGCTGGCTGACCGGGAAACCCTGGCCGGCGTAGTGGATCGGCCGTTCCAGCAAGGTATCCAGCCCCATCGTGCCGAACCGTTCCAGGGCCAGTTGCCACCCCCGCAACGCGCCTGGGACGGTCACCGAAAGCCCCCCCAACGTGGGCATCTCTGTATACCCTTGCTGGCGCAGGTAGTCGGCGGTGAGGGCGGCCGGGGCCGGGCCGCTGGCGTTGAGGCCGTGAAGACCTACGGGGTCGCCGCGACCCCGTAGGTCTTGGGCCATCCAAATCAGGGCAAAGGCGTCCCCACCGATGCCGGTGGAGCAGGGTTCGACGACGCACAGGGTGGCAACGGTGGCAATGGCCGCATCCACCGCGTTGCCACCAGCCTGCAAGACGGCCAATCCTGCTTGAGCGGCCAGGGGTTGGCTGGTGGCCACCATCCCCTGGCGGGCGATGACGTTGGAACGGCGGCCGGGAAAAGAATACGGCTCGAATTGCATGGGAAGCGTGAAGCGTGAAACGTGAAACGTGACCAGAGCCATCACGTTTCACGCTTCACGTTTCACTCCTTATCATCCAACGCGGCAATCCCCGGCAACTCCTTCCCCTCCAGAAATTCCAGGCTGGCCCCGCCGCCCGTGCTGACGTGGGTCATGCGCTCGGTCAGGCCGGCCTGGGCGACGGCCGCCGCCGAATCGCCGCCGCCAATGATGACCTTCGTCCCCTGGTCGGTCAGTTCAGCCAACAAGCTGGCAATAGCCCGTGTGCCAACGGCAAAGGGTTCGACCTCAAAGACACCCATGGGCCCATTCCAGACCACCAGTTTGGCGTCGGCCAGGTAGCGGCCGAAGGCCTCCACCGACGAGGGACCTATATCCAGGGCCATTTGATCGGCCGGAATCTCACTGACCGCCACTGTTTTACGCGGGGTGTCGGCCGAGAGTTCGGTGGCCACCACCACGTCCACTGGCAGGGCCAGTTGATGGCCGATGCTGTCTAACAGGCGGCCGGCCTCTGGCAGCGCGGCGTCTTCCACCAACGACTTACCCACCTCCCGCCCCTGGGCCTTTAGAAAGGTGTTCGCCATACCGCCGCCAATCAGAATGCGGTCGGCCGTGTGAGCCAGATTCTCAATCAACTTGATCTTGTCCGAAATCTTGGCCCCGCCCAGAATGGCGATGTAGGGGTGAGGTGGGTTATGAACGGCCAGTCCCAGGGCGTCTAGCTCCTGGCCCATGAGGAAGCCGGCTACGGCCGCCCCCCCTTTGGCCCGAATGGCCTGAGCCACCCCCTCGGTGCTGCTGTGGGCGCGGTGGGCCGAGCCAAAGGCGTCGTTCACGTACACGTCGGCTAAATCGGCCAACTGCTGCGACAACTCTGGGTTGTTCTTGGTCTCGCCGGGGTGGAAGCGGGTGTTTTCCAGCAGGATGATCTGTCCTGGCCGGAGGTTGGCGACGGCCGCTGTCACACTCTCTCCCACCAGTTCGTCCAGTTTGACCACCGGCCGGCCAAGCAGTTCGCTCAAGCGGGTGGCGACCGGGTTCATGGCGTAGTGCTGGTCGGCGGCCGTCTTGGGGCGGCCGAGGTGGGAGCAGAGAATGAGGGCCGCACCCTGCTCCAACAAATAATTCAACGTGGGCAAGGCCGCCCGGATGCGCGTGTCATCCGTGACGGTGATGGTCTGGCTGGCATCCTTGCCGCTCAACGGCACATTAAAATCCACGCGCACGAGAACCTTCTTGCCTCTTACGTCAATGTCCAAGATGGTTTTCTTATTCATAATGGTTCCTCACAGAGCGAATCAGTACGTCATGGTGATTGCTGACAAGCCTAACCAGGTATAAGCTCTCCTGCCAGAGCGGGTTGGCTAACTCTGGTCTTTGGCTTGGGCCGGCGAGCCGGAATACCATAGAGCATTCCCATCGCACTAATGTCTTCATCAACGTCAGGCCAGTGAACCCCCTGGCCGCTGCCAATAAGCTCATAGTTATTACGCTGCTCTGTTGTTGCCTCAGACAGACGCCAGGACCAGGCCAGTGGAACACTGATAGTGCGTCCATCGGTGAGGTAAGCAGTGATAGTTTCATCAGTTACGTCAACACGGATGATTCGGGGTTCGCTGCTGGTTACAATGTTCATCCCACGCCTCCAGGATAGCAGCCAGGTTGTCTCGAATGATTGCTATATTTTTCTGGTCACTGGCGGTGCTGTTCACCCCACGTCAGGCGTGGGCCATCTAGCAACAAAGATACCAGATTCAGTATATCCCGTCCCAACACTCCCCACTCCTGGTCAATTAGTAGGAAACGCCCCCGGAAGGTGCGGTTTAGGAAAATTAGCTCCAATCGGACAACTGAAGCGAGGCTGATGCTACCATCAAAACCCATCAGTTCATAACTTTCTTCTGGAACGGCTGCTATACCCAGTTGGTCTACGAATGTCAACGGAACCAGGGTAGCATCAGCGCCTGAGTCCAATAGCATTGGCACATCGGCCAAACTTTCGCCACTGCCTGGTTTACGTAGAGTTACTCTTGCCAGCGGCGCAGGTGGGTCAAACCAAGAAGCGTCATACATTGGCATCGGGAAGCGCCTCCACGATTTCCTTCTTAAAATCCACAGCTTGTTCAGGGTGCGCCAAACGGGGACTGTAGATGTGGAATATCCTATCAAACTCAAAATTCGGGATGACTACGTATACCTTTGTCCTGTCAGGTAAGCGGATGTTTGTATTTAGCCGGATTTGACCGTTCTCTATAATGCCCTCAAGGGTTGTAACTGACATTGTTCGCCTCACTATGCAGTTGCATTATATGTCACTTTGCGTTCTATGTGCAGGGGGTTTTGTCGTTGCGACCTGACCGGTCGCCGGCCGTCACGCCCCCCTCTCCTCCTCCTTGACAATGACGTGGGTGGTCTGGATGGTCGTATAGCGTTCGTCCAAGCCCTGGATGTGGAGGGTGCGCTTGATTTGATTGACGCGGGGCAGCAGGGCCGCCAGGCTGACCTGATAGAACTGGCCGACGGCCGCCTGCGTCACCTCTCGCGCCGCCTGTTCACTCATCACAAACTCAACCGCCGCCGCCCAGGCGGCCGGCTTATCCAACTCCTGCTTCTCTCCTTTCTTCCTGTACTCTCGCCACAACCAGCGGCCAGCCACCAGGGTCAAGACACTATGGCCGCGTTGCTGCAAGCCAGGTAGTAAGAGAGCCTCCACCGGGTCTTGGGTTACGCCGTCGCGCAGGGGCAGTTGCAGCGCGCCGCTGTAGAGGGCCAGGGGCAGAATCCAGGGTTCGGCCGGTAATTCCCCCTTTTCGTCCAGAGCTTTCGTAGCCGCCAGAATCGTTTGGGCGCGGGGGGCGGTCAGCAGCATCTCGACGGTGGAGGGATTGACTTCGACGATCCGCCAGCCTTGCCGGTGGCGGCGCACCTTGACGGCCACCACGTCGTCGGGGGTGAAGTTCCGGCCGCCGGCGGCCGGGTCGAGCCAGGCAAATTCGACGAAAACGTGACGGCCGCCGTCCACCTCAATGGCTCGCGCCAACGCCACCTGCTCCCGCCCCAGAATGGTTTTCAAGAGAATGTCAAAGACAGTGGAACTGAACAGGTCAAGCATCTCGGCCGCCGCTTCGCCCGGCACGAGGTGTTTCCGCAAGGCTCTATCATCTTCGTCCAGGGTTGCCTGGATCAGCCCGGCTATGACGGGCCAGATTTGTTGTTGAACGGTCTCCTGGGTGATCACAGGCATTAACGGCATCTGGGGACAGTCGCCGGAAAAGGAACGTACACACCAATATGTTGGGAACTCATGCCAGAGGCGCAAACTGTTCAGGATCGCGAATGTCATACCCACGTTGCTTGAGCAGCACGGCCGCCTGCGCTCGCACCAGGATGGTTTCACGGTAGAGAGCTAACAGCCCTTGCTCCTCTGCTTGCTCTTTGGGTGTAAGCGGACGTCGCTGCTGCTCGTGGTGTAGAGCCTCCAATCGCTGTTGCTGGTCAGGGGCCACAGTAGACCGGGCCGCCTGCCAGAGGGCAGCGTCATTCATGTAGGCCATCTGCGCCAATGACATTCGCAGTTCTCGTGAGGCAACGCCAGCTACGGGAGCAACAGCAGTAACCGCTTCAACCAGAACATCGTTGACCGGCCGCTGCGCCTTTGCCGCCGCCTGTTGTATCTGCTCGTACACCCGCCTGGGCAATTTTAGCGTCACTACTTCGGCTGTCATGATTCACCTCAACTATCCAAACTGTAAATCCTTCATTCGTTTCTGCCTTGTGCAACCCTTCTTCGGCCGCTCTTAAATCGTCGAGAATGTCGCTCAACGTTAGAATCATCTTATCCACCTCGTAGTTTCCAATTGTAGTCCCTCCTATCTTACTGCCTGGCGAAAGCGGCGTCAATCCACCCGTATCAAGTAGGAATAACGAGATGTTGCCACTCACGCGGGTAATAGGTCAGGATTTCTAGCCCACCGGCCGTAATCGCCACCGTATCCGAATGACGGAAGCCGCCCAGGTTGGGGGCGTAGAAGCCCGGTTCAACGGTGAAGACCATGCCGGGTTGTAGAACGGTACGGTCGCCGGTGTCCAGGAAGGGCCCTTCGTGGTAGCGCAGGCCAATCGCGTGACCCGTGTGGTGTTTCCAGTAAGGCTTGAGGTTGTGCTTATCGTAATAGGCGCGCACGGCCGCGTCCACCTCGCTGCACGTCACACCCGGCTTCATGGTCTCAAAAGCGACTTCTTGAGCTGCTTTGGCATGGCCGAACATCTCCACTTGGGCCGGGTTGGGTTCGCCCACGAACATCGTCCGCTCCAGTTCGGAGTTATAGCCCCACATTGGGCAGCCAGCCCCCGTCACCAGCACGTCACCCGGCCGGAAAGTGATATTGTTCGCCAGGGCGTGGGGAATGGCGGCATTGCGGCCGATCTGCCCGCGATAGCCGGCCGACGGCCCACTTTCCCACATACTTTGGGCGCGGTAGAGGGGGCCAATGGTATCCATCATCGTCAGGGTAGCTTCCTGGCTGGCCCGCAAGCTGACGTAAGTCTCCGTCGCGCCGACGGCCGTGTATCGCTGCAACAGCACGTGGGCCAGGTGCGCCCAACGGCAGCTTTCGCGGATGAGGGCCAGTTCGGCCGCGCTCTTGACCGCCTGCATCCGGTTCAATTGAGCTTGCACAGGCGCGATGGTCATACCCGTTAGTTCGCTCAAGTTGGGGCCTTCGTAGCCCAAAAGCCAGGGATAGCCGTCGTGATCCGCTCCCAAACGGCCGTTACCATGCACCATCCCCATCTCGGCCAGGGCTTGTTTCAAGCCGTGCATCGGGTGAGGGTCGCCGGGGTATTCCAGATAGTGAGCCACGCGGTCTACACCGGCCTCGGCCTGGGCGTGTTCGACTTCCAGGCGCGGCACGAACAAGGCCCGTTCGCCACTGACGCTGAGGAGGTAGGCTATCGGCCGCTCGGTGGGAATGAAGGCGAAGCCGGAGACGTACAGGATATTGAAGTTGTCGAAAAGCACCACGCCGGCCAGCTTTTGCTCCTGGACGTGGGCCAGGAGGGCCTGGGCGCGGCCGTCGAACTCGTCACGGGTGAGGCGGAGAGAGGCTTGTTGAACCATAGTTACGTGAGTGATGAGTAATGAGTGATGAGCAATGAGGGTTCCACTCATCACTCATTACTGCCTCTTACGGGACACAAAGCACCTCGGCGGTGTAGATAGTGTAATTGGCGTCCAGGCCGTTCATCTGGCGCAGGACTTCGGCCGTCGTCCCATAGCGCCGGGCAATGCTATAAGCGGTGTCGTTTTCCCGCACCACGTAGGGGCGGCTGCCAGGGCAATAGGCAGAATTGGCTACTGGCAGGTTGATCACTGCCCCAGGCGACAAGTCCTGGGCGTCAATGCCATAAGTAGCCATCAGTTCTATGGAGCTATTCTGCTGGCTGGCAATACTATACAGGGTATCGTTGGCTTGCACCTGGTATTGGATGACGATGATGGGGGCGGCGACCGGGGCCGGGGGAACGGCCGTCGGCTCGATCAGTACGAGAGGGGGCAAGGTTGCTTCCACCGTGGGCTGCAAGGGGATCGAGGTGGGCAGATCGGTCGTTGGCTGCCCCAAGTCCCCCGCCTGTTCTAAGATGGGCGGTGTGGTTGGCGCGGCCGCGCTCTGCAACTGCACCGCTTTTTGGGGATCTGTGTCCAGAGTCACGACCAAGCCCTCGATTTGCACCACCTGGGGGCCGCCGGCCGTCGCCGCCGTCGCTGCTGGGGTAGCCTCGCCGGCGCCTTCTTCCGATGGTCTAAGGAATAAGAAAACACCGAACACCGCCGCCAACAGAACGGCCGCTACGATGACAAACATAACCATTCGTGACCGCATCTTTGATACCCCTTTGTGCTAATGTTACACTTGGGCTAAGATTATAGCAACCATAGTAGAGCGATTCGCCGAATCGCTCATAGTAGAGCGATTCGCCGAATTGCTCATAGTAGAGCGATTCGCCGAATTGCTCCTCCTATAAGGAGGTGGCAATGATTTTCTTGCGCGAGCAACTAGAGGAGGCGGAACGGCAATTTCTAGCCCCCTACGCCCTGAAAAGCGCCGAGTCGCGCGGCCGGCTGCACCCCGAACCAGAATCGAAGTCACGCACCGCTTTCCAACGAGACCGCGACCGGATCATCCACACGACGGCTTTCCGCCGCCTGGAATACAAAACCCAGGTCTTCGTCTTTTACGAAGGCGACCACTACCGGACGCGCCTGACCCACACTCTGGAAGTGGCCCAATTAGGCCGGTCATTGGCGCGGGGGTTAGGGGGCAACGAGGATTTAGCCGAGGCCATCTGCCTGGCCCACGACCTGGGTCACGCCCCCTTCGGCCACGCGGGCGAACACGCCTTGAACCAACTGATGCAGGGGCGGGGTGGCTATAACCACAATACCCAGAGCTACCGGGTGGTCACAGAGTTGGAGCAGCGCTATCCGAATTTCAAGGGGTTGAACCTGACTTACGAGACGCGGGAGGGGATGATCAAGCACGAAACGGAGTACGATAAAAGCGACGCTCAGGAGTTTGCCCCGGAGCGGCGGGCCTCGCTGGAAGCGCAAATCGCTAACCTGGCCGACGAGATTGCCTACAACGCGCACGACCTGGAAGATGGCCTGCGGGCTGAGTTATTCCGGCCGGAGGACCTCGACGAGCTGGCTATCTGGCAGCTATTAAAGGAGCAGCTTGGCTGGGACGGCCGTCCCTTTACCGAGGT
>JBFMFT010000132.1:0-11224 GCA_040751925.1 Chloroflexota bacterium
CTACGGGGTTAATACCTTCCTCGAACAAGAAGTCTTGCCCGAAGTACGCGAGGACAGTCTGCAATTGGCCCGCAAAGCCGGCTTCCGCTTCATCCGCCAGGAGTTCCCCTGGGAAGACATCGAGATTCACGGCCGGGGCGACTTCGTAGACCGGCGCAATGTGCCAGAAGGCATAGACGCCTGGGCTAAGTACGACCACATCGTAAGCCTGGCTGAACAATACGACCTGGAAATCATCGCCCGCCTCAGCAACCCGCCGGCCTGGACGCGCGCCCTGACTGACACAGTAGGCACACAAGCCCCACCCGACAACCTGGCCGACTACGGCGACTTTGTGGCCGCCGTCGTCGGCCGTTATCGTGGTCGTATCACCTATTTCCAGTTGTGGAACGAACCCAACATCTACCCCGAATGGGGAGAGCAGCCGGTCAACCCCGAAGCCTACACCCAACTCCTTTGCCTGGGCTATCGGCGGGCCAAAGAGGCCAATCCCGAGGCCGTCATTCTGGCCGGAGCTTTAGCTCCAACAGTGGCTCTGGACGGCCGCGACCTGAACGACCTCATCTTCTTGCAGCGCATGTACCGGGCCGGGGCGGCCGGGTGTTTCGATATTCTATCGGCTCAAGGCTACGGCTTGTGGTCTGGTCCCACCGACCACCGGCTGCGGCCGACGGTCATCAATTACCCCCATCACCTCTACCTGCGCGACGTGATGGTGCAGAATGGCGATGGGGACAAGCCTATCTGGATTAGCGAAATGGGCTGGAACGTTGCCCCAGAGGGAATGGCCGCCCCTTACGGCCGCGTCACCGAGCAGCAGCAAGCCCGCTACGCCGTCGAAGCCTACCAGCGGGCGCAGCGGGAGTGGCCCTGGGTGGGGGTGATCAACTACTGGTTCTTGAAACGGCCGTCTAACCAGGAACGCGATCAGCCCTGGTACTATTTCCGCCTGCTGGAACCCGACTTCACGCCTCTGCCAGCATTTGACGCCCTGGCTGAATATATGAACGACCCGGCCGCCCAATCCATTCAGCCCTTTCCCGCTTTTTACTACACGTGGCAAGAGAGGCGGCCGGCCTTTGGATTGGCCGGCCTGGGTCTCCTCTTCTTCTGGCTGTTGCGCTTCTTGTGGCCCGTCAAGCCATAGCCTGCAACTCCTCTCTCACAACCCGGCGCAGAATTGTTTCCAAATCCTGTTGGCGGATACTGGCTTTCAGGGCTTCGTTGATCAGGGTTTGGTAGCCACGTCTGCCAGCCTGTGACTTGTAGTAGGCAACGATTTCAGCATCCAGGTAGATATTCACCCGCATTTTGCCTCTCTTAACTGGCTTCCCACCCACCCGCAACACAGCCTTCGCCATCTGTTCGGCCGTAATTTCGGGGATGTCAGACAGGTCAATATCGTCATCATCCATGACCTGAATACGTTCCCAATCAGTCTGTAAATCTTTCAAAGTAGAGTTTTTGTTCATATTTGGTTGCCTTTCGCATGGAGATAACGCGAACCAAATCCTCATCCACTTCAGTGTGGGCAATAACCACGATGACGCCATGCAAGATACCAATGGTGACAAATCGCTGTTCCCCATAGGCAAAGCGATCATCTTCAAACGTGAACGTAGCTCCCTCAAAAACAATGGCGGCATCGGCGAAGTTGAAACCGTGCTTCCTGAAATTGGCTTGACGCTTCGCCTCATCCCATGTGAACTTCATAGCTGGTATTATACATACCATATTGTGTATATCAAGTTCTTGCCTTTTTCGCTCTTTCCCCTACAATAAGGTCAACTTTATAACCAAATAGCGAGCGCGTGACGCGCTCACTCATCCAGAGAGGTGGAGGGACCGGCCCGATGAAACCTCGGCAACCGCCGCATAAGCCGTGCGGCCGGTGCCAACTCCGGCAGACACGCCTTCAACGTGATCTGGCAGATGAGGGATGACACCATTTGACCCGTGCAGCCTCTCATCTCGAGAGGCTTTTTTGTTTACTTCACCGCTGAGACGCGGAGAGCGCAGAGGAAGAGAAAGAGAGGAAGAAATCTCGGCGTCTCGGCGGTGGGAATTTGGTAGAAGCTGATGAATGAACGATTGGCAAGCCTGAAAGAGCAATTGAGTAGGCGCGTCCTGGTCATGGATGGGGCGATGGGGACGATGATCCAGAGCTATCAGCTCACGGAGGCCGACTTTCGCGGCCGTCGCTTCGCCCACCACCCCCGCGACCTCAAGGGCGACAACGACCTGCTCAACCTGACCCAACCCGACATTATCCGGGCCATTCACCGGGCCTACCTGGAAGCCGGCGCGGATATGATTGAGACCAACACCTTCAACGCCACGGCCATCTCCCAGGCTGACTACGGCTTGCAAGACGTGTGCTACGAAATTAACCTGGCCGGGGCGCAGTTGGCGCGCGAAGCGGCCGACAAAATGACCCGCCAGACGCCAGATAGACCCCGTTTCGTGGCCGGCGCCCTCGGCCCCACCAATCGCACCGCCTCGATTTCGCCGGACGTGAACAATCCTGGCTACCGCAACGTCACCTTTGACCAACTGGCAACGGCTTATGGTGAAGCGGCGCGGGGACTACTCGACGGCGGCGTGGATATTCTGCTAGTGGAGACGATCTTCGACACTCTCAACGCGAAAGCGGCTATCTTTGCCATTCTGGGACTTCTGGAAGAACGGGGTAGCGACACACCCCTTATGATTTCAGGCACCATCACCGACGCCAGCGGCCGTACCCTGTCCGGCCAGACCACCGAAGCCTTCTGGAACTCGGTGGCCCACGCTCAACCCCTCATCGTCGGCCTGAACTGCGCCCTGGGGGCCAAGGAACTGCGCCAGTACGTGGAGGAACTCGGCCGGGTGGCCGGGACTTACGTCAGCGCGTACCCCAACGCCGGCCTGCCCAACGAGTTTGGCGAGTACGACGACACCCCTGAATACATGGCCGCCGTCCTGGGTGCGTTTGCCCAAAGTGGCCTGGTCAACATCGTGGGAGGCTGCTGCGGCACCACCCCCGCCCACATCCGGGCCATCGCCGAAGCCGTGCAGGCCCGGCCGCCCCGCGCTATCCCCGTGATTGAGCCAAAATGCCGCCTGAGCGGACTGGAACCCCTGAACATCGGCCGCGACAGCCTCTTCGTCAACGTGGGCGAACGGACGAACGTGGCGGGGTCGGCCGCCTTCGCTCGCCTCATCCTCAACGGCCGATACGAAGAAGCCCTGGGCGTCGCCCGCCAGCAGGTGGAGAACGGGGCGCAGATGATTGACGTGAACATGGATGAGGGGCTGTTGGACTCCGAGCAGGCCATGACTACCTTCCTGAACTTGATTGCCTCTGAGCCGGACATCAGCAAAGTGCCAGTGATGATAGACTCCTCCAAGTGGTCGGTCATCGAGGCCGGTCTGAAGTGTGTGCAGGGCAGGTCGGTCGTCAATTCGATTAGCCTCAAGGAAGGGGAGGAGGCGTTTATTCGCCAGGCTAAACTCCTCCGGCGCTATGGCGCGGCCGTTATCGTCATGGCCTTTGACGAGCAGGGTCAGGCGGATACGGTCGAGCGCAAAGTAGCCATTTGCACTCGCGCTTACCAGATTCTGACAAAAAAGGTCGGCTTCCCACCCCAGGACATTATTCTCGACCCCAACATCTTCGCCGTCGCCACCGGCATCGAGGAGCATAACGACTACGCCCTGGCTTACTTTGAGGCCACCCGGCGCATCAAAGAAACCTTACCCTATACCCTGGTCAGCGGTGGGGTCAGCAACGTTTCCTTTGCTTTCCGGGGGAACAACCGCGTGCGCGAGGCCATGCACTCCGCTTTCCTTTATCACGCCATCCGGGCGGGGATGAATATGGGCATCGTCAACGCCGGGCAGTTGGCGATTTACGAGGAGCTACCGGCCGACCTGCTGGAACGGGTGGAGGACGTGTTGTTTAACCGGCGGCCGGAGGCCACCGAACGGCTGTTGGAAATTGCCGAGAGTTACAAGGGGCAAAAGCAAAGCAAGAGCGAAGAACTAGCCTGGCGCAGCGCCCCCGTGCGCGAACGGCTCATCCACGCCCTGGTCAAAGGGATCAATGAGTACATTGTGGAGGATACCGAGGAAGCCCGCCGCCAGGTGGAGCATCCCATCCAGGTCATCGAGGGGCCGCTCATGGATGGGATGAACGTGGTCGGCGACCTCTTTGGCGCGGGCAAGATGTTCTTGCCCCAGGTGGTCAAGAGCGCGCGGGTGATGAAGCAAGCCGTGGCCTACCTGACGCCATTTCTGGAAGCCGAAAAAAGCCGCTCCGCAAATGGGATCAACGGCCGCCTTGTGTTAGCTACCGTCAAGGGCGACGTGCACGACATTGGCAAGAACATCGTGGGGGTGGTCTTGCAGTGCAACAATTACGAAGTGATTGACCTGGGGGTGATGGCCCCGGCGGCCAAAATCCTGGCCACAGCCCGCGAGCACCAGGCAGACATCATTGGCCTGAGCGGACTGATCACCCCTTCTTTGGAAGAGATGCGTCACGTGGCCCAGGAGATGGAACGGGAAGGGTTCAACATCCCCCTGCTCATTGGCGGAGCGACCACCTCCAAGGTGCATACGGCCGTCAAGATCGAGCCAGCCTACCAGCGCGGGCCAACGGTTCACGTGGTAGACGCTTCGCGGGCGGTGGGGGTGGTGGCCGGTCTGTTGAACAAAGAGGGGAGCGGTGATCTGACGGCGGCCATCCGCCAGGAATACGCCGCTATCCGCGACAAGCGGGCTGGCAGCAGGCAAGAGAAGCGGCAGTGTACCCTGGCGGAAGCTCGCTGCAACAAGCTCACCACGGATTGGCGTCGGTACACCCCGCCGTCGCCCGTTCAACCCGGCCGGCACGTTTTCCCTGATTACCCATTACAAGTTATCAGCCGCACTATAGACTGGACGCCCTTCTTCCACGTCTGGGAGCTGGCCGGCCGCTACCCACAAATTCTCGACGACCCCCAGGTAGGCCAGACGGCCCGCCATCTTTTCCAGGACGCCCAGGCCATGCTTCGCCAGGTCATCCGCGAAAAGAGCCTGACGGCCAAAGCGGTGATTGGCCTCTTCCCGGCCAACACCGTCGGCGACGACGTTGAGCTTTATACCGATGAATCGCGCCGCGAGGTCTTGGGCATCATTCACACCCTCCGGCAGCAGATGGTCAAGCCACCTGGTCGCCCCAACTTGAGCCTGGCTGATTTCGTGGCTCCCAGAGAGACTGGAGTGCGCGATTACGTGGGGGGATTTGCGGTGACGGCCGGGCATGGCCTGGCCGACCTGGCGCGCCATTACGAAACCCGCCACGACGACTACTGCGCCATCATGGCTAAGGCCCTGGCCGACCGCCTGGCCGAAGCCCTGGCCGAATTGCTGCACGAACGGGTGCGGAAGGAGTTTTGGGGCTACGCTCCCGACGAATCGCTGGACAATGAGGCCCTCATCGCCGAGGCCTATCGGGGCATCCGGCCGGCCCCTGGCTACCCGGCCTGCCCTGACCACACCGAGAAAGGTGAACTATTCCGCCTCCTGGACGCCACTACCCATACGGGCATCACCTTGACCGAGAGCTACGCCATGTTACCGGCCGCTTCTGTTAGCGGCTACTACTTTTCGCACCCGCAGGCCGCCTATTTTGGGGTGGGGCGCATCGGCCGCGACCAGGTGGAGGAGTACGCCGGCCGTAAGGGGATGGAAATATCTGTCGTCGAAAAGTGGTTGGCCGCCAGCCTCGGCTACGGCCTCTAATGGACGCCTTAACTCACCTGAACTGGAAACTTGTGCCTTCAAGTATTATACTTGTAGAAAAAGGATGGGTTTTGTAGCTGGCGCGAGAATGTTGTATAGACGAGGTGTGACATGGTAACCAACGTTCAGACCATGGAGCAAATTGTGGTGAAGGCACAGCAGCTTTCGCTGGAGGAGCAGCTGCGTCTGATTCAACGTCTGATAGAGACTTTACTTCCGGCCGTCCAGCCAAAACAGCCCCGGCTTTGGCGTTATGGGCTGTTCCGGGGTGAAAATATGTCGTCTGAGGAAGATTTCGTCATGGCCGAGTGGCATCCAACGGACGAGGAATTGAATGGCCCATAAGTACATTCTGGATACCCACGCCCTCATCTGGTACCTCGAAGGCAGTCCCAAATTGAGTGCCAAAGCTCGCTCGATTATGGATGACCCAAGTGGTCAACTGGTGCTGCCCTTGATTGCTTTAGCGGAAGCAGCCTGGATTGTTGAACACGGCCGGAGCAGCATTCCATCAATCACCAGCCTTTTGGCAAGTATATATTCGGCTCCTATTTGAGATACCCACTTCCCCTCTAAAGCTCGTTGCTCATCTATGCTTGGGCTGTGAGATATAGAACCACCCGCGAGGGGGGACTATAGTACCAACACCTTACAACGGTAATGGTACTATAATAGTACCACGATGCGGGACGATAAATCCAAAATCCAAAATCCAAAATCCAAAATGGATTGGTTGTGGCTGGCCCTGATCGGCCTGGCCGTCCAGGGTCTTTGGGCCTGGCGGCTGACCCGGCCGACCTACCTGGACGCCTACTACTACGCCACCAACGGCCGTCGCCTGGCGGCCGGCTACGGCTTCACCGAAGAGGTCATCTGGCAATTCCTGGATGAACCGGCCGGGCTGCCCACCCCCAGTCACACCTACTGGACGCCGCTCCCGTCCCTGTTGGCGGCGGCCGGCTACAAACTCAGTGGGGGTTTTCGTGGCGCGCAACTACCCTTTTGGTTGTTGGCTGGCCTACTCCCCCTGTTGGCTTACACCATCAGCCACCAACTGGCGGGCGAGCGGTGGCAGGCGTGGACGGCCGCCCTCTTGACGGCCGCCGGCGGCTACTACAGCCCCTTGTGGAACCAACCGGAGACCTTCGCTCCCTTCGCCTGGGCCGGTGGCCTGTGCCTCTTGGCCCTGGCCTGGGCCAGTACGGGACAGCATGGGTACTATTGGCTGGCGGCCGGGCTGACGGCCGGCCTGGCCCACCTGACCAGGGCCGATGGAGCGTTGCTGTTGATTGTAGGGCTGGCGGTCTGGCTAGTGGCAAGTGGCAGGTGGCAGGTAGCAAAGAGCCAATCCAAAATCCAAAATCCAAAATCCAAAATCCTTTGGCTGTTGGGTGGCTATCTGCTCATCATGGCCCCCTGGTTTTGGCGCAATTGGATAGTTTTAGGGCGGCTGCTGCCAACGGCCGGGGCGCAAACCCTCTTTCTCACCACCTACGACGACATTTTTGCCTACGGCCGCTCCCTAACACTGGATTCTTTTCTGGCCTGGGGTTGGGGAAATATCCTCCGTTCGCGGCTAAATGGCCTCTGGACGGCCGTGCAAACCTTCGTTGCCGTCAACGGCCTCATCTTCTTGACCCCCTTTATCTTATGGGGCTGGGCAGGGGGCAAGGGGGCAGGGGAGCAGGGGAACAGGTGGCAAGTGGCAAGTGGCAGATGGCAGAGCCAATCCAAAATCCAAAATCCAAAATCCAAAATCCAAAAAGGCTTCCTCCGGCCGCTCACTTGGTACTCCCTCGCCCTCTTTCTCACCATGAGCTTACTATTCACCTTTCCGGGCGAACGAGGTGGGCTGTTTCATTCCAGCGTGGCCCTCTGGCCCTGGTTCATGGCCCTGGCTGCTCTTGGATTGAGCCGGGCAGTAGAGTGGACGGCCGCTCGCCGCCCACATTGGCGCCCCCAACGGGCCAGGCGCAACTTCGCTGCCCTCTTCGTAGGAATAGCCTTCGTTCTGAGTGCGGCCCTGGGCCTATCTCGCCAGTCCAATGAGGGCCAGGTGACAGCTTACACGCGGATCGGCGCGCTGTTGCCGGCCGACGCCGTCGTCATGGTCGGCGATGCGCCGGCCTTTCATTATCACACGGGCCTGGCCGCCGTCAGCCTGCCTAATGAGCCACCCCATATCCTCCTGGAAGCGGCCGACCGCTACGGCGTGGGCTACCTGATACTGGATGAAGATCACCCCCGGCTGTTGACTGGCCTCTACAGCGGCAATGAGCAGGTAGCGGCCGTCCACTTCTGGCAAGAATTTGATGGCGTGAAATTGTACCGCCTTGCCGTAGGGCGCGCTTTTAGCTTGCCCTACCGGGCAAGTTGAAAACGTGCCCTACAAGAAGATGACCCAACCGCTTACCACTACCCATTTACCAATGACCGGTCCTCCACGCTGGTTACAATGGGCGGTCTGGATTATTGGACTGGGCTACCCTTTGCTCATGGGAATCTGGATGCTGCTGCTGCCGGCCGCCGGCCTGGTCGGTCTCAGTCTGCTGGGGGTGGCCGGCGCGGCCGGCTTCTGGCTGGTGTGGCGGCGTGGGGTCAATAGGTTGCTCACACCACTCGACAGAGGTATTCTGACCCTGGTCGTGGCCGCCGGGCTGGCCGCCGTCTTTTCCATTGACCCTTCACGAAGCTGGCGGATCGTCTGGCTATGGCTAGCTGGCGCGCTCGTTTTCTACCTGGCTGTGGTCGTTTTCCGTTGTGGTTGGTCTCCACGCTTGTTCAGCGCGGCTCTTTACGTCCTGGTAGCGGTTTTACTAATCTCTGCCTATATTCAGCTTTTCCTGTATCTCCGGCCCTGGTATCAGACGATGGGTTGGACGCGGCCATTGCCGCCTGAAATGCTGCGTGTTTGGGGATTTAGCGATAATCCTAACATTCTGGCCTCGCTTATAAGCGCTCCCCTGCTGCTGGGCATCAACCAGGTGGTCCACGGCGACCGCGCCAACTACCTGTTGTGGCTCTGGTTAGCTTTAGCTTTGCCCATCTTCATCCTGACCGGCTCGCGGGGGGGGTGGTTGGGGGCGGCGGCCGGCCTCCTCACGTTGAGATTGGGCAGCCTGAGCCTCCATTTCAGAGATAAAGCCCTATCCAGGCGAGTGTGGTGGCGATTTGGGGCGACAGCGACCGTCACCATCGTATCCCTCCTGGCTTTGACGGCCTGGCTACGGCCGCAATCCTTCTGGCTGAATCGCGCCCAACTGGCCCAAGCCTTTGACCGCGTGATTCTGTGGCCGGTCGCTCTCACAGCCTGGCGTCAGCATCCCTGGCTGGGGGCAGGGCCTAATACATACCTGACCTATTATTTACAGGAAGTAGCCGTGCCACCAGCCCCGCCAAACGCTTCTCCCCACAACGTGGTTCTGAGTGTTCTCGGCCAGATGGGGCTGGTGGGACTGGCCGCTTTTCTTTATGGCCTGGCTCTGTGGTGGCGTTGGCTGCGACGAGAGTGGCGGAACGGTAGATGGAGCAACGGGCGGGTTGGCCTGACGGCCGCTCTCACCAGTTTGGGCGTACACAGCCTCTTCGACGCCTTTGAGCTACGGCCGCAACCCATGATCCTGGGCGCAGTCTTATTAGCCGCCCTGGTTGGAGGTAAAAAGCAAGTGGCAGGTGGCAGGTGGCAAGTGGCAAGTGGCAATTCTTACCTGCCACCTGCTACCCGCTACTTGCTACCTGTCACCTGGCTATTCTTATACGTGGTGGTGATGGTCGGTGGTGTATGGGGCTGGCAGGTTGACCAACGGTATGCGGACGGCTTGGCCGCCGTCGAAGCCAGTGACTGGTCAGCTGCCGTTGACCACTTCGCGGCGGCCCAAACTCTCTCACCTTACCCGGACACGGCTTTGTTATTAGGCCAGAGCTTCGCCCTGGGGATAGAGGCAACGGCCGACACCAGCCAGCTTCAACCGGCCGTCGCCGCTTACGAGCAGGTCATTCGGGCTGAATCCGGTTGGAGCTTGAACCATGCCAATCTGGCCGCGCTTTACTGGCAGCAAGGGCGGGCGGCCGAGGCCATTGCCACCATGCAGCAGGCGATCACCCTTTCACCCGCAGTCCCTTTCTACTACCTGAACCTGGGTTTGTGGTACGAAGCGCAGGGGGTGACAGAAGCCGCCCAAACGGCCTACGCGGAGTTGTACAGGCTGGAAACCACCTGGCGTGAATCGCCTTTCTGGCGGGGGACAACCGCCCGGCGAGCCGCAGCCACCATTCCCTTGACGCCGGCCAACCAGCCAGATGAGGCAACCCGGCTGGTAGCCGAGGGCCGGGCCGCCCTGGCCCTGGGCCAACGTGTCCTGGCGGCCGACCTCTTTCACCAGTCGTTAGCCATTGACCCTGATCAGCCAGGAGGCCATTTGGGGCTGGGCGTGATCTATTTCCAGAGCGGCCGGAGCGACCTGGCCGCCGACGCCTGGCAACGAGCGACCGCTTTAGATCGAGCCTCCCATCTACTAACCCTCGATGGAACACCTTACCAGCAGAGCATCGCCCTCTGGCAGAGCCTTTTGCCAGAGGCCGATCCGGCCGAGACCCAATCTATCCTGGCAAGGCTGACTCGACCGTCTGTTACCGGTTACGGCCGGCCGGCCGGTAATTATCTGTTTATGGCTTTCGTGCGCCTGCCTATGGCCGCCGAAATTTTGCCCCAGTTGCGCTGCTTGCCAGTTTCGGCCGACCTGGCCTGGCACTTGAACCAGTTGCAGACCTGGTACACGGGCCAGGGTGAGACAGAAAATGCCCAGGCCATTGAAGCCATCTTGCAGGGCGATGAGGATGGTCTTACCTCCTGTGGGGTTCAACTTTAGAACGCGAATGGACAAGGTTACAGGTTACAGGTCGAAGGTTGAAGGTTTACTTTCAACCTTCAACTTTCAACCTTCAACTTTCAACGAGGGTATGCGGCCACGTACAGCAGCTTTCACGTGGCAGGAGCAGCGGCCGGGCTGGTTAGTCGTGGGCGCGGCTACTCTAGCCGTTGCTCTCTACGGCTATGCTTCTGTTCAGGGTCAAGTGGGTTTCCCTCTGGACGACGCCTGGATTCACCAGACCTACGCCCGCAACCTGGCTCTCAACGGCCGTTGGGAATATGTGCCAGGCGTCACTAGCGCGGGTTCCACGGCCCCCCTGTGGACAGTATTACTGGCCGTTGGCTACTGGCTGCGCCTGCCGCCAACGCTGTGGGCCTACGTCTTGGGGGCGTTGTGCCTGGTGTGGGCAGGGCGGGGCGGAGCGGCCGTCTGGCGTTCATTACGGCCGGCCCAGGCTCATCTGGCTGGGCTGGTCAGTCTTATCCTCGTCCTGACCTGGCAATTGGTGTGGGCGGCGACCAGTGGCATGGAGACCTTGTTATTCGTCGTCCTGGGTCTGGAAATCGTGAGTCGGTATATGCAGGGGG